>NZ_CP017479.1:1886826-2201297 GCF_001761465.1 Flavobacterium gilvum | reverse complement strand
CCAGCGGCACTTTCTTTAACAGGAAGTTCAATATGCACTTCTGTTACAGGAACCGGTACAATCACATCATCTACATCAGTAATTGGTGTAAAATATCAATTGTACAACAGTTCAGATGGTACAGTTCAGGGTGTCAAAGATGGAACAGGCTCCGGATTAACATGGAATAATGTAGCCGCGGGAACTGGATATTATGTGGTTGCTACGAACACTACTCCAATTACCTGTACTTCACAAAGTAATGCGGTTAATGTTATCGAAACACCAAATCCTGCAGCCTTGGTGCTAACCGGGCATGACTTCTGTTCGTCTACCCCAAATAGCGGAAGTATTACTTCTTCTACTTCGGGAAATAATACGATAAGCTACCAGTTGTATAATTCTTTAAACACAATTGTGCAGGAAGCTAAACCTGGTATAAGTGCTGCTTTAACCTGGAGTGGGCTTAGTGCAGGCACAGGTTATTATGTAATTGCTACAGGTGCTACTCCAACCAGTTGTACTGCTACAAGCAATACAGCGAATGTCGTGCAGAACCCAAATCCTATTCTGCATATCACTACTCCAGAAGATTTATGCGCACCAGGTGTATTAGATTTTACAGTAGTCGCAACAGCAAATGCAATAACAGCTGGTAGCGAATTGCCTGAAGGTACTATTTTGAGTTATCATAAGAATAATAATGGATCAATAGGTAATCAAATGACAAAAGAGGAATTAAAGGCTGTTAGCGCAGGAACTTATTGGGTTAAAGCGACAACACCTGAGGGGTGTACAGATACTGAGTCAATAACAATTACAGTGAAAAATTGCGGTGGCCTGATTTATCCAACTGCAACCACTTGCACCAGTTTCTTAAATAATCAGCCTCCGTTGGATAAAATTTGCTATACTGTTACTAAAAAGGGTGCTAAAACAACAATTTCAAATGCAACACCGGGGGTATTCTTTTATTATGCTAAAATTGTTGCACCATCAACTGGACCTCTAACTATTGAAGTGCTTCAATTTAATAACTCTCGCCCTCATGTTAAGGACTTCGCAATCCAGCTAGACCAAGTATTTGTTTTTGACAACAATTGCACAAAAATTGCTACGGGTAAAGAAGTCACCCCTCCAAAAGGGTCCGGACAGGCGAAAGTCACAATACCTAATGCAATAGCAGGACGTACCTATGTTATTTCGGTAAAATATGACACGAAGACTATTATTGGTCAAACTACACCATCAGTAGATTATCATGAATACTTCATATCTAGAATCACATCAGGTGTCAATACATACATAGATAACACCACCGCTGGTGATATACTTGTTAGTAATTGCTCCGCCCCAACTCCTTTAACAACTGTTGCCAAAACAGTAGAAACAGGCACAGTGGAAACAATTACTCCAACAGATACAACGACAACCAGTAAAATCAAAGCAGACGATTTTACCGCATATCCTGTTCCTTTCAAAGATCAATTGACCATCAGATACAATTTTGATTATCCTACTGATGTAAAAATTGAGGTATTCAATGCAAAAGGGAACCTAGTAATTACGAAATACGACACCAATGGCTATTTGAACAAAGAAATATCTTTAAACCTTACAAGCACAGGTCAAGAAGAAGTTTATATTGTTAAAGTAACTACCAATAAAGGAAGCAGTGTACAAAAAGTGATTTCTTCAAGATAACTTTAATTAATTTTTAACCAAAAGCATCCGCCGAAAGCGGGTGCTTTTTTGTTTTATAGTTTTAAGTATTGATTCCAAAAACAAAACCATCTCTCCTCTTTAGCCCTGATCGAAGCGGCATCCCCGATTTAGGAAGACAAGGCTTTTTTGCCTTGTTTTCCTAAATCGGGGATATAGCGGAGAGCAGGAATCCATAATAGCAGAAAAAGCCTAATCTTTCGCTCCTTAACTTTTTTTTCTTACTTTTATATTATCTACAAATCAAAAGTAATAAGCTTATCAAAGATATATTAGCATATTATTTCTGATTACCCTTTTTTTAAGGGCATTTGTAATTCAAAACCAAAAAAGATGATTTCGAAGAAAACCATACCCCTACTCCTGCTATTCCTAAGTTCGTTTTCAGCCTTTTCACAGCAAAAATTCACTATTAGCGGTGTTATCTCAGATGCCAGCACCAATGAAACCATGATTGGGGTAAACATCTACATTCCAGAGCTAAAAACTGGCACTACTACCAATGAATACGGCTTCTATTCGTTAACACTTCCTCAAGGAAATTACACCTTGCATATTGAATACATAGGTTTTCAAAACTTAGAAGAAAAAATCGAATTGAGACAAAACATCAAAAAAAATTATAAGCTCAGCGGCAGCGAACAGCAATTAAAAGAAATTGTTGTGACGGCCAACAAAAAAAGCACCGACATAAAGTCCACAGAAATGAGTGTTAACAAACTCTCGATGGCTACTATAAAAAAAATGCCAGTAGTTATGGGTGAACCCGATGTGTTGAAATCTATTTTGCTGCTTCCTGGTGTTACCAATGCAGGCGAAGGACAAGGAGGTTTTAACGTTCGTGGTGGCGGAGCCGACCAAAATTTAATTTTACTCGATGAAGCAATAATATTCAATTCTTCGCATGTATTTGGGTTTTTCTCGGTTTTCAACCCGGATGCTATCAAAGATTTGAAATTATACAAAGGTGGTATTCCTGCGCGATATGGGGGAAGAGCTTCTTCGGTTTTGGACATTTACCAAAAAGAAGGAAACAGTAATTCCTTCCACATGAATGGCGGAATTGGATTGATATCGAGCCGATTGCTCGCCGAAGGACCTATTGTAAAAGATAAAGGTTCGTTCTTGATTGGCGGGAGAGCTTCGTATGCTCATTTATTCCTAAAATTGATAGACAATGCAAACTCGGCTTTCTTTTATGATCTAAATACCAAATTAAATTACAAGTTTAACGACAACAACAGCCTCTATGCTTCGGGTTATTTTGGAAGAGATTTTTTCAATATCAGCAAACAATTCACAAATAATTACGGAAACAGCACCTTCAATTTAAGATGGAACCATTTGTTTTCAGATCGGCATTTTTCCAATTTATCGGCCATTTTTAGTGATTATTATTATGGGTTAACTTTTTCACAGGTAGGTTTTGACTGGCGGTCGGGCATAAAAAACTTCAATTTAAAATATGATTTCAAATATTATTTGAATGACAAAATCAAACTGAACTACGGCGCAAATTCCCTCTACTATAAATTTAATCCTGGGACTATCAACCCGATGGACGAAAACTCGACCATTAATTACAAACAACTAGACAAAAAAAATGCCTGGGAGCCTTCCGTCTATCTTGAAGCAGAGCACCAAGCCAGCCAAAAAATATCTTTTTTATATGGTGTGCGTTTTAGCATGTTTTACAGACTGGGTGCCTCTACAGTGAATTTATACGAAAACAATCAGACCGTCACTTTTAACGACCAACTCAAAATTTACGAAAAGGGAATTCCCATCGGCACCAAAACTTATGGTTACAATGATGTCATCACTTCTTTTTCAAATTGGGAACCCCGTTTTGCAACGACCTATGTTTTGAACGACGACAGTTCCATAAAGGCCAGCTATAACCGCATGGTACAATACTTGCAGTTGGTTTCCAATACCTCATCGCCTACTCCATTGGATATTTGGACACCTAGTGACCAATACATTAAGCCCCAAATTGCAGACCAAACTGCTGTAGGTTACTTTAAAAATTTTAAAAACGACATGTATTCCTTGGAGGTTGAAAGTTTTTATAAAACCGTAAAAAACAGACTCGACTACATAGATGGTGCCGATTTAGTTGCCAACAATGCTATCGAGCAAGTTATTCTAAACGGGCAATTAAGAGCTTATGGACTAGAATTAATGCTTCGCAAAAACAGTGGAAAACTGAACGGCTGGATTGCTTATACGTTGTCCAAATCAGAACAGCGAACACCAGGCAGAACGACAAATGAACCCGGTATCAACAATGGTGACTGGTACAAATCAGGATACCATAAACTACACAATCTAGCGGTGACTTCAAATTATTCTTTCAATCAGAAATGGACAGTCAGCGGCAATTTCATTTTCCAAACCGGACAACCGGTAACTTATCCAAACGGTCAGTATGTGTATCAAGGAATCTCTGTTCCAAGTTTTGATTCCAGAAACAAAAACACCCTCCCTTTATATCATCATTTGGACTTGTCTGCCACTTATGTTCCAAGACCAGAAAAAAGAAAAGACTGGCAAAGTGAATGGGTTTTTGGTATTTACAACGTCTATAACCGACAAAATGCAGCTTCAATCCGTTTCCAAGAAAACGAGCAAACTGGAGCAAACGAGGCAGTCAGACTATCAATTTTTGGAATAGTACCTTCGGTTAGTTATAATTTCAAATTTTAAAATTATGAACATAATAAAACATATCTCGATAGCAATAGCCTTATTTTTCTTTGCAGGATGCGAAGACGTTGTCAATGTGGACTTGAATACCGCCCCTCCACGATTGGTAGTCGATGCCAGTATCAATTGGCAAAAAGGAACCGACGGATCGAAACAAAAAATAATTTTGTCCACCACCACAGACTATTACAGCAATGTCGTGCCAAAAGTTTCCGGTGCCACGGTTTCCATTAAAAACAGCCAAAACATTAGTTACATCTTTGCTGAAACACCCAATACAGGAGAATATACCTGCACAAATTTCAAACCTGTTATAGGTGAAACCTACACTTTGACCGTTAACTACAATGGTGCAACCTATACCGCTACCGAAACCATGCAATCTGTCACTCCAATTGACACAATTGTACAAAACAACAACGCCGGTTTTTCTGGAAAAGATTATGAAATCGTAGTTTATTACAAAGACCCAATGGCTAAAAATTTCTATATGGTACGATTTTTTCCCGATATAAATAAAGCACCAACCTATCATGTCCTTGGCGATCAATTCTCCAACGGGAACCAAAAAAAATGGAACTTTTCCGATGAAAATTTAAAACAAGGCTCTTCCATTGATGTAACCCACTATGGTATTTCCGAAGACTATTATAATTATATGAGCAAAATCATTGCTACCGCTGGCAGTCAAAACCCATTCCAGACAACACCAGCCACGGTAAGGGGTAATATCGTCAACCAAACCAACATCGACAACTATGCCTTGGGCTATTTCTCTTTAAGTGAGACCGATTTCAGAAATTATATCATACAATAATTCTGGAGCTATTCCTGATTTCAGTAGGCAGATTTTAGACTGGAGATTTCAGAATCCAAATTTCAGATTTTTACATATATTTACAAAAAATATGAATTCTATATTCTATCCTATTTTCTTTGCTCTGAAATCTAAAATCTGTATTCTAAAATCTAAAATCAAATGTCTTCACATCATATCGTTCGCGACGACCAAGAACCTGCTTTAATCATTGCCAACGGAGCCGCTTGCAATCCCGAATTATTAGGGCAATTACTCGAATGGTCGCCATTGGTGATTGTTCTAGATTCAGCCATAGATCGTGTAATGGAATTGGATATAAAAGTCGATGTTTTGTTAGGAGATTTTGACCGAGAATTTGATCCTGAAAAATATAAAACATCTCAGTATCCATTGGAAATTGTACACGCACCAGCCCAAGACCAAACCGACCTGGAAAAAGCTTTTGATTTTTTAATCGAAAAAGGACACAAAGCCGTAAATGTTGTCTGGGCAACCGGAAGAAGAATGGATCACACACTACACAATCTCACCATTGCCGCTCTATATCAGGATTTGCTGAAAATTGTTTTTTTTGATGACCATTCCAAAGCCTTTTTACTTCCCAAAAAATTTCAAAAATGGTACTCCAAAGACACCATTCTTTCATTAATCCCTATTGGGACAGTTGAAAACATCGTGACTCAAAATCTTTTTTATCCTTTACAAAACGAAAAATTACAATTGGGCTACAGAACAGGAAGCAGCAATCATGTCGCCGAAGATGGAATCGTAACAATTGAATTTGATAAGGGTGATTTGATGCTAATGGAATGTTTTGATTGATGCTTTTTGATTGTTAAATCTTTTCCTGTTTATTATAAAAAAACAGGCTTTTATATCCTGAGAATAAGTTTTAACTTTACATCAAACCTCATTTCAATAGTGGATTTATCCTGAAATTATAAAACCATGCAAACAGACAATTTATCAAAACAAGTTGCTTTCATAAAAGAAATTGACAAACTAAAATACATTCAGCGCAGAACCAAATTATTCAACAGCGAACGTCATGAAAACGACGCAGAACACAGTTGGCATTTGGCAATGATGACTATTGTATTGGCAGAACATTCAGATAAACCAATAGACGTTCTTAAAGTTATAAAAATGGTTTTAATCCACGACATTGTAGAAATTGATGCGGGTGATATTTTTCTTTACGACACCCAAAACAATCACTCTAATACAGAACAGGAACTTATTGCTGCAAAAAGAATATTTGGGCTTTTGCCAAAAGAACAGGCTGACGAATTTATTGCCATTTGGCTGGAATTTGAAGAAGGTCTTACCAATGAAGCTAAATTTGCAAAATCAATGGATCGATTCGAACCTTTGCTTCAAAACACTTCAAATAACGGAGGAACTTGGAAGGAATACAATGTACCTTTCCAAAAAGTCTATGACAAGAAAAAAGCAATTAAAGAAGGGTCTACAGCAATCTGGAATTACGCCGAAAATCTGATTAATGAAAGTGTAGACAAAGGAATCCTAAAAAAATAAACTTCGTTAAAAAGAATCAAATGAAAACCGAAACAACAGACAGCCTTTCTTTTAAAAGTGGCTATTCCGAAGTGAATGGACTGAAAATGTATTACGAAATTTATGGACAGGGAAAACCATTAATTCTTGTTCATGGTGGCGGTTCGACCATTCAAACCAATTTTGAAAAAGTCATTCCGTTACTCGCCAAAAACAGACAACTAATTGCTGTCGAACTACAGGCACACGGACGAACCAGTGACCGGAATGCAGACCTTACTTTTGAACAAGATGCTGATGATCTTGCTGTCTTTCTTAAAAACATAAAAATTGACAAAGCCGACTTTTTGGGTTTTAGCAACGGCGGAACAACAGTCCTGCAAATCGCTATAAGACATCTTGAAATAGTAGACAAAATAATTTTAGCCTCGGCACTTGCCAAACGCAATGGTGTTCCTGATTGGTTTTGGGATTTTATGAAACAAGCTTCTTTGGATAATATGCCCGAGCAACTTCAATTGGGTTACAAAAAAGTAGCGACAAATCCTGATGATTTAAAAATCATGCATGACAGAGATGCAAAAAGGATGCTGAATTTCAAAGATATTCCAGACGAGCAAATCAAATCAGTTTCAGTACCAACTTTAATCATTAATGGAGACAAAGACGTCATCACACCGGAACATGCCATTGAACTTCACCGTCAAATTGCCAATTCCGAACTGGCCATAATTCCGGGCGGACACGGAGAATACATTGGAGAAATAACAACCCTCACACCCAACTTTAAAGAAAGTGAACTTGTGGTTCCCTTAATTGAAAAGTTTCTTAACAAGAACATAATAGACTAATCTGTTGGGTGAAATTCTATTCAAAAAAATAATGAAACACATAGGGACATAGATTTTATAAAAACTCTAAAAAGAAAGAATAGAAATAAACCTATTTTTCACATAGATTAACTATGTGATAAGTAAAACGACTATCAAATTCTCTCAAAAAAATATAGATTCTATGTCCCTATGTGTTAAAAAATAATTTCACTCAACGTGCTAGTCTATTCAAAAAACACAAATCATGAACGATTCTGATAAACATAATCAACGTATCGCAAAAATGATTTTTGCATCGGTATATCCTTTGTACATAGCAAAAGTGGAGAAAAAAGGCAGAACGAAAGAAGAATTAGATCAAATCATCGAGTGGTTAACCGGCTTCAACAATAATAGATTACAGGAACTGATAAAAGAAAATGCAACTTTTGAAACATTCTTCGATCATGCGGCACTAAACCCCAATTCCCATCTTATCACAGGCTTAATCTGTGGGTATCGAGTGGAAGAAATCGAAAACCCGTTGACGCAAAAGGTTCGGTATTTGGATAAATTAGTAGACGAGCTCGCCAAAGGCAGAAAAATGGAAAAGATTTTACGAAGCAGTTAAGTGTTGAAAGTTACTTAAACCGGAAAAAAAGCCTTTATTCTGATGTAATCCATTCCAGTGTAAGAATCACTATCTTTGCATTGAAATCAAATATAATGAAAACTACAAAGAACATCGAAAAATCAAATTTACATCCTCGAAATCTTCATCGATTTGGGTATGATTTTGAAAAATTAATCTCTGTTTATCCAGAACTTCAAAACTTTGTAGCCATCAATAAACACGAAATCGACTCGAGCGTTAGCGAACAGGCGAAGCAAACCATTGATTTCACCAATCCCGATGCTGTAAAAGCACTAAATAAAGCCTTGTTAATGGCTTATTACGATATTCAAAACTGGGATATTCCAACCAATTTTCTATGTCCGCCAATTCCGGGAAGAACCGATTATATTCACCACCTCGCAGACCTTTTGGCTAGCGTTAACAATGGCGAAATTCCTAACGGAGATGCGGTTACAGGGCTCGATATTGGAACTGGCGCCAATTGCATCTACCCTATTCTTGGAAATTCAATTTATGGTTGGTCATTCGTAGGAACGGATATCAATGAAAATGCACTTCAAAATTGCAGAAAAATCATCAGTCATAATCCAAAATTGACTGAAGCGGTAAGTCTGCAATTACAAGTAAATCCACGTTTTATTTTCAAAAACATTATCACTCCCGAAGACCGTTTTGCTTTTACCATCTGTAATCCACCTTTTCATTCTTCATCAGAAGAAGCAACGAAAAGTAACCTTCGAAAAGTAAATAATTTAGCTCCAAATGCCCCAAAAGCCGAAAAACCAAATCTTAATTTTGGCGGACATAATGCCGAATTGTGGTGCGAAGGCGGCGAATTGGGCTTCATCAAACAAATGATTTTCGAAAGTGCCAAATATCCAATGCAGTGCCTTTGGTTTACGACTTTGGTATCCAAACAATCCAATTTGCATACCATCTACAAAACCCTCAACCATGTAGGAGCCATTTACAAAACCATCGATATGGCCCAAGGCCAAAAAACAAGCCGCATTGTTGCCTGGACTTTTATGAGTGAAGCACAACAGAAATCTTGGAAATTTGAGTAATGAAAAAACACTATCAACTAGAACATTAATAACTTTAATCAAACTATTAATTTCATAAACATAAAGCCCTCCATTAAAATTACCAATGATTGACCAAGCAAGAAATATTAAAATATCACTCATTAAAAAAAGATCAAAGCCCAATTTTATAATTTGGATGTTATTTTCCACCTTTAGTGTGGTGTTTTATTTTATTCATCCAATATTTTGTTTAAACGAAAACCAGATTTTATATTTATTTTCCGCAGCTTCACAAGTCATAGCCGCAATATATGGTCTTATCATTACAGGATACATATTTCTTAGAAACGAACTTGACAGAAAGGCCGAAAAAGATGAGACTTTTGAAGAAATTATTCAATTACTCAGAGCCAATTATTTTGAGTCAATCGTAAATATCAGTACTATAACAATCTTATCCATTTTGCTTTGCTTTTTGGTAATCCTAATTGAAACGAGTAATCACTTTATATTAATAAACGTTTTAATTAATATTTCAACGGCAACAATTATCACCGAATTAATTCTTATAGTTTCTTTTGTCATAAAAATTTTGAACCCAAAAAGTTTTGAAATTGCCAGCGAAGAATTAAGAAAGCTTACCACCAAAAATAAAACAAATGAAAAAGGAAGTCTTGAAAATTTCTTAAAAAATTACAATCAAATTGAGCAGATTCTTGACCAATACAATACTGGCCTCAATTATTATGGAAACATCAGAAGAAAAAAGATTACCCAAACGAAACTGGCTAATATTTTATATGATGAAGACAAAATAAATTTATCATTAAGAAATAATTTAATCGAATTAATTTCTTTTAGAAATAATTTAATTCACGGAACAAACCTCTTTGTGTCAAAAGATGATGAGGAATTATCCGAACAAACTCTAAATAGCTTGAAAGCAAAGGTAAATGTTCCTTAAAAAATAAAAAGAATATCTTGTTTTGAATTTACACCCCATAAAGTTAGCTTAATGAATTTAAAATTTTCTAAACTCTTTTTTCTTAAATTCCTTTGTAACTTTGCTTTTCTGAAAAAAAACTAAATGAATTTCCAAGTCATATCTGATTACAGTCCAAAAGGCGACCAACCGCAAGCCATAAAGAAATTGGCTCAAGGTATTGAGGCGGGCGAACAATATCAAACCTTATTGGGTGTTACCGGTTCTGGAAAAACCTTTACGGTAGCCAATGTGATTCAGGAAGTGCAAAGGCCTACTTTGGTTTTGGCACACAACAAAACTTTAGCAGCACAATTGTATTCGGAGTTCAAACAATTTTTCCCGAATAATGCCGTCGAATATTTTGTTTCTTATTACGATTATTATCAGCCTGAAGCTTTTATGCCTGTTACTGGTGTTTTCATTGAGAAGGATTTATCCATCAATGAAGAATTGGAGAAAATGCGTTTGAGCACCACCTCTTCCCTGCTTTCGGGCAGAAGAGATATTTTGGTGGTAGCTTCTGTTTCCTGCTTGTATGGTATTGGAAATCCTGTAGAATTTCAAAAAAATGTTATTGCCATAGAACGGGATCAGGTTATTTCGAGAACTAAATTACTGCATAGTCTGGTCCAAAGTTTATATTCCAGAACAGAAGCCGATTTCACTCCAGGAAATTTCAGAATCAAAGGTGATACCGTTGAAGTATATCCAAGTTATGCTGATGACGCTTTCCGGATTCACTTTTTTGGAGATGAAATAGAAGAAATCGAAAGCTTTGACATAAAGACTTCAAAAGTCATTGAGCGTTATGAAAAGCTCACTATTTATCCCGCCAATATGTTTGTGACTTCACCAGATGTTTTGCAAAATGCGATTTGGGAAATCCAACAGGATTTAGTCAAACAGGTGGATTATTTCAAAGAAATTGGCAAGCACCTCGAAGCCAAAAGACTCGAAGAGCGCACGAATTTTGACTTGGAAATGATTCGGGAGCTGGGTTATTGCTCTGGAATCGAAAACTATTCACGTTACCTTGACGGAAGGGAAGCCGGCACCAGACCTTTCTGTTTGCTTGATTATTTCCCAAAAGATTATCTGATGGTTGTTGACGAAAGTCACGTAACGGTTTCTCAGGTTCACGCGATGTATGGTGGTGACCGCAGCCGAAAAGAAAATCTAGTAGAATATGGATTCCGACTGCCTGCTGCGATGGACAACCGTCCGCTTAAATTTGAAGAATTTGAGGCGATGCAAAACCAAGTGATTTATGTCTCGGCCACCCCAGCCGATTATGAATTGCAAAAATGCGATGGCGTTTATGTAGAACAAATCATTCGTCCTACTGGTTTGATAGATCCTGTTATTGAAATTCGCCCGAGTTTGAACCAAATTGATGATTTGATTGAGGAAATTCAACAACGGTGTGAGTTAGACGAACGTGTTCTTGTCACAACTCTTACCAAAAGAATGGCAGAGGAACTAGCAAAATATCTAGCGAAGGTTTCCATTCGCTGTCGATACATTCACTCTGATGTGGATACTTTGGAACGAATCGAAATTATGCAGGATTTACGAAAAGGATTGTTCGATGTTCTGATTGGGGTAAACTTATTGAGAGAAGGATTGGATTTGCCCGAAGTGTCTTTGGTTGCGATTTTGGATGCTGACAAAGAAGGTTTTTTAAGAAGCCATCGTTCCTTAACCCAAACAATTGGTCGTGCCGCCAGAAACCTGAACGGTAAGGCCATAATGTATGCTGAAAAAATCACCAACAGCATGCAAAAAACAATAGACGAAACCAATTACCGCAGAACCAAACAAATAAATTACAACACCGAAAACAATATTGTTCCACAAGCCTTAAACAAAAAATTAGACAATGTCTTTACCAACAATAAATTGGTAGAATATGAATTAGGACATATCGAAAAATTGGCTGCAGAACCGGAAACAGCTTATATGTCCAAACCCGATTTGGAAAAACTCATTCGCGAAAAGCGAAAAGCCATGGAAAAAGCTGCCAAAGATTTGGATTTTATACACGCAGCAAAACTTCGTGATGAAATTAAAGCTTTGCAGGAAAAAATTTAATTATGTTGTTCCTGAAAATGTTCTAATAAAACTTCGGGAGAAATTATAGCAGTTGGAGCAGTTTTCATCAATTTAAGAATTCGACTTGTTGCACTAGGGTTCAATCCCATATTTATGGCAATTTGCCGAATGGCATCTTCTTCTTTTTGGTGTAACTCGCCATCGACATGCATCAACAATGCCAAACGATAAAACTGTTGAACTCTTTCAAATTCAGTTTTTAAAACACCTGTTGGCAATTCCTGATGAAACAAATCCCTAAACTCTTTTTTGTCAATACCCAATTCTTGAGCAACAATCCAAAGAAATTGGTATTCTCTGTCATGCAACCGGCCATCAATAACTGAAAAGGCAATCATTTCGGACAATAAACTGATTTTTTCTTCCTTTGTTCCCATGCTATTTATTTTTATTGCTAAAATACAATATCAAAGTTTAATTTATTGATTATCATCATTCCAAAAAACACGCTAACCATATAAAAGTGCGTATATTTTGACAAAAAACAAATAAAAGATGTTATATTTATATCAAACAAAAATAATTAAATTAGAAATACTAATTATGACAGCATATATAATTTCTAAAAAAATAACATCGGCATATAAATTCTTGGTTTTACTAGCATTTATAGTAACTCTTTCTTGTTCGACTAAATATAATAGTTATCCAAATAGGGAGTATGAAAAAGCTGCAAAAACGTATTCAGGTCAACTTACAACTGAACATTATAATACCTTGATAAAAGAATTAGAAAGAGAGTTAAAGACAACAATACCAAGAGACAAATCAATTCTTATAAATTACCAACAGGATGCACGGAATTGCATTTTAATACGCTTTGACAACAACGAAATAAAAAGAGTGACAAAAAATATCATCAACATTTCTAAGCAAATGACTAGTGAAAATAATGCTGTCGATTATTTTGTTTACAAAGGGGATTCACCTTTAAAACAATATTATCCCAAAAATTTTAATTTAATTTTAGATTCTGGATATTTTGCAAATAATGTATTTACGAATAATGAAATTTGTGCAGCTTTTTTTATTGTAAAACCAAATGGAAAATTTATGACGCATTTCGGTGATGACTATTTTACTGAAGTACAAAATTTTCTGCAAAGCAAAGATTAGACTTCGTAAAACAATTTGAAAATAACTCTAATGCAATTTTTTATAAAACATAATTAACTTTGTCAACTGAGTATATAAGATACTTTATAAAACACCAATAAAAAAATAAAACCTCTTGAAATTAATCTATATCCTTCTGCTATTTTTATTTTTTACTGAAACAAAAGCACAGGAAAGCACTGCATCCAGACAGGTTTCCTCTTTTACTGTTGAAGCTCCACAGCTAAAAACGAACCGAAAAATATGGCTGTATTTACCTAAAAACTACGAAACTTCGACCAAAAAATATCCTGTCATTTATATGCATGATGCTCAAAATTTATTTGATGCAAAAACTTCCTTTGCAGGCGAATGGAATGTGGATGAAAAACTAGACAGTTTGAAGGCACAGGTCATCGTCGTAGGTATTGAAAACGGTGGTGAAAAACGACTGGAAGAATTGACTCCATATAAAAACGAAAAATACGGAGGAGGTAATGCTGATAAATATCTTGACTTTATCGTGAACAACCTAAAACCTGAAATCGACAAAAAATACCGAACAAAATCCAATGCCAAAAACACTACCATAATGGGAAGTTCATTGGGTGGTTTAGTTTCTTTTTATGCTGTTATAAAATATCCAGAAGTATTTGGTAAAGCTGGCGTTTTTTCTCCCGCTTTTTGGATTAACCGAAAGGATATCAATGATTATATGTCAAACAGCAAAAAACTTAAAGCCAAAATTTATTTCCTCTGCGGCGATTCTGAAGGGGATGATGACAGTATGGTAACCGATCTCAATCACATGGAAACCTTGTTGAACACAAACCGTTGTTACTGCCTTCATCTCAACAAAAAAGTAATTGTAAAAGGCGGTCATCACAATGAAAAATTATGGCGTGATGGTTTTACAAATGCTTTTCTTTGGTTGGGTTATAAATAGTAAAAAAGGTTACGCAGAGACTCACAAAATAAACACAGAGATTCGCAAAGAATTATAAAAACTCCGTGATTCTCTGTTTTTTTACTTTGTGCAACAGTGCAAAACAATTTATAAAAACTCTGTGAATCTCTGCGTAAGCTCCGCGAATCTCAGTGAAACAATAAAAAAGGTGAATCTCTACCCGAAGCAGACTATTTCTTAGCGTACTCTTTTTCCATTTGTCCAATAATGCTTTTTATAGATTCTGAGCCAATTCCTTTAGCCTTTATGACTTTATTTTTATCGAGAATATAAATCACTGGCGTTGTCACAACATCGTATTTATCCTTCAGATTGTTGATGTGAACACCATCATAAACATTAATCCAATCGACTTTATTATCACTAATGTATTTTTTGTATTTGTCAAATTCATTTTGTGTGTAAACCCCAAAAACTTTTACATCTTTCTTTTCTTTTAGAAAATCATGATACATTTCCAGAATTTTAGGTACTTCTTTTTGGCAATGACCGCAATCTATATCCCAAAAGAGGAGCACAAGATAGTCCGCTTTTATGCTGGATAAAGTCACGTAATTTTTCTCAATTTCCGATTTATTATCATAATAAATTTTGGTAATTTCTTCACTAGTTTTGGCTGTATCAAACCCCATTTTGGCAATTTTATCATGACCTGGAATGTCTATCATATATAAATCTGGCGCCGTTTTTCCGAGTTGCAGTGGTGCCAAAGTATTACCTCTATTGATAATAAGTTTGATTACGCTGTCATCATAAACACCCTTGGCTTTTCCCGTTTTAAAGTAATTATCAACCATATATACAAAAACTTTGTCCATTCCCATTATTTTTGGAATCTCATAAGTTGAAGTAAAATAAGCCAATAAAAGCATATTCATCTTAGTCCCTTGCTTGGTTTTCATCATCATCCTATCTATTTCGGCACAAATAGAATCGGGATGCTGCACCACAACCGAATTAAAATATTGTTTTATTTTATTGGCAAAAAAAGGATTGCGCATCATGGCATCATCCTGAAAATTAACTCCATCCCAAAAATGTTTTTTGAAATAATGATAAACAAAAATGCTGTCCGGTCTTCCATTAGAAGCTTTGGGAACTTCCTTGGCTACTTTTTCAGTCTTTAAATTGATAATTTCAGAAAGATAATTCCCTTTGTTTTCGGCAATGTATTTTGAATCATTTTCCTGAATGGATTCATTCAAGACTTTAAATTCCTTGGTCAAAACAGCTGTAGAATCAGCTCTTTTCTGCTCTTTCACAGATTTTTTAAAACTATCATATTCCTTGTTTTTTGCCGAAATAAAACGAATATAGCTAAAAAAATTTTCGTTCTGTTTTGAATTAACCGCTTTGAGATTTGTAACCAAATTGGTTTTATCCGAAATAATCTGCTGTTTTTGAGATTGCTCATCAACAATGAAGTCAAAATAATTTCCTTTTTCCTGACTTAGCAGAAAATAAACACCTTTGTCTAAATTCTTTTTCCCCTTGAAAACAATATTTCCGTTGACTACTTTTTTGCAAGTATCAGAAATGTACAGTTTGTCAAATTGATAATAGGCCAAATAGGCTATAGTATCTTTGCAATTTTTTAAATTAATTCTAATATCATATCCTGACTGAGCCTGAGTCGACATTAGCCCAAAAAACAACATTAAACTTAGTATGATTTTTTTCATTGAAATACCCTTTGAAATATTTTAAACAATTTTCAGAAAACAATTCTCATTATCGTTAGTCAAAAATAATCCAATTAAAATCTAATTTCAAACAATTGGCAAAGTGTTTTACTGTCACAGCAACAATAATGTCTAATTGATTTTGCAAATGTGTATCTTTGCCTTTTAAATAATGAAAAATGACAAATAACGATATATTCAAAAAACTTCGAGTAGCCTTGATGTTACGAGATGACCAAATAGTAGAAATTTTAGAATTGGTAGATTTTAGAATTTCAAAATCAGAATTGGGCGCTTTTTTCCGCGACGAGAAACACCCAAATTACATGGAATGTGGCGATCAGGTTTTACGTAATTTCCTTAACGGATTGGTGATTCATTTGAGAGGAACCAAAGAAAATCCTAAAAATCCAAATGAGGTTATTGCCAAACACAAAGCTCAAATCCCTGCAAAAGAAGGTGATTCTAAAAGACCTGAATTCAAACCAAAAGCAAAAGACCCAGAAAAATCAAGAGGTGATCAAGCACCAGGTAAATCTGATGGAGCAGCAAAAAAACCTGCCAAAAAGAAATTCCCAAAAGGAAACGGAAAGCAGTCTGTCGTCGAAAAAGTAAAATTCAATTTTGGCAAAAACAAAAAATCCTAAACTTATCAAATTTAGATTGCATAAAAAATATGAGGCTGCCTATTTTAGACAGCCTCATTTGTTTTTTATTCAATTATAAACAATCGAAAAAACTGTCTAAAATTTATTCGAAAAAAAAGTATTAAAAAAGCAATAAAACGGTATTCTCATCAATTAAACGCAAACAAAATTTTGGTAACATTTGCTTAAAAAAGTCTTTACGAACTACAACTTAACATAGAACAACCCACTTTGTCCCTTGCCCAATCAGGTCTTTTGGCAAACCATTTTTGATTCTCAGGCTGTTCATCATAAGGTTTTTTCAGCAATTCATTCAATTCATTCAATAAAGAATAATCTCCTTTGTCGGCAGCGTCAATACACAATTGCGCCATATAATTTCGCAAAACATATTTAGGATTTACCGTATCCATCAGTTCTTTTCTTTCGTCATCTGAAAGAGTTTCTCCATTAATTCGGTCAATATAATACCCGAGCCATGTCTGCCAATTATTCAAAGCAGATTCATCAAGACCTTTTTCATTATAAAAAGATTCTTTTATTTTATCAAAAGCAATTTGAGCCGAATCCGTTTTTAAAATAGTAGCTAAATTTCTAAAGAAAATAGTCATATCGGTTTCTGCCAATTGAAGCAATTCGGTCAAACTTTCTATCAAAACAGCATCTTCTTCCTTCGTTGTCTTAAAACCAAGTTTATTTCGCATCATATTCAAATAGCCCACTTTATAATTAGTACCAAAATCATTGAGAATTTCTTCCAAAGGTTTGGCATCATTAACCAAAGGAAACATAGCATTTGCCAATTGATATAAATTCCAAAGCGCAATATTGGGTTGATTTCCAAAACGGTATCTTTTATGCTGTCTGTCTGTTGTATTAGGTGTCCAACCAGAATCATAATCTTCCAGCCATCCGTAAGGACCATAATCAATTGTAATTCCGTGAATAGACATATTATCGGTATTCATGACTCCGTGAACAAAACCTACCCTTTGCCAATGAATAATCATATCAAGAGTCGTTTGGCTCACCGTTTGAAAAAAGTCAACATATTTTTGTTTGTCTTCACTTTTAATTTCCGGAAAATGATGTTTAATGGTATAATCTGCCAATAATTTAAGCGTAACAAGATCATTTCTGGACGCAAACAATTCAAAATTTCCAAAGCGAATAAACGATGGCGCTACTCTACAAACAATCGCTCCTTTTTCATAAGCCGGGTTTCCGTTATAAAGAATATCACGTAAAACGGGATCGCCAGACAGCATTAATGAAAGTGAACGAGTAGTTGGGACACCTAGATAATGCATCGCTTCGGCACATAAATGTTCTCGAATCGAGGAACGCAACACTGCAAAACCATCGGCAGTTCGGGAATATGGTGTAGGTCCTGCCCCTTTCAATTGCAATGTAAATAACGTATCATTATGAACGACTTCAGTTAAATTAATAGCGCGTCCGTCACCCAATTGCCCTGCCCAGTTACCAAACTGATGTCCGGCATAACTCAAAGCATAAGGTCTTGTATCAGGATAAACGGCATTTCCCGAAAAAACATTTAAAAAATCAACCGAAAGAATGTCCTCCTGCGACAATCCCACCATATTTGCCACTTCAGCCGAAGCATGAATCAAAGACGGATTGGAGGGCTGTTTCGGTGTTACGTAGGAAAAACAAGCTTTCTCGACCTGCCTTGGAATATTGATTTCATTGGGATCAGCTGGCAATTCAGTAATGAAATTATTTTGAATATGAAGTTTCATTTTTGGCTACATTAAAATAAAGTATAAAGATACGCCATGAATAAGAGATTAAAGAATACTTAGGATAACTTTAATTTATTATCAAAATCATTTTGTTTATCTAAACAAAAAATCCTGAGCTCTCACTCAGGATTTTCTAAAATATATAAACTTTTTTTATTTCAATTAAGAAAGTGCAGCTTGAACTTGATCAGCAGCTTCTTGGAATTGTACTGCAGATAAGATTGGCATTCCAGAATTATCAATTAATTCTTTTGCAATCTCAGCATTAGTTCCTTGCAAACGAACAATGATTGGCACTTTTATTGCATCTCCCATGTTTTTGTATGCATCAACAACACCTTGAGCAACACGGTCACAACGGACGATTCCTCCAAAGATATTGATCAAAATTGCTTTTACGTTTGGATCTTTCAAGATGATACGGAAAGCGGTTTCAACACGTTTTGCATCGGCAGTTCCTCCTACGTCAAGGAAGTTTGCAGGTTCAAAACCAGCATACTTAATCAAATCCATAGTTGCCATTGCAAGACCAGCTCCGTTTACCATACAACCTACAGTACCGTCAAGATCTACATAGTTCAATCCTACTTCTTTTGCTTCAACTTCGATTGGATTTTCCTCACGAATATCACGCATATCAGCATATTTCTTTTGTCTGTACAAAGCATTATCATCGATATTTACTTTAGCGTCTACCGCCAAAATTTTATCATCCGAAGTTTTCAAAACCGGGTTGATTTCAAACATAGAAGCATCAGAACCAATATATGCATTATATAAAGAGTCGATGAATTTAACCATTTCTTTGAAAGCATTTCCAGAAAGACCTAAGTTAAAAGCAATTCTTCTTGCTTGGAAACCTTGTAATCCTACAGCCGGATCGATTTCTTCTGTAAAAATCAAATGAGGTGTGTGTTCAGCTACTTCTTCGATATCCATTCCACCTTCAGTAGAATACATAATCATGTTACGACCTGTAGCTCTATTCAAAAGAACAGAAACATAAAACTCAGAAGTTTCACTTTCACCTGGATAATAAACATCCTCAGCAATTAAAACTTTGTGAACTTTTTTTCCTTCAGCAGAAGTTTGAGGAGTAATCAATTGCATTCCGATTATTTCGCTCGCAATTCCTTCAACTTTGTCAAGACCTTTTGCAAGTTTAACTCCGCCTCCTTTTCCACGACCACCTGCGTGTATCTGCGCTTTTACAACATACCAGCTTGTACCGGTTTCGGCAGTTAATTGTTTTGCAGCGGCTACCGCTTCTACTGGGCTATTAGCAACGATTCCTCGTTGAATGCGAACTCCATAGCTAGCTAAAATTTCTTTTCCTTGATATTCGTGTATGTTCATAATATAGATTTTGTCTGGATTCTGAATCTATTTCAGAATAAAAGTGCCACAAAAATAGCAAAATTTAGTTTACTTGAAATTTTTTTTAATTATAATAACTGATAAAAAACAATAATTAACTCGATGGGTGTAATTATTTTTAAACACATAGAAACATAGAATTTATTGTATTTAAAAAAGACTTGATAGTCGTTTTACTCCTCACATAGCTAATCTATGTGAAAAATAATACTATTTCTATTCAATCTTTAATGATTTACTATTAAATCTATGTATCTATGTGCTTGATTTTTTATTTAAACTGAATTTCACCTCTTGGGTTAATAATTAACGAATTCTTTATCTCAATCGTTATCGTGTGAAAAATTTAAAAATTATTCGCTTTTTTGTTAAAATAAAAAATTCAAAAAAGTATAATCATATAATTATTACAAAAAAGATGGGTTTTTGAAAAACTATAAAATAAATTTTGAAGATATGACAATTGAAAAGTAAAAATTCCGCATTATTATCAATTATACATACCTTTTTTAATTTTATAACAAAAATATATGCTAAGTGTTCCATTTCTTAGGTATGTGTTATGAAATCTTTAATTTTGTAAAAAAAAATATCAAGCATGAGAATTAAAGAACAAGGCCTTTATTTGCCAGAATTCGAGCATGAAAACTGTGGAGCTGGTTTTATCTGCAACCTTAAAGGTGAGAAAACAAATCAAATTATTCACGACGCATTAGAAATTCTAGTAAAACTAGAGCACCGTGGTGGTGTAAGTGCTGACGGAAAAACGGGAGATGGAGCTGGACTTTTGATTGACATTCCCCATGAGTACTTCAATAGAGTTTGTGATTTCAAATTACCTGCTGCACGTGAATATGCTGTTGGGATGGTATTTTTGCCTAAAAATCAAAATCAATATGTTTATTGTAAAGACATATTTGAAAAAGAAATTAAAGCGCAAGGACTTTCTGTTTTAGGATGGAGAGAAGTTCCTGTAGATTCTACGCAACTAGGTGAAATTGCCGCTGCTTCAGAACCTACTATCGAACAAATTTTTGTTGGAAAACCAGAAGCTATTGACATTGACGAAGCTACATTTAAAGCTAAGCTATATGCTGCCCGTAAAATAACTGAGCACACTATTGCGAATTCTAAAATATCGCAAAGCTCTTATTTTTACGTACCTAGTTTATCTACTACTACCTTAATATATAAAGGTATTATCATGCCCGAAGATATTGGGCCATATTATACTGACTTGCAACAAACGGATTTAGTAACTCGTTTAGCGTTAGTACACCAACGTTTCTCTACTAATACAATGCCTACTTGGGAATTATCTCAACCTTTTAGATACATGTGTCAAAATGGTGAAATCAACACTTTGAGAGGTAACGTAAGCAGAATGCGTGTTCGTGAAGAAATCATGAAAAGTGATGTCTTTGGGTCACAAATTGAGAAATTATTCCCGATTATTTTACCAGGAAAATCGGATTCAGCTTCTATGGATATGGTGGTTGAATTATTGACACACACCGGAAGATCATTGCCTGAAGTAATGATGATGATGATTCCTGAAGCATGGGAAAAACACAAAACCATGTCTGAAGAAAGAAAAGCATTCTACGAATACAATGCTTGCATCATGGAGCCATGGGATGGACCAGCTTCTGTACCTTTCTCAGATGGTGATTACGTAGGAGCTTTATTAGACCGTAATGGTTTGAGACCTTCTCGTTATACTGTAACCAAGAGTGGTAAATTAATTATGGCATCAGAAATTGGTGTTGTAAACATCGATCCAGAAGACGTAGAAAGCCACGGTAGATTGGAGCCAGGAAAAATGTTCCTTGTAGACATGAACGAAGGACGTATCATCAATGACGAGGAAATCAAAAGCAAAATTGTTTCTGAAAGACCTTACCAAGAATGGTTAAAACAATACCGTTTGAACCTAAGAGATGTTCCTACTACGAATAAGGTTTGTCCTATTGAAACTATCGATTTAAAAACAAGAGAGCGTTTATTTAATTATACATTAGAGGATATTCAAGATATGATTACCCCTATGGCCCAGGATGGAAAAGAAGCTCTTGGTTCAATGGGTACCGACACTCCTCTTGCTGTATTATCTGACAGACCTCAATTGATCCCTAACTATTTCAAACAATTATTCGCACAAGTTACCAATCCTCCTTTGGATGGTATTCGTGAAGAAATTGTTACTGATATTGCTCTGAATTTAGGACAAGACAGAAATATTTTTGATATTTCAAGCAAACAATGCAGAAAATTAAGAATTCAAAATCCGGTTATTTCTAACGATGACTTAGAAAAAATCAGAAATATCGATATCGATAATTTCAAAGCAGAAACTATTGAAATCCTTTATACTAAAAGCAAAGGTTTAAATGGTTTAGAAAATGCATTAGAAGATATCATTGTTCAAATCACTAAAGCAGTAGACAGAGGAACAAACATCATTATCTTATCGGATAGAGGTGTAAATAAAGAATTTGCTCCTATCCCTGCTTTACTAGCTTGTTCTTATGTCAACCACCAAATGAACCGTTTGCGCAAGCGTTCTTATTTTGATATCATTATCGAATCAGCAGAGCCACGCGAACCACATCATTTTGCAACATTATTCGGATACGGTGCCAGTGCAATCAACCCTTATATGGTTAACGAAATCATTCGTGTTCAGGCACAAGAAGGTTTCATCACTGGAATTAGCGAGCAAAAAGCGGTTGACAACTTCAACAAAGCAATTGGTTCTGGTATTTTAAAAATCATGAACAAAATTGGAATCTCTACTTTACACTCGTACAGAGGTTCTCAAATTTTCGAAATTGTTGGTTTCAACTCTAAATTCGTTGAAAAATACTTCCCTTACACCGCTTCAAGAATTGAAGGTATCGGATTGTACGAAATTGAAAAAGAAATTAGCGAAAGATATAACTACGCATACCCAGATGTACTAATTCCTAATCGTTTAGGATTAAACATTGGAGGAGAATACAGATGGAGACGTAATGGGGAAAGACACATGTTCAACCCTACTACTATTGCAAAATTGCAACAAGCTGTACGTTTAAGCGATCAGGCTAGTTATGATGTATATGCTAAAACAGTAAATGATCAGGCTGAAAGTTTAATGACTATCCGTGGTTTATTTGAATTTGACAACTTAGACCCAATTCCATTAGACGAAGTAGAACCTTGGACTGCTATTGTAAAACGTTTCAAAACGGGTGCAATGTCTTACGGATCTATTTCTAGAGAAGCACACGAGAATTTGGCGATTGCAATGAACCGTATTGGAGGAAAATCCAATTCAGGTGAAGGTGGAGAAGACAGAACTCGTTTCCAGCCAGATGTAAATGGTGACAGTCGTAACTCGGCTATCAAACAGGTAGCTTCTGGACGTTTTGGAGTAACTTCTCACTACTTGACAAACGCAAAAGAGATTCAGATTAAAATGGCTCAGGGTGCAAAACCTGGAGAAGGTGGACAATTGCCTGGTGATAAAGTATTGCCATGGATTGCAGCGGCTCGTAACTCAACTCCTTTCGTAGGATTGATTTCACCTCCACCACACCACGATATCTATTCAATTGAAGATTTGGCTCAATTAATCTTCGATTTGAAAAATGCTAACAGAGAAGCACGTATCAACGTGAAGTTGGTTTCTGAAGTTGGTGTTGGAACAATTGCTGCGGGTGTTGCCAAAGCAAAAGCTGACGTCGTATTAATCGCCGGTTATGATGGTGGTACAGGAGCTTCTCCATTAACATCATTGAAACACGCAGGTCTTCCTTGGGAACTTGGATTGGCCGAGGCACAACAAACTTTGGTATTAAACAACTTAAGAAGCCGTATCGTTGTAGAATGTGACGGACAATTAAAAACGGGTCGTGACGTAGCTATAGCTGCTTTATTAGGTGCCGAAGAATTTGGTTTTGCTACTGCTCCATTAGTTGCTTCGGGTTGTATCATGATGCGTAAATGTCACTTGAATACTTGCCCTGTAGGTATTGCAACTCAAGACAAAGAATTACGTAAAAACTTCAAAGGAACACCTGAACACGTAATTAACTTCTTCTACTATGTTGCAGAAGAGTTAAGAGATATCATGGCGCAACTTGGATTCAGAACTCTGGAAGAAATGATTGGTCAAACACACAAAATCAATTCTAACAAAGCAATTACACACTATAAAGCCAAAGGATTAGATTTATCTTCTATCCTACACAGACCGGATCAATACAAATACATGACCGTTCGTAACACGGAGAAACAAGATCATGGATTGGATGACGTAATGGATTTCCAAATCTTAAAAGATTCTCACCGTGCTTTATACAGAAAAGAAAAAACAACTTTAGAATATCCTATTAAAAATACCGACCGTTCTGTGGGAGCTATTGTTAGTAACGAAATTTCTAAAATATACGGACACTTAGGTTTACCAGAAGACACCTTGAATGTTAATTTCACAGGTTCTGCCGGACAAAGTTTCGGGGCATTCAGTGCGCATGGATTGACTTTTACTGTTGAAGGAAATACAAATGATTATTTAGGAAAAGGATTATCCGGAGCCAAATTAATCATCAAGAAACCAGCTAAAGCAACTTTTGTTGCCTCTGAAAACATCATTGTTGGTAACGTTTGTTTATTTGGAGCCATCGAAGGAGAAGCTTTCATCAACGGTATTGCAGGAGAACGTTTTGCAGTTCGTAACTCAGGAGCCACAGCAGTAGTTGAAGGTGTAGGAGATCACGGTTGTGAATACATGACTGGTGGAAAAGTAGTTGTCCTAGGTAGAACAGGAAGAAACTTTGCTGCAGGTATGAGCGGTGGTATCGCTTATATTTACGATCCTGAAAACAAATTCACAAATGGCTTATGTAACACTGAATCTATCGATTTTGAAAAAGTGGAAGGAACAGAAGCTGATGAATTGAAAAATTTAATAGAAAGACACGTTGCGTACACAGACAGTACAAAAGGTAGCGAATTATTAAATGATTGGGAAGCAAGCCTAGAAAATTTTGTAAAAGTAATGCCTACAGAATACAAAAAAGCATTAAAGCGTTTGGAAACTGAGGTTCAAATGGTAGAAGAATTAACAGCATAATACAATGGGAAAAGTAACAGGTTTTAAAGAATTCGAAAGACAAGATGAATCATACACAGCAGTACAAGAGCGTGTAGGACATTATAAAGAATTTACAGTTCCTTTGAGTGATGCTGAAATTACAAAACAAGGATCTCGTTGCATGGATTGTGGTATTCCATTTTGCCACAGTGGATGTCCGTTAGGGAATTTAATCCCCGATTTCAACCACATGGTACACCAAGGTGAATGGCAAAAAGCTTCTTGGATATTACATTCAACGAATAACTTCCCTGAATTTACAGGGCGCTTATGTCCTGCGCCATGCGAGAAAGCATGTGTATTGGGAATCATCAACGAGCCAATTTCTATTGAAAATATAGAAAAAAATATTGTGGAACGTGCCTTTGCAGAAGGATGGATTAAACCACAACCACCAAAAACAAGAACTGGAAAAACTATTGCTGTTGTTGGTTCAGGACCTGCTGGTTTAGCAGCCGCGCAACAATTAAACAGAGCAGGACACACTGTTACTGTTTTTGAAAGAGACAATGCAATTGGTGGATTATTACGTTACGGAATTCCTAATTTCAAATTGGAAAAAGAAATTATCGACAGACGTATTGCCATTCTTGAAGCGGAAGGAATTACTTTCAAAATAAATACTAATGTTGGTGTAAACTATGATATCAACGATTTAAAAGCATTTGATTCTATTGTCCTTTGTGGTGGAGCTACTCAAAGAAGAAGCTTACCAACCCCTGGTGCTGATGCGGATGGTGTAGTTCAGGCAATGGATTTCTTAACGCAACAAACTAAAGTTGTTTTTGGAGAAAAAATTGAAGATCAAGTTTTAGCTACTGGAAAAGATGTAATCGTGATTGGTGGTGGAGATACAGGTTCTGACTGTGTAGGAACATCAAACCGTCAAGGTGCAAAATCGGTGACAAACTTCGAAATTATGCCAAAACCACCAGTTGGAAGAAGCGAAACAACTCCTTGGCCTTTCTGGCCTTTACAGTTAAAAACTTCTTCTTCTCACAAAGAAGGTGTTGTAAGAAACTGGTTAATCAATACCAAAGAATTCATCAAAGATGCCAATGGTAAATTAACAGCTCTTAAAACTGTAAATGTAGAGTGGAAAATTGTTCCTGGAAAGGCTCCTCAATTAATCGAAATTGAAGGTTCTGAAAAAATATGGCCTTGTGACTTGGCTTTATTAGCACTAGGATTTACAGGTCCAGAAAAAACTTTGGCAGAACAATTGGGTCTTGAAACAGATTTTAGAAGCAATTATAAAGCTGAATATGGTAAATACCAAACAAATGTTCCAAACATATTTACCGCTGGAGATATGAGAAGAGGTCAATCATTAATTGTTTGGGCTATCTCTGAAGGTCGCGAGGCCGCCAGACAAGTAGATTTGTACTTAATGGGAACTACAAACCTTCCTACTAAAGAAGGTGGAGATTTACCAGGAGTATAACATAAGTATAAACGTTTCCTAAAGACCTTGATTCATTTCAAGGTCTTTTTTTGGTTTAAAAAGAAATCATAAAGGGGAGGAATATGTATAAAACATCTTTATCTGATAACCTGAATTCTATTATTAATGTTTTTTATAGTGATAATTATAAAAAAGCAAATTCTCTATCTTTAGCCCCGATTGAAGCGGCATCCTTTTTCTTTTTTCTTTAAAAAGGAAAAGATATAGCGAAAAGCGGGACCAATGCTTACTGAAAAAACCATATCTTTCTGCTTCAAAAAATTAATAATGAAACCAAGACTAATAGTAAAAACAACAAAATTTTAAAAATTTTAACGATAGTTATATTTTTAAAATAAAGTTAAATTTATACCTCAACAAGAACTATTTGTTTGAAATAAAACAAAATGTTATGTTTTGTTAAATAACATTTAATTGTTTGGTGATAATATCAAAGAATAATAAATTTGCCAAAAAATAATGAGCAAGATGCAAGCAAACGATTTACTACAATTAGCAGAACAATTTGGCAGTCCACTTTATGTGTATGATGCAGAGAAAATACAATCCCAGTACAATCGGTTAACGAAGGCTTTTTCTAAAGTCCCTAATTTACGCATCAACTATGCAATGAAAGCATTGTCCAATGTTGCTATTTTGCAACTATTGAGAGATATGGGTTCTGGATTGGATACTGTTTCTATACAAGAAGTTTTACTAGGTCTACATGCTGGTTACTCACCAGAAAAAATATTTTATACCCCAAACGGTGTTTCTCTTGAAGAAATTGAGGAAGTACACGCTTTGGGCGTTCAAATCAATATCGATAACTTATCTATATTGGAACAATTTGGTGCAAAACACCCACACGTTCCGGTTTGTATCCGCATCAATCCACACGTAATGGCCGGTGGAAATGCAAATATTTCTGTTGGACATATCGACAGTAAATTTGGTATTTCGGTACATCAATTACCACATTTGGTTCGTATTGTTGAGAACACAAATATGAATATTGTGGGGATTCATATGCATACTGGATCAGATATTTTAGACATTGAAGTGTTTTTATATGCTGCCGAAATTTTATTTGATGCTGCAAAAAACTTCAAAAACCTAGAGTTTTTAGATTTCGGAAGCGGATTCAAAGTTCCTTACAAAAAAGATGATATCGCTACCGATATTGATGAATTGGGCAAAAAATTATCAAAAAGATTCAACGCTTTCTGTACTGAATATGGAAAAGATTTAACTCTAATATTTGAACCAGGTAAATTCTTGGTAAGTGAAGCTGGTTTCTTTTTAGCAAAAGTAAATGTGGTTAAACAAACAACCTCAACCGTATTTGCAGGTATCGACAGTGGTTTCAATCACTTGATTCGACCAATGCTTTATGGTTCATCACATTTTATAGAAAACATCTCTAATCCAAAAGGAAAAGAGCGTTTTTACTCTGTGGTGGGATACATTTGTGAAACGGATACTTTTGCAACCAACAGAAGAATTGCTGAAATAAAAGAGGGCGATATTTTATCATTCCGTAATGCGGGAGCCTATTGCTTCTCGATGTCTTCAAATTACAATTCAAGATACAAACCAGCAGAGGTTTTATGGATGAATGGCCAAGGCTATTTAATTAGAGCTCACGAAAAATTCGAAGATTTACTTCAAAATCAAATTCCGTTGCCTGTAGACGTTGCAGCAACAGTTTAATAAAACAAGAATCCCGTCTCTCTAAAAGGACGGGATTTTTATTTCAAAAGAATTGAGATTCTGATTTATTTTAATTTTAAGACGCTATTGACTTACAAATTTCACAACGTTATTACGTATCGGCTTTATTGTCTTTAAATAGGCGAAAATCGCTTTTAAATCCTGCTCATTCATCCCTCCATACATTGTCCAAGGCATAACGGTATTAAAATTCCCTTTTTCTATTTTATTAGGAACATAAGTACTGTCTGTATAGGATTTGAATCGTTTGACAAAGTCAGCTTCTGTCCATTTGCCGATTCCAGTAATTTTGTCTTGAGTAATATTGGCAGAACGCACAGTTCCTCCGGTTATAATAGGGAATTCAAAACCTCCGGCAAATTCCATTCCAGCGATAGCTTCACCCTTTTCTTGTTGTGTATGACACATTATACAAGATGCAGCATTTACTAAATAAGCACCGTAAGCAACCGCATTATTTTTATCTGGAATTTTTGAAAATTGAGCTTCCTTCGGAATAGTGTTCACTATAAAATTCATCGGAAAATCAGGTTCAGATTTTGGAACTATATTTTTAATAGGTTTCAAAGTTCGTAAATACACAATTATCGATTCCAGATCTTCTTTATCCATTTGCCCAAAATGAGGATGCGGCATTACAGGAAACAATGCAGAACCATCTTTGGAAACACCACTTGAAATAGCGCGCAAAACTTCGGCATCTGTCCAATCACCAATTCCTGAAGGCGTAATATTTTTAGAATAAAAACTACCCGGAAAACCAAACCTCTGGTCAAAAACTTCTCCTCCCATACCGATAGTTCCATCAACCAATGGCCCAGAAAACTCATTCCAGTTCCTACTCGAATGACAGTCAATACATACGCAAACATGGCTAGCAAGGTACTTCCCTCTTTCAATTTTGCTTATTGTCGGCTTAATACTGAGATATTTCAATTCCCCAACATTAGGCAAAGCAAACTTTACATACGACAAAACAATCATTACAAGAATGACAAACGACAATAAAACCCATTTGATAATTTTCTTCATAATTTCCATTTATTTAAACTAAACTTCTAAATTTAACAGTTTAATTTAAAAAAACAGCAACAATCAGCAATATAATCGATGAAACAAAAAAAAATCCCATTCATCTACACGAATGGGATTTTTGAAACTGAAAAAAAAAAAATTATTTCTTAACAAATAGCTCTTCCAAAACTTGTGATTCTGAGCCGTTTGGAGTCGTAATTTTTAGCATTTTAGAAAGTGTTGGAGCAATTTCTGTTATATATTCTTTTTTATTCGATTCTCCTTGCGGAACGTGCCAACCGTAGAAAAGCAAAGGAACATTGGTATCATAGCTATTAGGCGTACCGTGGGTCGTTCCTGTTTCGTTATTTTCCATATACCCAGCTTTATAAAGAACAACTAAATCTCCGTTCTGTTTTGGATCATAACCTTTGAAAATAAAATTCAGATAATAATCGGCACCTGATGCATTTAAAATATCTTCTTCGGAATAAACTCTTTTAACCTGATCCAATCCCATTAAAAAGTCTTTAAAACTTTGTTTTACATTGGCCAACTCCAATCCTTTTTCTTTGATAATCTTTTTATCAAAATACAAATTAAAATTAGAGTAATTCAGTACTACGTTTGCACCAAATGTATCAACAGAAAACTTCTTCAACAAAGCAGAAACATCTTTAGCAGCATCATTGGTAACATCATATTTACGATCTTTCAGATAATTAATATTCTCTGCAACGGCATGATCAGCAGTAAGGAAAACCAAATAATTATCCTTTCCGACAGTTTTATCCAAATAATCCAAAAAAGTAGCAATGGAGAGATCCAATCGTAAATAAGTATCCTGAATTTCCATAGATCTTGGACCACACAAATGCCCAACATAATCAGTTGAAGAAAAACTTACTGTCAGAAAATCTGTGTTTTCATCTTTTCCTAAAGATTCACTTGAAATGGCTTTCATTGCAAAATCAACCAAAAGATCATTTGAAAAGGGAACAGATCTCATGATATCAGCTCCGCTCGTCTGATAAATTTTATTCAAATCATAAGGAAAAACTGGTCTAGCCGTTTTATCAAGTTTTCCTTCATAAGGATTATCATCAGGAAGGCTTTCATTGTAGGTCTCAACAGGACGCAACAGACTCCAGCCTTTCTTTATATAATCCATATATTTTTTTTCTTTATTGAATTCTGTAACCCAATCCGGCATTTTGTCCCCATAAAAACTACTCGAAATAAAATCTCCCGATTTGCCGTACCAAAAAGCCCAATTTGCAAAATGTCCCGCCGGCAAAATTGCCCCACGATCCTTCATACTCATCCCGATCACTTTACCTTTGAAATTTGTTGCCATACGCAATTCATCTGTAATGGTTGTACTCAAAAGATTTTTTGGAGACATTGCTCCTTCTTTTTCAGTACCCGGCACCAAAGTTTTGGCATTGGCATCATCCGTACAATAAATGCTTTTTCCTAAAGAACGAACAAACCAATCATTCCCCATAATTCCGTGAGTTGCCGGTGTTGTACCGGTATAAATAGAAGCGTGCCCCGGAGCGGTATAAGTAGGCACATAATTATAATTCATGTTATAAAAAGTAAACCCTTTATCCATCATTCTTTTGAATCCATTTGCCGAAAAATCATCTGAAAATCGATATAAATATTCCATTTTCATTTGATCCACCACAATTCCAACAACTAACTTAGGACGCTGTTGTGCCTGACTATAAATAGAAAAAACACAAACAAATAACAAAATAATTTTTTTCATAATATAATTTAATTGGTCACAAAAATACATTTTATCTGTAAAAAAAAGTTTAAAACAATTTTATCTAAATGATAAGTTTGGTTAATCGTTTAACCGCTTAATCGCCAAACTGTTTAATTGCTTAGAGCCGTTAAAAGTCAAGCGAAATAATCAGTTAAAGAAACTATTGCAAAAAAGGGGGGATTTTGGCCTGAAATTTAACTCCTTTTTTTTACTCAAACTTGACAATATTATACGCCAACACCCTGTCTTCATATTTGACATAGAGTTGCATTCTGTTGTCTTGCTTTTTTCGGGTAATAAAAGAAAGTGTACAGTTTTCGCCACTGTTGTCTTTACAAACAAAAGGGTAAATAAGGTCTGAACTGTTTTCTTCAGTAGGAAGATATTCGACAATATCAAACACTTGAATTGCCTCGGAATAAATGACAATTCGGTTTTTATTGGTATCCAAATTGACCAAAATTTTAACCGATTTCAAATCGGTCCAATTACCAAATTTTCCGTTTGCTTCTTTTGCAGAAACACTCAAACCGGTTGTTTTGAATTTATAAACCTGACTAAATCCTTGGCTTACGCCAAAAAAAAGCAAAAGCAATATAAATCCTGTTTTTAATTTATTCATTATTTAAAAAAATTTAACAAAAACAAATGTACCATTTTTAATAACCAAATGAAACCACTTCCTGTTTTGCCTGTTCAAATTCGGTTATCATTGTATTAATTATCTCTTTTGCAGGCAGAATTTCTTTTATCAATCCAGCTATTTGACCTATTTCCAGTTCCCCTTCATCCAAATCACCTTCAAACATCCCTCGTTTGGCTCTTGCTCTACCTAACAAAGCTGCCAATTCTTCTTTACTTGGACATTTTTCATACAATTGCTGAATGTCCTGATAAAATTTATTTTTAATCAAACGAACAGGAGCCAGTTCTTTCAAGGTTAATTGCGTGCCTCCTTCCTGCAGTTCAATAATAGTTTGCTTAAAATTATTATGAGATGAAGATTCCAATGAAGCAGCAAATCGACTTCCAACCTGCACTCCATCAGCCCCGAGTATCATTGCAGCAAGCATACCGCGACCTGTTGCAATTCCGCCTGCAGCAATCAACGGAATCGAAATTTTATCTTTCACCATCGGGATTAAAGTAAAAGTCGTGGTTTCCTCACGACCATTGTGTCCTCCTGCTTCAAAACCTTCGGCGACCACAGCATCCACACCAGCATCTTGGGCTTTTAATGCAAAAACAGAACTGCTCACCACATGCACAACTGTAATCCCATTTTCTTTTAAAAATGGCGTCCAAGTTTTAGGATTTCCAGCCGAAGTAAAAACGATTTTCACTCCTTCATCTACGATGATTTTCATTATTTCTTCAATGTTGGGATACAACATTGGAACATTGACACCAAAAGGTTTATCGGTTGCTTTTTTACATTTTTGGATATGTTCTTTCAAAACCTCAGGATACATGGAACCGGCACCTATCAAACCCAATCCTCCCGCGTTACTCACCGCACTCGCCAGTTTATAACCACTATTCCAAATCATTCCTGCCTGTATAATTGGGTATTTAATATTGAAAAGCCTCGTAATTTTATTCATATAAAATTGAAGTTTATTGCTTGATTAATTTTCCTGTGGTTACTTTTCCGTCCCAATCTATTTCATAAATATAGATTCCAGATTGCAATGCTTTTAATGAAACCGAAGGCAAAGTTTTAGAAATTTTCTGTTCCGTTATTTTCTGCCCGGGAATTGAATAAATTCGAATTGTGGCTGTATCCAAATTATTTGGAAAAGAAACAACACAAAAATCGCTTGTTGGGTTTGGATACAAAACGAAATCATTTTTCAAAAAATCATTAACTCCCAATCCATTGGACAAAGCCAAACTGAAATCAGGAATCCCGTATCCATATTGATTATTGGGTGCAGTATATCGATCTGCAGATTTTATGATTAAATCTCGAATCTCTTTATTGGTTTTATTGGGAAAAGCCTGCCAGAGACAAGCCACCAATCCCGCTGTAATCGGACTGGAAAAAGAAGTTCCATTTGCCGTTCCGATATTTCCCGATGAATCCGACAAATACACTGATTGCCCCTGCGCCATAACATCCGGTTTAATTCTTCCATCAAATGAAGGTCCGATTGAACTAAAACTGGTTACCGTTTTGGAGGCAGTCACAGCTCCAATTGTAAGTACCGAAATACCATCCGCTGGCGCAGCAATATGTGGATTTACAGTTGCCCCTTCATTACCAGCGGCCACCACCACTATCATTCCGCGGGAAAATGCAATTTCGGCACCTCGGGTCATGAAAGCCGTTTTACCATCCATTTCAGCATACGTATGACTGTATGCTGTTTTATCAAACTCAAAATACCCTAATGAAGTATTAATGACATCCACACCCAAACTATCCGCTTTCTCAGCCGCTTCTACCCAATACGATTCTTCAACAGGATTTTCAGACGAAACATCTTCCGTTCGAAACAAATAATAAGAAGCATCCGGAGCAGTGCCTACAAGAGCGTTTTCTTTGTATCCTCCCATCGACGATAGAACCATCGCACCATGAGAATCGCTTGTATAAAAATTGGAACTCCTACTCACAAAATCATAACCACCCAAAATTTTATTATTATCTCTTAGTCTCTGAAATGGTTGCGCTGTATTCACACCCGGAAAACCAGTATCCATAACAGCAATTATTTTCCCAGAACCTGTGTAGTTTTGTTTGTGCAAAATATCACCGTGCAGCATTTGTATTTGATTGGCTGATGTACCGTAGGCAAAATCTACTTTGGATTCCAATACTTTTTCAACGGCTTTTATCTTTGAGGTAATGGTTTTTTTACTTGTTGAATTCAATGATTTATTAGCAAAATCTATTTTTTCCACAAATGAAAAAGATTTCAAAGAGTTAATGGCTGTTTGAGTCCCACGAATGTGCAACGCGTTCAACCATTTTGACTTGGCCATTATTGTAATCCCAGAAACGGCTTTTATTTGGTTAATGTAACTAATGTCAATTGGAATATCTTTGGAATCCAAAGGAATGTTTTGAATTGTTCTCCGATCCAAAGCTCTTTGCGAAAGCATCAGCAAAGGATTGTTATAATAACTTTGAGAATTATTTTTTACATTAAAATATATCCAGGCATCTTCTTGGGAAAAGCCCGCAAAACAGGAAAACAATAAAATAATAGTAACTATTTTTTTCATGTTTTATTCAAAACTAAAGTTTTATTGAACCAGAAAGTTATTAATCTAAAATACAAAGAAACATTTTATCTAACCATATAAGGCATATAAGTTCATTTAAGTTTTCTTATATCAACTTAAATGCCTTATATGGTTAAAACTTTTTACTTGTATCGTTTAAACTTTTCCTTTTTTACGAAATAACTCCAGAACCTATCAGTTCATCATTATGATACCAAGCTGCAAACTGCCCTTCGGTGATGGCTGATTGCGGGTCTTCGAATGAAATATACATTCCATCCGAAAATTGATGTAAAGTCGCTTTTTGCAAAGGCTGTCTGTAGCGGATGCGTGCCATAACTTCCATTGTTTCGCCATTGGCCAAAGCCAAATCCTCACGAACCCAATGCACTTCGGATTTATCTATAAACAAAGCTTTTTTGAACAATCCGGGATGCATACTCGACAAACCGGTATAAATAGTATTGGTTTCTACATCGGTAGCAATAACAAACAAAGGATCTGTTGTTCCGCCTACATTCAAACCTTTTCTTTGCCCAACGGTAAAATAATGTGCCCCTTGATGTTTCCCCATTACCTTTCCCATTTTTGGAGTATATGGTATTTTTTTCGATGCAAAAAGCAATTGTTCCTGAACAGATAATCCACTTTGCATTTCATTACAATATACCGGATCATTTTTGTCTATCTGAATAATTGTTCCTTCTTTGGGCTGCAGTTTTTGCTGTAAAAATTCAGGCAAACGTACTTTTCCGATAAAACACAGTCCTTGCGAATCTTTCTTTTCGGCGGTAACCAATTCCATTTCGGCTGCAATTTCACGCACTTCAGGTTTGGTCAATTCACCGATAGGAAACAATGCTTTGGATAATTGCTCCTGTGATAATTGACATAAAAAATACGATTGATCTTTATTTCCATCAACTCCTGCAAGTAGTTGGTACACTTTTTCACCATTTACTTCGATTTCACTTTTTCTACAATAATGTCCCGTTGCCACATAATCGGCACCAAGACTTATGGCGATTTTCATAAAAACGTCAAATTTTATTTCGCGATTACAAAGTACGTCAGGATTTGGAGTTCTCCCTTTTTCGTATTCGTTGAACATATAATCAACGATTTTTTCTTTGTATTGTTCGCTTAAATCAACTGTTTGAAAAGGAATCCCCAATTTTTGGGCGACCAATAATGCATCATTACTATCTTCCAACCAAGGACATTCGTTTGAAATGGTCACCGAATCATCGTGCCAATTTTTCATAAAAAGACCTATTACCTCATATCCTTGTTGTTGCAACAAATACGCCGCAACACTCGAATCCACACCACCAGAAAGACCTACAACTACACGTTTCATTATTGGAAATTTAATTTAATCTTTTGCAAAAGTACGAATAATATAACTTATTTCTAAAGGCGACAAAATGGGGAGGCCCTTTTTGAAACCCATGTTTTAAACATATAAGGCATATAAGTTTATTTAAGCTAATCGTTTAAAAAGGTTTTTTTTAAAAGGCCAAATAAGTTTCCCCTTTTGTGTTCTTAAATAAAATATTCCAATAGAACTTTTAGTTTTTTATCAAATGAACTTATATGACTTATATGTTTAAATAAATTATTTTTTCACACTATCCCTTTTCAATTGTATTTTTTTCGGCTTATCCATGTTTTCTTCACTTTCTAATTTTCCGTTTACAAAAAACTGCCACTTCCCTACTTTTTTTCCGTTTTTGAATTTTCCTTTGGCAATGACAAGATCGTTTGGATCTTTGTAAGTTGCTTCTCCTTCGTATTCATTGTTTTTGAAAAAACTGTTTTCTAAAACAATCCCCTTCTCCGAATATCGTTTATAAACACCTTCTTTCAAACCGTTTTTATAAATGGTTTCATCCACAATTTTACCACTTGGATAATAAACGGTTCGAACCCCATCGAGTTTCCCATTTTTATAATTCTCCAAAGTCATAATTGTTTTGGATGCTTTATGGTAATATTTCCATTGCCCTTCACGCAATTTATTTACCTCTTTGCCTTCACTCACAATATTTTTATTTTGATCATAAAAAATGGTGTAGCAGGAGTTGTCCTTAGCGTTAAAAGTTCTTGTCGCAATAATTGATTGGGCTTTTGTATCATCAAAAAAATTAAAGACACCCACTTCTTTTCCGTGTTCAAAAGTTCCCTCGTAACGCTGTCTGCCCGATTCTTCATAAAAGCCTTTCCAAACGCCATGTTTTTTCCCATTCTCATCTACTGGGTTATTATTCACTTGCGAGAAAACAACTTGGCAACACAATACAAGAGCAAAAATTCTAAAAATAGAAAACATACAATTTCAATTAAATTATTCTGAAACAAAAGTACAACCCTAAAACCAAATGATTGTAAATAGATTTTTTATTTTTTTGAAAATATGACATCTCAACTCAACAAATTGGTACTTCAATAGAATTTATCAAAATATTTCTCAGCGTAACCACATAGTTTGCGATAAATATTTTTTTAACTATTCGTAACTAGTAAGAAAACAAAACCCCTTTGCCTAAATGACAAAGGGGTTTTCCTGTTTTCTTGAATACTATTACGAAAGGGCAATTTTATCCAATTTCTTTTTGTTGTCGCCTTTACTTTTACGGATATTGACGGCTACAACTTTGTACTCCGGGCACATCGCTTCGCAATCGTGCTCGTTGCCGGTTATCAGATTGAGTAATACATCCGGGAAATGGAAAGTTGTGCTCAAAATTCCGGGTTTCACCTCATCTGAAACACTGGCTCGCATATCGACTTTTCCTCTGGCCGACATTACACATACCAAATCCTCGTCTTTAATCGAAAATTTTTCGGCATCAATCGGGTTGATTTTTAAGTGATCTTCAGTCAGAATCTTTACGTTGTCGGTTCTGCGGGTCATGGTGCCGGAGTTATAATGCTCCAAACCACGATTAGTCGTCAAGATATAAGGAAAATCTTTTCCGTTTTTGACAATTTCATTGGTTTCCTTAAAGTCATAAAAATTGAATTTACCTCTTATTCCTCCTTCAAATTTTTCGGTATGGAGGATCTTGGTACCTAATCCATCCTCTTTTACAGGCCATTGCTTACCGTTTATTCCTAATCCTTCCCAAGTAACCCCTGAGAAGAATGGAACTATTTTAGAAATTTCACGAAGCACCGCCTTTGGTTGATACGGTGCTTGGTAATACCCCATTTTGTTCATCATATCCACTAGAATTTGACCATCGGTTTTTGCTCCGTCCAAAACTTCGACTACTGCGTTCACCTGCTGAATTCTTCTTTCACCATTGGTAAAAGTTCCCGTTTTTTCAAGGAAAGAAGCTCCCGGAAGCACTACAGTGGCATGTTTGGTCGTTTCGGAAAGGAATAATTCCTGCACTACTAGCAATTCTAAACTTTCTAGAGCGGCAATCACCTTATTGGTATTTGGATCGGTATGTACCACATCCTCACCCATTATCCACATGGCTTTTAGTTTTCCATCTAAAGCGGCATCAAACATTTCTGGAATTTTATATCCATAGCTCGTCGGAATTTTTCTTTCGTAGAAAGCTTCATAATGTTTGTTAATTTCAGGATCGTAAGCGCTCATATATCCAGCTCCCATATTAGGCTGACAACCCATATCGGCAGCGCCCTGAACATTGTTTTGTCCTCTGAGCGGGTTTACGCCTACTCCTCTTCGGCCAATGTTTCCGGTAATCATGGCTAAATCAGCGATAAGCATTACAGCGTGAGACCCCTGAGAATGCTCAGTAACTCCCAAACCATGGAACAACATGGCGTTTGGAGCTTTGTCAAATACTAGCGCAGCTTCTCTCACGAGATTTCTGTCAACACCGGTTATTTTCTCCATTTCGGCGATGTCAATTCCTTTTATTTTCTCACTGAATTCTTCATAACCCTCAGTGCGGTGTTTGATAAATCCTTTGGAAACATAACCTTCAGTAATGATGTAATAAAGAATCATATTCAAAAGTGCCACATTCGTTCCCGGTCTCAACTGAAGATGATAGGTCGCGTATTTGGCAATTTCTGTTTTTCGAGGATCAATAACGATAGTCGTTTTGCCTTTCATGGCAAACTGCTTAATTTTTGCGCCTGTAACCGGATGAGCATTGGTTGGATTTGAACCAATAACCATGATACAATCGGTAAGTTTGATATCTTCGATTGAGTTTGTAGCCGCTCCTGTTCCAAATGCTTTTTGCATTCCGAAAGCGGTTGGACCATGACAAACACGTGCACAACAGTCAATATTATTGGTTCCAATGGCAGCACGCATGAATTTCTGCATCAGATAGTTTTCTTCATTTGTACATCTTGAAGAAGAAACTCCCGCAACAGCATCAGGTCCGTTTTTTTGAATGATTGCCGTCAATTTTTCGGTTATAAAATCGTAAGCTTCTTTCCAAGTGGTAGGCTCCAATACTCCATTTCTTCTGATTAACGGAGTTTTGATTCTGTCCTGATGATCGTAGAAAGAGAACGCATAACGTCCTTTCAGGCAAAGATGACCTTCATTTACTTCAGCATTAATAGGCGCCTGAATTGATTTTACTTTTCCGCTCACTACAGAAACTTCGAGATTACAGCCAACGCCACAATACGAACAAACAGTTCGTATTTTCTCATCAACATTAATTGATTTTGATTCGAATACATCCGAAATGGCCGCAGTTGGACAAACCTGAGCACAAGCACCACAACTCGCACAATCGGATTCGAAGAAATTATTTTCATAGCTTTTCACTACATGGCTGTCAAATCCTCTTCCTGCCATGCTAAGCACCAATCCTCCCTGAATTTCATCACAGGCTCTCACGCAACGGAAACAATTGATACATTTTGAAAAATCCGAAGTCATATAAGGATGACTCAAATCTTTTGGCGTGTCCAAATGATTTTTACCTTGCGGATAACGAACATCCCTTACCCCAACTTTTGCCGCAACCGACTGCAGCTCGCAATTATTGTTTACCTCACACTGCAAACAATCCATGGGATGGTCGGTTAGAACCAATTCAATAATGTTTTTTCTCAGTTTTTTAATATGATCGGTATCAGTATATATGTAGGAATTCGGAATAACCGGAGTATGGCAAGAAGCCTGAGTTTTGGTTGGCCCGTCTTTTACCAAAGCAACTTCAACGCTACAAACTCGGCAAGAACCAAATGGTTCTAATTTTGGTGCATCACACAAGGTTGGGATACGGTCTTTTCCGTGATTTCTTTTAACAAATTCTAAAATGGTTTCACCTTCAACTATCGTGTGCCATTTGTCATTAATAAATGCTACTTGTCCCATAATTTATTTATTAAAATAGTCTGCTAATTCTGAATTAAAATACTGCATCGCATTTCTTACCGGCAAAGGCAATCCTCCGCCCAAAGCACAAAGTGATCCTGTTTGTAAAGTATCCAAAAGATCGGACATCAATTCTTGATCAATTTTATAATCTTCGTTTTTGGCTTTTGCAATCAACTCATAACCACGAGTTGACCCAAGACGGCAAGGAAAACATTTTCCACAGCTTTCGTGAGCGACAAACTGAAACAGATGTTCTATATAATCAATCATTGGATAGTCTTCTGGGATGCAAACAATAGAAGCATGTCCTAGTAAAAATCCTAATTTCATGAACGAATCATAGTCAATACTCAGCCTTTCAATCAACGAAATAGGCACCAAACCTCCTAGAGGCCCGCCGATATGCATGGCTTTTACAGGCATGCGGAAACCACCTCCCAAATCTTCAATCACTTTGGTCAAGCGAGTTCCCATATTAACTTCGTAAATTCCTGGTTTGTTGAAATGACTGTCAAGCGAAATCAATTTGGTTCCGGTTGATTTTGGAGTTCCTATTTCGGCATAGGCTTTACCGCTATGTTTCATAATAAACGGAATATTAGCCAATGTTTCTACATTGTTTACCACTGTTGGTTTATTAAACAATCCCTTTTGAGTAGGATATGGCGGACGTACTCTCACTTCCGGACGCTGTCCTTCTATAGACGACAACAAGGCTGTTTCTTCTCCGCATACATACGCACCTTGAGCACTTATCACTTTAAAATCAAAATTGAAATCGGTTCCTTGGATATTTTCTCCCAAAAGCCCCAAACTGCGTAGGTGTTCAATGGCTTCGCCAACAATTTCTATAGATTCCGGATATTCTCCACGAATATATACCACTCCATGTTTTGCCCCAATGATATATCCAGAAATCATCATTCCCATCAGCATATTGTGCGGGCGTTGTTCCATTATATAGCGATCCGAATAAGCTCCTGGATCTCCTTCATCGGCATTGCTCACGATGAATTTGGTATCGTCTTCCGTATTTTTACAGGATTCAAACTTAAAAGCAATCGGAAAACCGGCACCTCCACGCCCTCTCAATCCAGAATCACGAAGTTCTGACAAAAGCTCATCGGGAGTTCTTGTCAGACAATCGGTAAATATTTTATAGAATGCCGAAACATCTCCATAATCGCCGGTTAGAATTGGAGTCCCAAGCGAATCAACGTTGTAGGTTTCTTTCGTATTAGTTTTTCCGGCTTTAATTTCCTCGATGAAGTCAATGTCATTTCCTGAATAATTTTTTTTATTGATATGAAAAGCACTGTTTTCATGACATCTTCCCAAACAACACATTTCGCCAATTTCATCTTCACCAAAATGATTGCTCAATTTCGCTTTCAATTCATCCTGAGTATTCGACAACATACAGGCGCTTCCATTACAGGCATACACTTTCTTGTTTTTGTTTGCTGGTTTCAGGAAATCATAAAAAGAAACCGCTCCATAAGCCGTTGCTTTACCTATTAAAAATTCTTCCCTCAATTTTTCCAGCTCCTCAATATTAGGAGTTCCGGTAGCTTTTGCCAAATTTCCATACTCTTCGAACAGGTTTTTGGCAAGTCCTTTACGACTCGATAATTCACTTAAATTTTTTGACATGTGATTAATTTTTTACCTCATCACCAATCCAAAGAGGGGAATTTTGGATTACCTGATTAGAATTTGTGTAAATAGTTAATTTATTTTTTCTGCAAAAACCCATTAGAGTAATTCCAAGCTCCTCGGCAGTAGTAATTGCCAAGGAGGAAGGCGACGAAACGGAAGCTAAAAAAGTGATTCCTGCTTCTTTTGCCTTGCTTATAATTTCATACGAAACACGACCGCTTACTGTCAAGCAGGCTACTTCTCCCATTAAATTGTTTTGAATCAGATGCCCGATGACCTTATCTACCGCATTATGTCTACCGATATCTTCCTGAACTTTGAGCAGTCTTCCGTCAATAGTAAAAGCTCCGGCAGCGTGACTACCGCCTGATTCTTTGAAAACTTTTTGATTTTCATAAACTTCATCAAACATCTTTTCCAATAATCTGATGTCAATTTTTTTTGAAACTTTACTATTGGCAACGCCCAAATCATCCAATTCCGTTTTTCCGCAAAGTCCACACGACGAAGATGAAATCACATTTCGATTTCCTGCAAAATCTTTTAAAACCAAATGGGAAGGCACAACTGCATTAATCGATGTAATCGCTCCACTTTTGTCTCTCGATTTGATTTCCATTCCAATCGGCAGACTGTTTTGGTATATTTTTTCAGTAAATAATATACCACGAACCAAATCTCTTTCATTCCCGGGCGTCTGCATTGTTACTGTAAAAGGAACACTGTTTACGGCAATTTTTAATGCAACTTCTGTAATAATGGAATCTTCCACTTCAGAAATCTGATCTCCGTTATAAAAAAATCCTTTATGTTTTTTAATATCCATTTTGCCAATCATATTTAAATCTTCATTTTCCTACTTCATCTTTTTGTTTAGCAATCGAACCACATTCTCAGCAATTTATCAATCTTTTTACAAACCTCACAAACCTCAGTTATTCAAACGTTTAGACGTTATAAAATAAAACACGAAAACGTTATATTTTACAAAACTAAATTTTAATCAATTTTCAAAAGATGATTTTTATCAGTATTCTAAAATTTAGAAACAAAACAGATAGTGAATAAATTGTTACATTTCAAACTCTAATACAATATTTCTTTGGAAGAGAAAATTTTTGTTTTTTTCAAATAATGATTTTAACCGCAAGGTTCGCAAAGAAAGAACACAAAGTTCACAAAGCTTTGCGTTCATAGTGTTTTACCTTGCGGTTAAATATTTTATGTCAAAATAGGACCAAAAAAAAAGCTCCTTTTTCAAGGAGCTTTTGCAATATTCTTTAATTCTTATTTCTTTTTTGTTTTTTTCTGAGCTTCGGCCTGTTCCATAGCTTCTTGTAAACGCTGCTGAAATTTACCAGGTTTCTTAGGCTCTTTCAACTTATTCTCTTGAATTTGAGCATGAATTTTATCTGAATCAACAATATGATTTTTGATTACAAACATAATTCCGATAGTGATTAAATTCGAAATGAAGTTATACAAACTCAATCCGGCACCATAACTATTGAAGAAAATCAACATCATGATTGGCGAAATGTAAATCATCATTTTCATCATTTTGGCCATATCCGGCATTCCTTCTTGTTGTGGAGCTGCCATTTGCTGGTCGCCAGAAGTCATTTTCATATAAAAGAAAATCGCAATAGCCGCCAAAATCGGAAACAAACTGATGTGATCTCCATATAATGGAATGTGGAAAGGCAATTTATAAACAGAATCAAATGAAGATAAGTCATCAGCCCAAAGGAAACCTTGTTGTCTCAATTCGAAAGCAGAAGGGAAAAACTGAAACGAAGCATACATAAACGGAATCTGAATCAAGGCCGGAATACATCCCGCCATTGGATTCACACCCGCTTTAGAATACAATTTCATTGTTTCCTGTTGTTTCTTCATTGGATCCTTTTTAAATTTTTCTCCAATTTCAGCTATATCAGGACGCAACACTTTCATCTTTGCCTGAGACAAGAATGATTTATATGTAATAGGTGACATACCTATTTTTATGATAATCGTAAAAATGATAATCGCAATTCCCAAAGACATTCCCATGGTTGTACTTAAAAACCCAAACAACGGAATAAAAATAAATTTATTAATCCATCCAAAAATTCCCCAACCTAGCGGAACAATTTTTTCTATGTCTTTATCATACTTTTTCAGAGTGGTATAATCTGTTGGACCAAAATACCAATTCATTTTATAATCCACTTCTCCATTACGGAAAGCTAATGGAACTGTAGCTTTAAGATCTTTTATAAAAATTGTGTCTTTTGTTTCATCCAAAACTAATTTATTCGATTTCAAAACAGACTTTTCAAAAGGAGTATTTGTCAACAAAATAGAACTAAAAAAATGCTGTTTGAAAGCGATATAATCCACTTTATCAGGAGTTTCTTCTTTGTCTTTCCCGTCAGACACATAACTATTTTTGCTTTCTTCGTATTTATAACGGATTTCTGTATAACGGTTTTCGTAAGCAATACTTTTTTCGCTTCGGTACGTTTTCATATTCCATTGCAAATCCAATGGTTTAGCCGTATTCAAGACTTTGTTCAACCCTTGAGACTGCACATCAAAACCTACCATATAATCATTAGGTTTCAAAATGTATTTGTATTCCAAATATTCATTGGCACCCGCTTTCAATTTCATCGAAAGAACTTGTTCTTCACCAACTTTTGATAATGTTGGTTCAAAATACAAATCTTTTGTATTTAAAACTCGATTATCACTAGTTTGCAACTGAATATTCAAATCGGCATTGTTGTCTTTTATCAAAGAAACCAATTGACCCGAATTTTTCTTGAATTTTTCAAATTTTTTCAAAGTGGCTTCAACGATGTATCCTCCTTTGTTGGCTATTTTTAAGAGTATAAAATCATTTTCGAGCGTTGTAACATCATTTTTTGCTGATGGCAAAGTAGCCGAATAAGCAAAATTACCTAATGTTTTTTGCAATTGAGCCAATTGAGTAGAATCGCCTGGTATTAAAGTTGCTGGAGTTGTACCTGTTTTTCCAGCTACTCCCTGAGCTTTTGCTTCTTTGGCGAGCATTTCCTTTTTGGCCTTTTCAGTAGCAAGTTGTGCCTCCGAAGGTTTGTTTTGGTAGGTCATCCAAATAAAAATACCAATAATCAAAACAATCCCTATAACCGAGTTAAGGTCTAATTTTCTGTCTTCCATTTTATTTTTTTGTTGTTTTTCGTGTTCCTAATTGAGCTGAATTAGAAACTGATTTCTTTAGTCATCAAAAAACGGTTAACGTTACATTTTGACAACTATGATTTTTCAATTAAAACCTTATTATTTTTTTTTAGCTTTTACAGCAGCCGCTACAAAATTCACAAAAATAGGATGCGGATTTGCTACCGTACTCTTGTATTCAGGATGGTATTGCACACCTATGAAGAACGGGTGGTCTTCTAATTCTACAATCTCCACGAGCCCTGTATCAGGATTTACACCAGAAGAAATCAGACCCGCTTTTTGCAACTGATCTACATATTGACTATTGTATTCGTAACGGTGACGGTGACGCTCTGAAATGGATGTTTTTCCGTAAATTCTATGAGCCAATGTATTAGGTTTAATCTCACATTTCCAAGCTCCAAGACGCATTGTTCCTCCTTTGTCGGTAACATTTTTTTGATCTTCCATCAAATTGACAACTGGATTCTTGGTTTTGTCATTCATTTCGGTAGAATTGGCATCGGCTAATCCTACTATATTTCTTGAATATTCGATAATAGACATTTGCATTCCTAAACAAATTCCGAAAAACGGAACTTTATTTTCACGTGCAAAACGGATAGCTTCAATTTTTCCTTCAATTCCTCTCTCTCCAAAACCAGGAGCAACAAGAATTGCATCCAAACCACTCAATTTTTCTTTGATATTCTCTGAATCTATAAATTCTGAATGTATAGAAATAACATTTACTTTGGTTTCATTGGCAGCACCTGCATGAATGAAAGCCTCAAGAATAGACTTGTAGCAATCCTGCATTTCTACATATTTTCCTATCAAACCAATGTTTACTGTGTGTTTTGGAAATTTTAATCTACGTAAAAAAGTGTTCCAATTTTTTAAATCTGGAGCCGCTTTTTTAGGCAAATCCAGTTTTTTCAATGCCACAATATCCAATCCTTCTTCCAACATTAAATTTGGCACTTCGTAAATAGTTGAAGCATCAATAGATTGGATTACCGCTTCTCTTTTTACATTACAAAACAAAGCTAATTTATTACGGATATCATCAGCAATTTCATGTTCGGTTCTACAAACCAAAATGTCTGCTTTGATACCGCTTTCCATTAAAGCTTTAACAGAATGTTGTGTAGGTTTTGTCTTTAATTCTCCTGCTGCGGCCAAATAAGGAACCAACGTTAAATGGATAACTATCGCATTATTTTCGCCTAAATCCCACACCAACTGACGTACAGATTCAATATAAGGCAAAGATTCAATGTCACCCACTGTACCACCAATTTCGGTAATAACAATATCATAATCACCGGATTTACCCAGCAATTGCATTCTTTCCTTAATTTCGTTGGTAATATGAGGAACAACTTGAACGGTTTTACCCAAGAATTCACCTCTACGTTCTTTTTCAATTACAGAAAGATAAATTCTACCAGTCGTTACGTTATTAGCCTGAGAAGTCGGAACGTTCAAAAAACGCTCGTAGTGACCTAAATCCAAATCGGTTTCAGCTCCATCATCCGTTACGTAACATTCTCCATGTTCATAAGGATTTAAAGTTCCTGGATCGACATTGATATAAGGATCAAATTTCTGAATTGTTGTCCTATAACCTCTTGCCTGTAACAATTTTGCCAACGATGCCGCTATAATTCCTTTTCCCAAAGAAGAAGTCACACCACCTGTAACAAAAATATATTTCGTTTGATTCATCTGTTGTTGTTTGAAATGTAGTTGTTTAAAAAACGTGGCAAAAGTACAAATTTAATTAGACAATTTGCTAATTAGAAAATTAGAAAATGATGAATTAAATTCATTTCAACCAATATTATAATATCCATCTTAAATTATCTAATTTTCTAATTGTTCAATTAGCAAATTATTTAAGGTTTTGGATATTTCTTTTTTATGTTCCGAATTAGCTCTTCGAGTCCATTGAGCTTTAATTCATGAATTAATTTCAGTTGTTCGCCCAATTCTCCTTTTGGAAAACCTTTATTGCTGTACCAAACAATGTAATACTCCGGAATGTCTATAAGAAACCAACCTTCGTATTTCCCAAAAGGCATTTTGGTATGCGCCAATTTTATAAGCTGTTTTTGGTTTTGGTCCATTGTTTTGCTGATTTTTTCGCAAGGTAAAATATTAGCCCGACAAAATTGTTTTCAAAAGTCTTTGTTCAGAAAAAAAATCTAAATATTTTTTTGCCATTTATTACAAAACATTTCACAATTATATCTACATTGTGCTCGAAAACAAACCTAAAACGATTTACTATGAATTTAAAACCATTTCTGATTCCATTATTACTTTTCGCAGTTAGTTTAACATTCGCGCAAAGCGAACAAAAGGACAAAAAAATAATAAAATTTCTAACCTTCAACATTTATCATGGCGAAACCATGAAAGGCGATTTTAACCTTGATGTTATTGCTAAAGTAATAAATGATGCCAATCCTGATTTTGTAGCACTACAGGAAGTTGATTACAAAACAAACCGTGCCAGAAAATACGACTTGGTAACCGAATTGGGTATCAGAACCAAAATGTCTTCTCTTTTTGCAAAAGCAATGAAATTTGACGGTGGAGAATATGGCGAAGGAATTTTATCCAAACACTCTATAGCCTCTTCCAGAAATGTAAATTTACCTTACACCAAAGGCAATGAACCCAAAAATGCAGTAGAGATTGTATCGGTTCTTCCTTCTGGCGACACGATTGCTTTTGTTGGCACTCATTTGGATTATAAAGAAATCGAAACAGACAGAATCAATCAGGTTAAAAAAATCAATGCTGTTTTTATAAAAAATAAATACCCAACAATTTTAGCCGGAGATTTAAACTCCTTGCCAGACAGTAACCCAATGAAAATTCTGGAAGAAAAATGGGGAACATCTTATGACAAACAAAACCCACAATCACAATTTACTTTTCCGTCAAGCAAACCAGACAAAACAATTGATTACGTAATGTATTCTCCAAAAAATAGATGGAAAGTTATAAGCAGAGAAGTCATTCAGAATTCAGTAGCCTCCGATCATTGTGCTTATTTGGTCACTCTTGAACTTTTGGATTAAAGATTAAAAGAAATAAAAAAACTGTCTCGCGACAGTTTTTTTTTGCATTTAGAAATCTTCTACTTCCAATTTATTTCCAATTAAAAGTAATTCGTTTATCGATATCATCATTCAAACTCAGGAAAACAGGACAAGTCATTGCAGCTCTTTCCAAGATTGTTTTATCTTTTTGCTCTGTAACACCCTGCATTTCAAAAACAATTTCGATAGCACCAATTTTTCTAGGCTCGGCATTCATAATTTTAGTAACTGCCGCAGTTGAACCTTTAAAATCAACATTCATGGCTCTTGCTTTTATTCCCATGATGGTCATCATACAGGTAGCCAAAGCATTTGCGACAGCATCTGTAGGAGAGAAAGCCTCTCCTTTTCCATTATTGTCAACCGGAGCATCTGATAGTACTTCAGTACCCGATTGAATGTGTATTGAGGAAGTTCTTAAATCTCCCAAATAAGTTACTTTTGAAGTCATTTTTTTTTTAGTTATGAGTTATCAGTTGTCGGTTATCGGTTGTCAGTTATTGGTTTTGGGTTTTCAGCTATCAAAACCGATAACTCATAACTGAAAACCGAAAACAGTTTTTCACTTCGCTTCTTTAATTGTCAAATCAGTGTCGTAATACAAGATATATACACCTTTATTTGCATAACCTTCATCTTGGTTTTTATGATATTCAAATTTGTTCTCCACCTGTTCTGTAATCATCGTTTCGGCTGTTTCCTGATAGGTTTTATCTTGTGACAAACGCATCATAGTGTCAAAAGTAATATCAAAACCACGAATAGCATACGAACTTGGATTTACTTTATTCTTTTTTCTGTAATTCTGCATAAATATCTGTGCTTCGGGAGAATTATTTTCTCGAGTTGCAGAAGGATACATCAAATGCAACTTGGTCAGATTTGCAAAACTAACTTCGTCTGTATCCAAAGTATCATTAGGTTCCAAAATCACCAATTGCACTTGATAACCATTGGCCATAGCCCAAAGCATGGTGTTTATAGTGTACTTAACCATTCCCGTATTGGCCGACTCCAGAATAACATAATTCATTCTGTCTTTTACCAATAATTTTTTTAAATTCTCCACATCTAAACCGCCTGTTTCTGTCAACGGAGCAATTTTTACAGCTGTTTGATTTTCCGAAATATATTTTCTGATCGATTCTCTTTTCTTGTCGATTACTGCTACCAAATTTCCTTGTTTGGCATTCAAAAAATCAAACATTGCAGTTTTCAGCACTGATGGTGGCACAATGGATTGATATAAATTCGGTATCGGATTACCTGCGTCTTTTGACAGAGGAGAAATCACTGGCACATTATTTTTTGCAAATAACACTGCCGCTTTTTCCACATTATTTTGATAAAAAGGCCCAACAACTGCATCTACATCTGCAAGATTATTGTCATTAAAAATAGAACCTATGTTGGAAGTTGTCTTGGTTTCATTAGAATCAAAAATCTTCACATCAATATTAACTCCAACTGTTTTTGCAGAATCAATCGCCATCAAAGCTCCCGAATAAAAATCCAGAGTCATATTCAAAAACTTGTCATTATTCAATCGATTAACTGTAGAAGTAATCGTGTCACCACTATTTTTGGCCAAATTAAAAGGGAACAACAACACAAGAGTCTTTTTGTCCTGACTGTATTTTTTAGTCAAAACAACTTTTTGCTTAGCCGAATTAACCGCAATTTGATTCGATTTTGACGGTACTTTCAAAACCATTCCTTCCTGCACACCCGAGGATAAAATTGGATTTAATTCAACTAATTGCTGTTGCGTCAATCCAAACATTTTTGACAAACTGTAAAATGTTTCTTTTGGTTTTACTGTATAATCTATATAATGTATCGGTTCTGAAACCTTCACTACAGATTTCTTTTCGGTTGTAACAGAAGCTTTTACAGGAACGCTTTGGGCAACCGGTTTGGGTCTGTTTCCTTTTATCAGCAATTCATATCCTATCTCCAAATTGGCTACGATATCAGGATTTTTTTGTTCCAGTTCTTCGATAGTAATATCATACTTCTTAGCTATAGAATACTTGGTTTCTTTTGGTTGCACAATATGATAAACAGGAACATTATTCTTTACAAGAACACTTTGTTTTACATCACTTTGAGAAGGAATATTCAAAAGCTGTCCTATTTGCAAACCGTTTTTTACAAGATCTGGATTGGCTTTTTTCAAAGCTTCATCGCTTACATCGTATTTTTTTTCAATTCCAAATAAAGTTTCTTTTGCAAGCACCAAATGTGTTTTAGGCGATTGTGCCACTGATTTTGATGGAGACGGAGTAGTTTTCACGGGTGGAGCCGCATTAGTTTTCACGCTACTCACATTACTTTTTGGAATCAGCAAAACAGCATTTGGCTTCAATCCATTTTGTACATCTGGATTGAGTTTATAAATTTCGTAAGGAGTAATTTTAAATTTTTGAGCAATCTGTGCTACAGTTTCCCCTTTGGCAACAATATATTTATCAATTTTTTCCTGCGAAAAACTAGAGGACACTGAAAATAAAACAGTACAAAGTACAGCTGAAAAATAGTTCATATTAGTAGGGTTTATGTGCATTATAAATTTCAGTAAAAATACTGTGTTTATAGGAAAACATCGCTTCTCATCTTGTTAATTTATTCCTTAATTAGTTTATTCGGAAACTACATTTGCTATAAACATTTTTTCAAAAAGAGGTTTCCCTTGTTTTTGAATACATTCATAAAGTGCTTCTTCCTTGGTCGCAACCATTTTAGAATAAACATAATAAGAAAGTATATTCATATTATAGAAAAAATTAGCTTCCAAAGAACCAGAATCACTCAATTTCCTGATAAAAGAATCTCTCGCAGCGGCCTCCTGAAAATTACCCAAAACAACATAATATCCCGATTTCAAGTCTTTAATTCCTTCCACTTTTTCCACTTTAATGGCTTTTACTTTTGCAGGTTGCTTGGCTAATTCTTTTTTTATTTGTTCCAAAGTAAGCGACTTGGACACCACTCCTGTTTTTGCTTTCGATTGGGATTCGGATGCTTTATTCTGATAGCTTTGGTTTTTTAATTTCGCCAAATTATCATCAAAAGCCCGAGCCTGTTTGCTGTAAAAAGTCGCCTTACTGATGTGCAATTTCAATTCTGATTTACTTTCATTATTCAAAGAATCCAGTTTGGTAATCAGTTTCAAATTATTCAAATCGCGCATACGCTGTTCCATTTCCATGTTTTTCAAATCCACGGGAGTCAATTTCACAGCCTTCACATTTGCTTTTCCTTTTTCGTTTTCACGAATACTTTTCTTGTATTCCTGATTTTCTTCAACAACAATACGCTCAGCTTTGTCCATCAAACCCGAATACACTTTTCTATTATCTGCCAATTGTTTTTTAAGCTGTTGAGACAATTCATTTGTTTTCGAAATATTCTCATTGGAAATCTTTTGCATACGAATGGATTCGTCAAGATCCACTAATTCGGTTTTTTTCAGTTCGTTCAAATCTTTACTCATTGTATTCACCAAAGAATCCAATTTAACCAAAAGAATCTCCTGTATATTTTTATTTGCTTCTAAAACCATTTTTAGTTTTTCGGCAGAGCCCTCTTTGGTATTGTCAATTTCTTTTAAATCCACCAAAAGACCATTTACTTTAATTACTTTTTGGTTGATTTCATTCTGCAATTCCAATTTTTCTTTTAGGCTGTTGATTTCTTTGGCATTGGCTTTGGATTTTTCGACCACCACTTGTTTTTCTGCCAAAGCAAGCATCAATTCCTCATTTTCATTGCTCGGCTTCACTTCTTTGACATTGATTGCCAATCGATTTCCTTCTGTCAATCCGTTTACAATTTCTGGATTTTGAGATTCTAATTGTTCTACGCTAATCCCAAATTGTTTTGCTATCGAATATTTGGTCTCTTTGGCTTTCACCACATAAAAAACAGTTTCGCCATTGATAACTCTCACTCTTCCATCAAGTGTTTTCTTTTTATTCGGAATTTTAATTTCCTGACCCACCTGCAAACCATTTTTCAAAATATCCGAATTGGTTTTATCCAAATCTTCCACAGATACATTATATAATCTGGCAATACTAAACAATGATTCTTTAGGTTGAACCAAATGCGTTTTTTTTGCGACAGCAACTTCTGTTTTTGGAGCATTATCCTGAGGAATAATTAATTGTTGTCCTACCTGCAATCCATTAGCAAGTACAGCAGTATTTGCATTTTGAATAACGTCAGCTTTGACATTATATTTTGTTGCCAGCCCAAACAATGTTTCTTTTGGGGCAACAATGTGAGTAATTGTATTTTTGACTTGAGGAAGTAATTCTGGAACGATTAGAATTTGATTTTCAGAGATTCCTTTTTGAGCTTCCGGATTCAGTCTGTAAATTTCAGAAGGAGTTGTGTTGTGATTTTGGGCGATTTGGGCTATGGTTTCGCCTTTTAAAACGGTATGTTTAGTTGCAGATTGCTGTCCGAGGGAGACATTTGAAACAAAAGCAACAAACAAAAAAAATCTTAAAATTTTTTTCATAAATAAGTAGGTTTAAACAATTAAGTCGTTACAAATGTAACGACTTAATGTTAAAAAAATTATATTATTCCCACTCAATTGTTGCCGGTGGCTTCGAACTTATATCATAAACTACGCGGTTTACACCTTTTACTTTATTGATAATATCATTAGACACTTTCATCAAGAAATCATAAGGAAGGTGTACCCAGTCTGCGGTCATTCCGTCTGTTGATTCTACTGCTCTCAGGGCTACTACTTTTTCATAAGTACGTTCATCACCCATAACTCCAACGCTGTTGACAGGTAGCAAAATCGCTCCGGCTTGCCATACTTTATCGTATAATCCCCAAGATTTCAATCCGTCGATAAAAACTTTATCTACATCCTGAAGGATTTGAACTTTCTCCAAAGTAATATCTCCCAAAATTCTAATAGACAATCCTGGCCCAGGGAAAGGATGTCTTCCTAATAATTCTGGATCAATTCCCAAAGTTGCACCCACTCTACGTACTTCGTCTTTGAAAAGCATACGCAAAGGTTCAACCACTTTCAATTTCATATAATCTGGCAAACCACCAACATTATGATGTGATTTGATAGTTGCAGATGGCCCTTTTACAGAAACCGATTCGATTACATCAGGATATATAGTTCCTTGGGCTAACCAAGTAACATCTTCGATTTTATGGGATTCATCATCAAAAACTTCGATAAAAGCATTACCAATCGCTTTTCTTTTTAACTCTGGGTCAGTAACTCCGGCCAAGGCATCATAAAAACGTTGAGAAGCGTCAACTCCTTTTACATTCAATCCCATTCCTTCGTACTGATCCAAAACGCTTTGGAATTCATTTTTACGAAGCAATCCGTTATTTACAAAAATACAATACAGATTTTTGCCAATTGCTTTATTCAATAAAACTGCTGCTACTGTTGAATCCACACCTCCTGAAAGACCTAAAACAACTTTGTCGTTTCCGATTTTTTCTTTCATTTCGGCTACAATTTCTTCAACAAAAGCATTTGGTGTGAAATTTTGAGGAACTTGAGCAATTTTTACAAGGAAATTTTCCAATATTTTTGTTCCTTCAGTAGAATGATAAACCTCTGGGTGATATTGAATAGCATAAGTTGTTTCGCCTTCAATTCTGTAAGCGGCAAATTCTACATCGTGCGTACTGGCTAATTTCACCCCATTTGCAGGCAATGTTTTGATACTGTCACTGTGGCTCATCCAAACTTGGCTGTTTGGAGAAATCCCTTCGAAGAAAACTTCATCTTCCTTAATATAGGACAAATTTGCTCTACCGTATTCTCTGGTATTAGAAGCAGCTACCTCACCTTCACTGAAATGAGCCAAATACTGAGCTCCGTAACATACGGCCAGCATAGGGAGCTTACCTCTAATTTGCGACAAATCCGGGTGTGGCGCATCTTCTCCTCTAACAGAGAATGGGCTTCCACCAAGAATTACGGCTTTATAACTTGATAAATCATCTGGAAAATGATTGTAAGGGAAAATTTCGCAGAATATATTTAATTCGCGAACTCTACGCGCAATAAGTTGAGTATATTGCGATCCGAAATCTAAAATAAGTACGTTGTGTTGCATGCGCAAAAATACTTTTTATATTTTGATTTCAAAAATTGAATTTCGAAAAAAAATATTTTCTTTTTTTATTAAAAAAATATTCAATTCTCAATCTCTAGCTTTACATTTGCAACGATTTTTTTTGAAAAACACTTCCCCACAAAAATCAAAAAAAATAGATTAGAAAAACAAACATCTAGTTCTCATTAGATAATAACCAAAAAATTAATACGTTATAATCTTCAAAAACCTACAAATGATGAAAACAAAAACAATCGCAATTACAGCTCTTATCTTTTTATTGACTATTTCCTGCAATGAAGTGGATAAATTATTAACCTTCAAAATTTCAAACGAAACTTCGTTCAAAATTAGTCCCGGAGCATCACTTAACACTCCGTTTGAAGTTCCCACTCCAGACGTTACAACAAATTCTACAGCTGAATTCAAAAACAACAACACCAATGCAGATTTGGTTAAAGATGTAAAATTGGACGAATTAAAACTAACCATCACCAATCCTGCCGATAAAACATTCAGTTTTGTAAAATCGGTTCATTTGTACATTTCAACAAATGCTACGGATGAAATCGAATTGGCGTATCAAGACAATATCAGTTCTACTAGCAACACAATTAATCTAACCTGTACAGACCAAAAACTAGACAAATACATTAAGTCTTCTAGCTATAAAATACGTACATCGGTAACAATTAATCAAACTTTTAGCCAAGAAGTAACGGTTAATGCCAGAATGACTTTTAAAGTTACAGCAGATCCTTTTTAATCTTATTTTATAAAAAAAGAGTAGTTGAAAAACTACTCTTTTACTATAACAAACTTTCCTTTTACACCAGCATCCCAATTATCCCAATATTCATGAATAATTAATTTGCCGGCGGCATCATATATATAAAACTCGCCAGTATTTCCACCTAAACTACCTCTATTCAAGGCCTCCAGTTCAAATACATTTATTCCGTCATGGAAATAAATAGTAAATTCCTTAAAATAGGCTTGCAATTCTAATGCCCCTCTTACCACTTTCTGATCAAGAATACCTTGGATAAAATCTCCATCAATAGCACCATAATCCCTGCATTTTATAACAAAATAAGCTGATTTTGTCCGTATTTCGCCGAAACTAACATCTTTTTTTACCAAATATCTGGTATCTTCTTTTAGCCCCTCCTTAATTAACCTTCTATCCATATCCTTGGCTAACTTATCCCTAACTTCGTCTCCGGGATTTATAAACTCATCTGTGGGAATCATCGAAATCTCACTCTTAACTTTTGGTCTATAATCAGTAACTGGATTGGGCGGCGACTGCACATTCGGATTTTTATAAACATTTGGAGGAATAATAGTAGAAGTATCTACCGGCGGAGGTACACTTTTCTTTTCTTTCGGTTTTATATTTACTGGAGGAATTCCCTTGAACTTATTATTAAACTCAACCTGAGCATAAGTACAAGTCACAAAACCCATAAGGAAAACAAAAAAAAATTGCTTCATAGTTTAAAAATGGTAGGTTTTCTATCTTAAAAAACAGTTTTTCCAAAAATAAAAAATCAACTATAATAAAATCACAAAACTAACATAATTTATTCTCGATTACCTGTTAAGATATTCTAAATTTTTAAAAAACATAACAAATCATCAGCTAAAAACCAGACAAGAGCACATTCATTTTCTTAAAAAAAGCAACACATCTGCAAAACAATTTATCTCCAAATAAAAAATACAAATCATTAAATCGTAATAAGAAATTAAAACAAAATTCCTTTTTTGTTATAAAAAACAGAAAATGCTCCATATAAAGCCTCTACCACAAAAGTGTCTCTTTTTTTAATTCTAATTTTTATAAATTGCGGGCTTTTTGAGAATTCCTCTATCCTTAAAAGTAATTAACATCAACTAAATAATAAAATAATGGAAAGAAAAAACATCTTAACCGGTTCACCTTGGGAAGACAAAATGGGATATTGCCGTGCAGTTCGCATTGGAAATATAATCGAAGTATCCGGAACTGTTGCAATCGTTGACGGCGAAAAAGTTAAAGCTGATGATGCCTACGCTCAAACTTTAAATATCCTTGAAAGAGTTGAAAAAGTACTGGAAGATTTAAATGTAGGCATGAAAGATGTAATCCGTACTCGAATTTTCACTACCGATGTTTCTACATTTGAAGACGTTGCAAAAGCACACGCTATTTTCTTTAAAGACATAAAACCAACCACTGGATTTTACGGCATCAACCAATTGGTAGCTCCTGAATATTTGGTTGAAATCGAATTAACCGCAGTTGTTGCTGAATAATCCAAAAAAACACTACGTTTGTAATACTTTTAAACCTTTTTTTAAAAAGTATTAGAATTAATCGATTTGGAAAAATTAAAAAATATAATGCCTATCACGCTCAAATGGATTCTCATTTGTTGTCTGATAGGCATTTTTTCAGGATCGGCATCAGCATTTTTCTTGGTTTCTTTAGAATTTGTAACCAAAGTCAGAGCTCATAACGAGTGGATTATCTGGATGTTGCCTCTTGGTGGTCTACTCATTGGTTATAGCTATTTTTATGCTGACTCCAAAATCGCAAAAGGCAACAATTTACTATTGGAAGAATATAATGAGCCTGATAAAAGGGTTCCCTTTCTGATGGCTCCACTGGTTCTTTTAGGAACATTAATCACGCATTTTTTTGGAGGATCTGCAGGACGTGAAGGAACTGCTGTACAAATGGGCGGAGCGATTGCCGATTTATGCACTCCTATTTTCAAACTTAATCATTCTGAGAGAAAGACACTAATGATTCTGGGAATTAGCGCAGGTTTTGCATCGGTTTTTGGAACACCGTTAGCGGGAGCAATCTTTGCTTTAGAAGTCGTTTTTTTTCATAAAATAAATTTAAGAAGTATTGTCCTTTCCTTTTTAGTAGCTTACATTGCTTACTTTACAGTTGAGTTTTGGGAGATAAAACATACTCATTATAGTATCCCATCAGTTCCCGAAATGGATTTTACCGCACTATTCTGGATAATTATTGTTAGTATTTTATTTGGGCTGGCAGCATTACTTTTTGCAAGAAGCACTCATTTTTGGGGCAAATTATTTTCCAAAAACATAAAATATCCGCCGTTAAGACCTTTTGTTGGCGGAATCATATTGGCTCTTTCGATTTATTTTATTGGAACAACAAAATATATAGGTTTGGGAATCCCCATGATTGTTGATGCTTTTAGTCTTCATAATGCACCTTACGATTTTATTCTAAAAATTCTCTTTACCGGATTTACGTTAGGAGCTGGATTCAAGGGAGGCGAAGTAACTCCATTATTTTTTGTGGGAGCTACTTTGGGAAGTGCATTGTCAGTAATTGTTCCTTTGCCAATTGCTCTTTTGGCCGGAATGGGATTTGTCGCAGTATTTTCGGGATCAACCCACACTCCTATCGCCTGTACTATTATGGGAATAGAACTTTTTGGTTTGCAAAGTGGAGTCTATATCGGTATTGCCTGCATTATAGCTTACTTTTTTTCCGGCAGTGTCGGTATTTACAAATCACAGATTTTGAAAGGTCCGAAATCTATTTTATACCAAAGTATTCGAAAAAAAGGATTGAAATACCTCTAGATTATTTTTAGTTTTAATCAGACAAACTCATTAGTTGTTTTTTAATGACCGCAAATTCGCAAATTTATTTTTAAAAAACCTAAGCCTGTAATTTTAAGAATATAATTTGCACTTAATTTAGCTAAAAGCGTCTCAATTTATAATAGTCCTTTTAATTAAAATTTGCGAATTTGCGGTCAAAACAACTCATTCCTTACTCATTAATTTTCCTAAAAGTTTTCAACTTTTGGTTTAAAAAATGTATTTTCGCAATCTATGAATACACTAGACATACAAGCGATACAGTTGCTATTGGCAACTCCAAAAAAAATTGCCATAATTCCTCATCGTGGTCCAGACGGAGACGCTATGGGTTCGACATTGGCGTTATATCATTTTTTGATAAAAAACAATCACCATCCTACTGTGATTTCCCCAAATGAATTTCCTGATTTTCTGGCTTGGATGCCGGGTTCCGAAACAGTAAAACTATACGAAAAAGACAAGGAAAACTCCACCAAAATACTGGAGGAAGCAGAACTGGTTTTTACTTTGGATTTTAACGCACTACACCGGGCGGGCGAAATGGAACAGGTTCTAGAAAAACTGACCGTTCCCTTTATCATGATTGACCACCATCAATGGCCGGACGATTATGCCACCTACACGTATTCGGATGTAGCTTATGGTTCTACCTGCGAAATGGTGTACAATTTCATTGATTTTTTGGGCAAAAAACAAGATTTAGACAAAACAATCGCAACTTGTATTTACACAGGAATCTTGACTGATTCAGGTTCATTTCGTTTTCCAAAAACCACTGGAACAACCCACCGAATTATCGCCGAATTGATTGACCTTGGTGTAGAAAACACTTTGATCCCAACCTTATTATTTGACAATAGTTCCTACAACCGTTTACAACTTCTTGGACGTGCTTTGCAAAATATGAAAGTGATGGAGGATAATAAAACCTCGTACACTACGTTGACACAAGAGGAATTAAACAGTTTTAACTATGTAAAAGGCGATACCGAAGGAGTTGTCAATTATGGTTTAAGCATAAAAGGAATCGTTTTTACAGCCATTTTCATCGAAAACAAAGAGGAAGAAATCATCAAAATCTCTTTCCGTTCCCAAGGTAATTTTGATGTCAATCAGTTTGCCCGAGATCATTTTAATGGCGGAGGACATATCAATGCCGCCGGAGGAAAATCAGAAACATCAATGGAGGAAACCATTAATAAATTTGAGAGTTTAGTACAAAAATTAAAAATATAAAGCCCCCATGAAATCGCAATTAATAGCAGGTTTATTACAAATAAACACAGTTAATAAAAAGGCGATAACATATATGCCCCCTATCAAATAAATTTTTACATATATGAAATATTTTAAAGTATTGCTAATTCCTTTTTTTACAGCCGTTTTATTAACAGGCTGCAAACAACATCAGGAAGCCCGAAGACCTGTTTCACAATCGTCTGGAAGTTTCATGAAACAATCAATAGCCCGCAATAAGAAAATGATTGCCGGTGAAGAAGATCAAATTAAAACAGTAATAAAAAGTGACCCTTCCAAAAAATATATTGCTTCAAAGAAAGGCTATTGGTATTATTACGAAACCCGAAATCTTGCCGACAGCCTTACTCCAAAAAAAGGTGATATTGCCCTATTTGATTATGAAGTAAAAGATTTGAAAGGCAATATCATTTATTCCCAAGAAGAATTGAAACCTCAAGTCTACAAAGTGGACAAACAGGAAATCATGATGGGACTGAGAGATGGTATTAAACTCATGCGAAAAAAAGAAAAAGTACATTTCCTTTTCACTTCGCATATGGGATATGGCTATCATGGTGACAATAACAAAATCGGAACCAATCAGCCATTGCTATGCACCGTAACGCTACATGATTTTATGACTGAAGCCAAATACAATGCGCAAATTCAAGCTAGTGCTGTGCCAAAAATAAAACCAGCAGTAAAACAAACAATAAAAGACACTTTAACAAATTAAAAAACAAAATGAAAAAAAGCATTTTATTTGCAATGTTCCTCATTGCAACTTTAATTTCCTGTAATAAAAAACACAGCAATCTACCCGATGGTTTATATGCCGAAATCGAAACCAACCGAGGCAGCATTTTATTAGAATTGGATTATAAAAAAGCGCCGGTAACCGTTGCCAATTTCATAACCTTGGCCGAGGGCGACAATGAATTTATTGTTAATGACACTCTTAGAGGAAAACCTTTTTTCAACGGATTGAAATTTCATCGCGTAATCAAGGAGTTTATGATACAAACCGGAGATCCGCTGGGAACAGGATCTGGAGATACCGGTTATAAATTCAAAGACGAATTCAGCGATTTAAGATTTGACAAAGGCGGAATGTTGGCTATGGCCAATAATGGTCCGGGAACAAACAGCAGTCAGTTTTTTATCACGCATTTAGAAACGCCTTGGCTGGATGGACTTCACACTATTTTTGGACATGTTGTAAATTATGATTTGGAAGTAGTCAATAAAATTGAACAGGATGATTTTATCAAAAGCGTAACAATCATCAGAAATGGTGAAGATGCCAAAAAATTTGATGCCAAAAAGACTTTTTATGATTATTTCAAAATAGAATCTGAAAACCAAAAAAGAAAAGTAGAAGCCGAAGCCGCTGCCAAAAAAGAATACGAAGCCAAATACAAAGCTGTTTGTGATCAAAAAATAGCTTCTTTTGCTGAATTGAAAGGAAAATCTACTAAGACCTCAACAGGCCTTCGATATGTAATTACCAAAAAAGGAACAGGCAAAAAACCAGCCGCAGGAACTACTGTCTATATTCATTATGCAGGATTTTTAGAAAATGGTATTTTGTTTGACACCAGTGAAGCAGAAACCGCCAAAACTTTTGGAAAATTCATTCCAGAAAAGGCAGCTGCCAATCAATATGTGCCAATTCCTTTTCAGGCTGGAAGTAAATCTGGTTTGATTCCAGGTTTTATTGAAGGAATTGAGAAAATGGCTATTGGCGACAAAGCAACTCTTTTTATACCATCTTATCTTGCATACGGCGAAGCTGGTGCTGGCGAAGTTATTCCGCCAAATGCCAATATCATTTTTGAAATTGAGCTAATGGACAAAATGTCGAATTAATTTTCAAAGATGCTAAGATTCTGAGAAGCTAAGTTTTTTCTGTTGCTTATGAATACTTTATCTTGTAATGAACGTCATTTCAAAATCTTAGAATCTTAGCATCTTGGCAACTTTTTTTTAAAACTAAATAATTATCTGATAAATGAAATCTAAAATCACATTATTACTCTTTTTAGGACTATTCAATTTATATGCCCAACCCAAAAAAGTAGGACCTGCAAAAAAACCAGCTACGACAGCTGTAAAAACCACTACTCCTACTGAAGGAATTTTTGCAACCATCGCTACCAATAAGGGAAACATTACCCTTGAATTATTTTATAAAAAAACGCCTGTTACGGTTGCTAATTTCATAAGTCTTGCCGAAGGAAAAAATCCATTTGTTACTATTGAAAAACTTAAAGGAAAGCCTTTTTTTGACGGTTTGAAATTCCACCGAGTTATTAGTGATTTCATGATTCAGGGGGGAGATCCTAACGGTAACGGTTCTGGTACACCGGGATATTCATTCAAAGACGAGTTCACCGACTCCAAATTTGACAAAGGCGGAATTCTCGCTATGGCAAACTCTGGACCGGGAACAAACGGAAGCCAATTTTTTATTACTCACAAAGAAACATCGTGGTTAAACGGAAAACACACCATTTTTGGTCAAGTAACACAAGGAATGAATGTTGTGAATACTATTGCACAGGATGATGTTATCACAAAAATAACTATCACAAGAAAAGGCGAAGCAGCCAAAAAATTTGATGCCGTAAAAGTATTCTCAGACTATTACAGCAATAAGGCTACCGATGAAAAATTACAAAAGGAAAAAGAAGAAAAAGAAAGAGCTGCCAAAAATGCAATTGCTTTAAAAGAATTTGCCAACGGACAAACAACCGCTAGCGGACTAAAATACATTGTACTAAAAGAGGGTACTGGTGCAACACCAAAGATTGACAGTAACGTAAAGGTTCATTACACTGCATCTTTTATAGATGGAACCGTTTTTGACAGTAGTATCAAGCGCGGTGAACCCATCGATTTTAATCTAAATCAGGTGATTCCTGGTTGGACAGAAGGTGTACAATTAATGAAAGAAGGAGCAAAATATAAATTTTATGTTCCTTATACATTGGCTTATGGAGAGCGCGGTTATCCAGGTGCCATTCCTCCAAAAAGTGACTTAATCTTCGAAGTGGAATTGATTAAGATAAATCAATAAAACAAAAAACTTTTTATCATTTTCTTTTAAGTAGTAAAAACTTAAAAAAAATTAAAATTGAAGCCCAAATTTTGCGAATAATTTCGTTAAGTTTGGGCTTTCTCATAAAACAATAATTTTTGCAATGAAAGACATCGAATTGATTAAAAGTAAACAGCATTACGAAATCCTTGACGGACTTAGGGGAGTTGCAGCCATATCAGTGGTAATTTTCCATTTTTTAGAATTTGTATATCTCGACGAAGGCCCAACTAAAAATCCTTTTGCTCATAGTTTTTTGGCCGTTGATTTTTTCTTTTGTCTTTCGGGCTTTGTGATTGCTTACGCTTATGATGACCGAATTGCAAAAATGGGTGTTATCGAATTTTTCAAATCACGTCTTATCCGATTACATCCGTTGGTAATTCTAGGATCTATCTTAGGCTTGATTGGTTATTTTCTTGTTCCTTACGGAGATATTGCGAGCAGAAGTACGGGTGAACTGATTTTTATATTTATTTGTTCCTTATTATTGATTCCGCTTCCGATAATGAAAGACCGCTACCTCAATAATTTTGGGTTGAATGCTCCGGCATGGTCCTTATTTTGGGAATACATCGCAAATATTGTTTATTCCTTAATTCTATGGAGTTTGCCTCGCAAGATTATGGCAGTTCTAACACTTATTGCTGGAATTATTTTAATCTACGTTTCATACAATTCCAAAGGACTTGTAGGCGGATGGGGAGGCGATACCTTTTGGGATGGAGCTGCTCGTGTTTCTTATTCCTTTTTTGCTGGTATCTTAGTGTACCGTTTCAAATGGATTATTTCGTCAAAACTTGGCTTTTTGGGACTCGCAATACTTTTAATGCCTGCATTTTTATATCCTTTTAACGAAGCCTTAAATTATATAACAGAACCTCTTGTTGTACTGTTTTATTTCCCTCTTTTAGTTGCCTTGGGTGCTGGAGCTGTGACTTCTGTTAATACCAAAAAAATCTGTGTGTTTTTTGGAAATATATCCTATCCATTATACATGACTCATTATTTTGCAATATGGATTTTTGGAACGTACCAAAGTATTTATAAGTTCAGCGGAGTGACACTCTTTGCCATTGTTGCTTTAAGTACGCTTACGCTAATTGGCTCGGCTTATTTGATAATGACTTATATTGATGCTCCATTACGCAATTATTTAACAGAAAAAAGAAAATCCAAATTGAGCAAAAAAACAGTTGTTTTAAGCGAATAATTCATTTACTAAAATAATAGAACAAAAAAAATGGGATACTATAAAATATCCCATTTTTTTTCTTTGTTATTTTTTAAACTTCCAGTCAAATTCATCTTTGTTATTGATTATCGCTCCGATTTCGAATTTGACCACTTCATCAAATTCGGTTTGAAGAATAATCCAATTTTCCTCATTGAAGTAATTTTCAAATGTATCAAACTCTTCTTCGGTAAATTTGGTTATTCCTTTTTGAGCCAAATCCTTCTTGACATCACTTATTTTTCTGTTGATGATTTTATTTCCAAACAATTCCAAACTTGGAGATGATGCCACTAAATATCCCAACTTCAACTCTTCTTCGTCATAAAAAGTCAACCTGATTTTGTGCTCTTTATAAACATAAATCACATTATCATCTTCGTCTTTGTAATTTTTATCGGGTTTACCGTAAACAGCAACAACATCGTTTTGCTTCATCCCAAAAATTAATTTATCAATTCCGTTTTTTGGATTTATCTTCATATTGACTTTTTTTTTATTACCGCAAAGATACCTTTTTTGAGGAAATTGTTCTCCCTTTAAACAATGATACATTTAAAAAAAATCTCCTTCAAAGTTTCTTTTTCAAATTTTCTTTAACCTCGCTAAACCATTCGTCTTTAAGGATACTTAACACAATGCTGTCTCTGCGAACATCACTATCTGCAGTTGGCATATGGCTTCGCAATACACCTTCTACTTTGCAACCTATACTTTTCATGGCGGCAATACTTCGTTGGTTGTTGTTGTCTGCGCGAAATTCTACCCGTTCTATTCCTAATGTTTCGAAGGCAAATTGAAGCAAAAGATACTTGCAATGTTTATTGAGTCCAGTTCCCCTAAAATCTTTTCCGTACCAAGTGTATCCTAATTGCAAAGTTTTGAACTGCAAATTAATATCGTAAAAACGAGTACTTCCAGCATATTTCCCTGATTTTTTATCAAAAACGATAAAAGGAAATTCTGTTTTATTTTCTTTGGCTTTGAGCGCTAAGCGAATATAATTTTCAAGGTTTTCTTTTCCGTTGGCACGAACAAGGGAATACTCCCAGGTTTCGGGTTCATTGAGGGAAATATCCAAAAGATTTTCGAAATCAGATAATTGTAGTGAACGAAGAAAAACCATTTCGTCTTCGAGTATTATATTTTGCGGAAATTGAGAAATAGACATTATTCTTTTTTATACTAATTTATAAAAAATATGCTTATTCGCTATGTTGTCTATAAGCCGAAGATAGGCCACAGATTGAACGGATTAAACTGATTATCACAGATTTTTTTGATCATCAATCCATAGATTCAATAATAGTTCCCATTTCAACAATATCTACTGATGTTTTAGCCCAGATAAAAGTGAAAAGCCCACAGCGCGAGGACTTGTAACGGATAGCTGACACGAGCGAAGCGAACTGACGAAGTAAATTAGCTACAAAAAAAATTATTCATTCATCTCGTCGTAACGAACCGGAACTTGCGGGTCGTACAACGGGCATTTGAATTCTTCCAAAGTATCAGCGATAAGATTCATCGTTTTGCCTTCGGTTCCGTAGCAATCGATTTGGACACTTTGTGGGGTTGTTTTTACCTGAAAAGCACCTTTCCCTTTGGTGTTTTTCCAACTGTTTTCATCTACTTTTTCCCAAGTTGAAAACACAGAATGAATCCGATTCAAAATTACCTCCACGGGAAGTTCTTCCAAACCTTCGACTTCTTGTTGTTCTACCAAAGCTTCGTAAACCAAATGATGGTTGAGATAGGTTCCTTCCTGATATCGCCAAAAAAGTAGTTCGTACATAATTTTTAAGTTACAAAGATTCTGAGACTCTAAGATACTAAGACTCCTTACAACTGAAGATAACGTAAAATCTCAGCAACTTAATTTCTTAGTTTCTTAGCAACTCTTTAATTAATACTCGAAAGTACCGTATTCGCTGTTGATGGTAAGTTTTTTTGAATCCGAAGCTTCTACTCTACCTACAATTTGGGCATCGACATTAAATGATTTTGAAATTGCGATGATATCCTCAGCAATGGTTTCGGGAACGTATAATTCCATACGATGACCGCAGTTGAATACCTGATACATTTCTTTCCAATCCGTTTTTGATTGTTCCTGAATTAATTGGAACAAAGGCGGTACGGGAAATAAATTGTCTTTTATAATATGTAGATTTTGTACAAAATGCAAAATTTTTGTTTGCGCACCTCCGCTGCAATGTACCATTCCATGGACTTCCTCAGAAGTATATTTATCTAAAATCTTTTTGATTATCGGTGCGTAAGTTCTGGTTGGTGAAAGCACCAATTGTCCAGCATCGATTGGAGAATTTGCAACCGCATCGGTCAATTTTACCTGACCAGAATAGATTAATTCATTTGGAACAGCTGCATCAAAACTTTCTGGATATTTGCTGGCCAAATACTTTTCGAAAACATCGTGACGGGCAGAAGTCAATCCGTTACTTCCCATTCCTCCGTTATACCCTTTTTCGTAAGTCGCCTGACCAAAAGAAGCTAATCCAACGATGACATCTCCTGCTTTTATATTAGCATTGTCTATCACTTTGGAACGTTTCATTCTGGCTGTCACGGTAGAATCTACGATGATGGTTCTTACCAAATCACCAACATCGGCAGTTTCACCTCCAGTTGAATGAATGGTTACACCAAAAGAATCCAACTCTTGAATCAATTCTTCGGTTCCGTTGATAATGGCTGATAAAACTTCACCCGGAATTACATTTTTGTTTCTTCCAATGGTTGACGAAAGCAAAATATTATCGGTTGCGCCTACACACAATAAGTCATCAATATTCATAATTAAGGCATCCTGAGCGATTCCTTTCCAAACCGAAAGATCTCCGGTTTCTTTCCAATACATATAGGCCAATGAGGATTTTGTTCCCGCACCGTCTGCATGCATTATCAAGCAATAGTCTTCGTCCTGAGTCAAATAATCAGGAACAATTTTACAAAATGCTTGAGGAAATAAACCTTTGTCTATATTCTTGATGGCGTTATGCACATCTTCCTTGGATGCCGATACACCACGTTGTGCATATCTTTTTGAAGTATCTGAACTCATTCTTTTTGTTGTGTGTATGTCGGGCAAAGATAATTTTAATGTAACAATTATACAATAGCAATATCAAGGGTAAAAATCAATGGCAATATCAATGTGAAATTCCAAATCTCAAATTCCAAATTCCAAGTTTTCAGAAAATCTTAATTCTTAATTCTGAAATCTTAATTCTTCATTAATTGGCTATGATTTCGATTTCGACGCGGCGGTTTGCTTCTCTTTCGGTCTCATCTTTTTCGGGAATGGCAAACAATGGTTTTGTACTTCCGAATCCAACAAAGGTCATGCGACTTTTACTGATTCCATTGAATTCTAAAAATTTATAAATGGCTTTGGCCCTTTGGGTACTTAAATCCCTAAAATCTTTGGTAACGCAACAAATATGTCCTTGGATTTGTATTTTCAGATCCGGACAGTTTTGCATGACGGTAAGCAATTCAAACATTACCGGTCTGGATTGCGGCATAATTGCAAAAGTATCCACATAAAAATTCATACTTTCCAGTTTCAGCTTTTCACCAACACTGGCAACACTTACTTTTCTCATAAAAACGGTGTCGATTTTAATACTTGAAGTAGAGCCATCTGGATTTTGATAGACATACACGTCAGGAAATTTGATTTTCGGCTTTTCCTTTTCTGCCTGAACTTCCTGATTGGTCGCTATTATTTTTTCTTCATTCACAAAATCACTTGGAAGAATATAATACAAGGTAACTTTTCTGTTTTCGGCTTTGATAGGAGATAAGGCATGCAGTTTTCCAAAACTTCGTGTTTTAAAATCCTCCCGAATCTTTACTTTATTTTTTATAATATTAAAAACATAATCGATTCGTTTTTTGGCCAAAGTATCATTATACCCGACAGTTCCAACCTCATCACAAAAGCCGTAAACTCCAACAACTTTTACTTCTTTATTTGCAGTTAACCAATTATTCAATTTTGTAAGTTCTTCTTTTTTCAAAACAAACTTATCGCTATCAAAAAAAAACGAAACTTGCTCCTGCGCAAAGGCACAAGAAGCCATAAGGCTAAATAGTAGGATGGTAAAAAACTTCATGATTGGGGTGTTTTAATTCCCAAATTTACGACAAAAACAAATTGATTCCCCAACCGGAATTAAACATTAATATCTCTAAAATTGTTGAGTTTGCCGTACCGAATCATTTGGGTGAACGTTTCATCGTCTAATATTGGGATTTCTAGAATAGAGTTGAGTAATGTGGTATTATACTCTTTGGCACTAGAAACAAGATAAGGTTTAAGGTGTTTACCAATACTCTCATAATATAATTTTTCGGTTATATTATGATATTCAAAATGTGGTGTATTGGGCACTATAGCGTAATTGGAATAACCAACTTCATCCATAATCAGCTGCAATCCTTTCACCAAATTCAGACTTTTATGACTTACAATATTGAGTTGCTGAATATCTTCTCTTCTAAAAACCGAAACAATTACTTTGGCAACATAATCGACCGCAATAATATTCAATCCCGTTTCTTTGTTCATTATAAAACGTACATTCTCTTGCTCTGTAATCCTTTGGGATGCAAAATAAAAAAATTTGGCCAAGAGATAAAAAACCATGTACTTGGAAATGAAATATCTATTTTCGTCCCCAAGCATTTTTCCGCAAATAACACTTGGGCGTAAAATTTGAAAGGGTAATCCCAATGCTTTACATCGTTGCGCAACAAAGTTTTCTGAGTGAAATTTTGCATTTTCGTAAGCATTGCGATGTTTTGGGATAAAACCCAAATTATGAAAGTCATTTTCAACAAGTCCCGAGCGCTCACCCGATGAAAAAGCAGTTCCTATATAAATGAATTTTTTTATGAAATGATGAAAATTATTCAAAATGATTTTGGTAATCTTCGTGTTTTCCTCAAAAATCTTTTCCCGATGTTCTTCATCCGTAGATAAATTGACATATCCGGCAGAATGAATAAAATAGGCACCTTCTATTGTGGTTGAAAAATTTTCCTCCACTGCATCCAAATCCGTATCTACAATCTCGATATAGGCATCCAGCTTTTCGAGTCCAATGTCTCTTAAAAATTGAGGTGTATAACTACTCGAAAGCAATTGATTTATCCGCTCTAAGGCGGTTTTTTTTTTCTTTCCTCTTACAATCAAAATAAGTTTCCCTTCAATCGATTCTTTTACGAATAATTCAAGAATTTCATACATAATCTGTGAACCCAATACGCCTGTTGCGCCTGTCAATATAATTTTCATCGAAAAGTTATTTAATTGAAGACTGATTTGATTAACTAACTATTAAAAAAATAAGAAAGGGCGATTAGTTTTTTAAAGCATTTGGGGTTCAGAAATTTAAAACTAAAGTCTTCATTAAGAGTGTAATAAAGTTAAGGTTTTTTTTTATTTTAATAAATGATTGTTGATTAAAATTAAATCACTGAGCCAATAATTTTTAGCTTAAAAAATTAAAGCAAGATATTTCCATCAGATTCTTTCTGATATAATTTTGGTTTAAAATTTAACCTCAAAAAAAACTGTTTTTAACTTAAAAAACTGTCGATTTTTTTATGAATTAGCTCTTATAATGATAACACAGTTACTTTTATACGTTTTTATGTTCAAAAATCAAAAAAAACAACAAGTAATTAATTGATTATTAGTAAGTTATATTAAAGTCATTTATGCTATGCAAACTACTTTTTATGTATTCTTATTCCTATTCAAGATGCATTTTGTCGTTTATATATGAATTTTATCGATGATTAAAATCTTTTCCGGTCGTTTAGTTTTTAATTTAAGTAATTTTACAGCATCACTCTTAGGGTGATTTTGGCAACTCAAAATGGAAGCCAAAAAGTCAATAAAAAATTGGTTATTGTTCTTTAATAATATTAAAATCTTTTGATGATTTAGGAATAATCCAGACTCGACCCCACAGGATTTCCGAAAAAATTATTACAAGAAAAAAGCTTTGTTCTTCAATATTTTTTGAAGTTAATCATTTGCCTAAAGTCACATTTTCTCTAAAGGTGAGCTTTTGGTTTTTAATCTATTCACAATTAATTTATTTTTTTTGGAGCATTTTTGGGAATCAAAGTTTCCTGGTTTTAAACAAATTTGTTAGAAAAAGAATTTAATTATTGTTCCCCACAATAGAATCTCTTTTTGATGCTTGTCTACTTTGTAAATCTGTTTATGAAGTTGTTATCTTTTTTCCTTATTTTTTAGTTTTTTGTACAGACTTTTAAAAGTTTGTTCCCTCTTAATTTTAATGACGCAATATGAAACAACATTCATTGGTTTTTCGGAAACCCTTTGTCTACTAATCTTTTCCTATTAATAGTATGGCCTAAAAACCATTACTAATATGAAAAAAAATTTCTCTTTTAAGATAAAAAGCGTCCAAGAATATTGTTACGCTTTTTCCTGTCATCTCAAAACAGGACTCTCGAATTTTAACCTTACGGACACTTTAATTCGAGTTTTAAAACCCCGGTTTGCCAACTGGTATCAGAATCTAATCTTACCTATGGCTTTTGTGGGGATTCTTATGACCGGATATACAACGGTCTACTCACAAAATATTCAAGGAGTAGCGCCGGTATCAACTCCCAAATTGGGAGATGCTATCGATGGTAATGCCTTTGCTCACCAACCACTCAGTAGCATATACTTTGGCGTTGGTGATTTATTTGACTCAGATCATCCGCTTATTGGTGGACATGGATTAATTAATATAGATCCAACGAGTCCAGATGTAGGAAAGGTTTTTTACCCACCTGTAATTCAGCCTCCATCACCTGCTCCACCTATTCCTCAACCTGTTCCAGTTACTATTCAATTAAAAGATCGTTATCTAAATGACCTAACGATATTCACCAAATCTAATAAAATTAATGACAATCCAAATACGTATGAATGGGGAGCAGGAAGTTCTCCAAATAAAAATGAAATCCAAAATTGTGGAGCTCATTTTAGTTATGGTGATCCAGATAATTTCCCCGGTCCCGGAACAGCTACAATTCCTCAGGGTCGTTCAACTGACTTATGGTGTCTATTTGCTGGTGACCGTCAAGTAACCAATGGTAGTAGCTATATCGATTTTGAATTTCTGCAAGCACCTTTAACAATTACGGGCGCCACTTACGGCCCTATAGACCCTCTTACAAATGTTTCTCAAATTTCTGGAGGTAGTGGTTTTTTTCACACAGAAGCACCTGACTCAACTGGTGGTCGTACCCCTGGTGATATATTAATTACCATTGAATTTACACAAGGGGGTGGAGATGCTAATGTCGTGATTAGAAAATGGGAATTAGTAGGCTCTACCTACCAATATGTAGTGTATCCAAACTCTAATTTTGCGGGTCAAATATTTTGTACGAATAATGATGAAGATACATTTGTCCCTTTTGATGTATATGGAAGTGGTGCCACAGGTACTTATGCCCCTAATCAATGGGCAGAAGGAGCCATAAACCTCACTCAGGTGCTAACTTTCTTCAAAAATAATTGTACTTCAATCAGTACATTGTTTATCCGAACCAGAACATCTGGAAATTCAGCTCAATCAGAATTAAAAGATTTCCCTGGGGCTCCAATTCAATTGAATTTGAATTTTAGACCAGACCCCCCAACTACAACTAATGTAACAGTTTGCGGTCCTGGTCCAGTTCAAGTTAATCTTTCAGCAAGTGGTTGCACTGGAGGAACTTTAAAATGGTATGATGCCGCTACTGGTGGCACTAAAGTTAATGAGGGACTCACATACTCTCCAACCATTTCAACAACGACTAGCTATTGGGTAAGCTGTACCAGTGCTTCAGACTGTGAAGGTCCAAGAACGCAGGTTACCGCAACTGTGAATATCGTTAATCCGGGCGTAATTGCAGGCGATCAAACACTCTGTACTCCATTTGATCCAGCCGCATTTACCAATACTACGCCGGGAAGCGCCAGTGACGGAGGAGTAATTACCTATCAATGGCAAATAAGTACAACTGGCTGTAACGGAACCTGGTCAGATATATCAGGAGCTACATCTGCAACTTATGATGCCGGAGCAGTATCCGTAATAACCAATTTCCGAAGAGTTACAACTGCTACACTCAATGGTGTTGCCTGTTCTGCAAACAGCAACTGTTTGACAGTCACTCCTAACCCAATAACTCCGGGAGTAATCGCTGGAAGTCAAATTGGTTGTACTCCTTTTGATGCAGTAGCCTTTACAAGCACTACACCGGGAAGCAGTACAGGAGTCGGAGTAATCTCTTACCAATGGCAAATGAGCACTAATGGCTGCGAAGGTACTTGGGCAAATATCGTAGGGGCTACATCAGCAACCTTTGATCCACCGGCAGTAAGTGTAATCACAAATTATCGCAGAGTCGCTACTTCAACTCTCAATGGTGTTATGTGTTCCGCTAACAGCAACTGTTTGACAGTCACCCCAACTGGAATAGTTCCTGGTGAAATTGCCGGAAACCAAACACTATGTTCTCCATTTGACCCTGCGCCGTTTACAAGTGTTACACCTGGTTCTGACCATGGCACAATAACTTACCAATGGCAAAGCAGTATCGTAAGTGCTGTTGCAGGTTTCGCAAATATTGCAGGCGCGACATCTGAAACTTATGATGCACCGGCGGTAGCTGTTAAAACTTGGTTCCGAAGAGTTGCTTCTTCTGACGTAGGTTGTTCTGCCAACAGTAATGTTTTGGTTGTAACTCCAAATGACATTACCCCTGGTACAATTGCAGGCAATCAAACACTCTGTACCCCATTTGATCCAGCCGCATTTACCAATACTACGCCGGGAAGCACAACCAACGGTGGCACAATTTCCTATCAATGGCAAATGAGTACAAATGGATGTGAAGGTACTTGGACAAATATTCAGGGAGCTACATCTGCAACTTATGATGCCGGAGCGGTATCCGTAATAACCAATTTCCGAAGAGTGGCTACTTCAACACTTAACGGTGTTATGTGTTCTGCCAACAGCAACTGTTTGACAGTCACTCCTAACCCAATAACTCCGGGAGTAATCGCTGGAAGTCAAATTGGTTGTACTCCTTTTGATGCAGTAGCCTTTACAAGCACTACACCGGGAAGCAGTACAGGAGTCGGAGTAATCTCTTACCAATGGCAAATGAGCACTAATGGCTGCGAAGGTACTTGGGCAAATATCCTAGGGGCTACATCAGCAACCTTTGATCCACCGGCAGTAAGTGTAATCACAAATTATCGCAGAGTCGCTACTTCAACTCTCAATGGTGTTATGTGTTCCGCTAACAGCAACTGTTTGACAGTCACTCCAACAGGAATAGTTCCTGGTGAAATTGCCGGAAACCAAACACTATGTTCTCCATTTGACCCTGCGCCGTTTACAAGTGTTACACCTGGTTCTGACCATGGCACAATAACTTATCAATGGCAAAGCAGTATCGTAAGTGCTGTTGCAGGTTTCGCAAATATTGCAGGCGCGACATCTGAAACTTATGATGCACCGGCGGTAGCTGTTAAAACTTGGTTCCGAAGAGTTGCTTCTTCTGACGTAGGTTGTTCTGCCAACAGTAATATTTTGGTTGTAACTCCAAATGACATTACCCCTGGTACAATTGCAGGCAATCAAACACTCTGTACCCCATTTGATCCAGCCGCATTTACCAATACTACGCCGGGAAGCACAACCAACGGTGGCACAATTTCCTATCAATGGCAAATGAGTACAAATGGATGTGAAGGTACTTGGACAAATATTCAGGGAGCTACATCTGCAACTTATGATGCCGGAGCGATATCCGTAATAACCAATTTCCGAAGAGTGGCTACTTCAACACTTAACGGTGTTATGTGTTCTGCCAACAGCAACTGTTTGACAGTCACTCCTAACCCAATAACTCCGGGAGTAATCGCTGGAAGTCAAACAAAATGCGGACCATTTGATCCTGATCCATTTACTAGCACCACAGATGGAAGTAGTACAGGAATTGGAGTTATTTCTTATCAATGGCAAATCAGCACAAATGGTTGCGAAGGTCCTTGGACAAATATCCCAGGGGCTACCTCAGCTACTTATGATCCGTCAACAGTAAGTGCAACAACCAATTACCGTAGAGTGGCTACTTCAACTCTCAATGGTGTTATGTGTTCCGCTAACAGCAACTGTTTGACAGTCACTCCTGGCGAACTACCAACACCATTCACACTACATGACCTAGAAATTTGTGCTCCATTGCCATTAAATCTTCGTTCAGCCATTCTTGATGCATTGCCAGATCCACTTGTAGAAAGTGTAACCTTCTGGAGAGATGTTACAGCAATGAATGATGAAATTACTGGTAACAACATTACAAATTACACAGCTTCGGTTGGTGTTCACACCATCTATATAAGATTGACATTTGTTGCAACAGGTTGTACTAGAGTACAACAGTTCTCTGTAGATGTTAAATCTTGTAGTGCCGCATTATGTACTTATACTCAAGGTGCCTATGGTAATGCTGGAGGTATGTCTTGTAGCTTTGACGCTCAATCAAATATGTACAAACAGTATTCAACTGTCGATTTGATTAAAAAAGCACTGACTTCTTACCCTAGCAACACCATGACAATTGGTTCATCAACTAGAGGAATTTTGTTTACCTACAATCCAATCTTAAATGATTTGACAGATGTAAATGCAATTATTCAATATTTACCTGGTGGAGGATCAAGTAAAGTAATAAGAAGCGGTGATTTATTCCATATTTCAGAGATAGGCAATAATGATAATAAAGGTTATTATCTTAAAAATGGTAAAATCAATAATACTTTATTGGCTCAAACCATCACTTTAGGCCTTAACATAGGTATAGATGGCGCCCTTGGTAATTTAGCATTGCAACCGGGAACTTTTGCAGTTGCTGAACCTGAAGGTGGTTGTGGATCTAATATCCCAAAAACCAGACAATGTTCTCCTGGCGGATTTACACCGGTAATCAACGAGTATAAATATTATACTATACCAACAAAAGTCATCAATGCACTTTCAACAAAATCTGTTCAAGGATTGTTTGCTTTGGCAAACCAAGCTTTGGCTGGCGGAAGTACAAATGGCTTGACATTGTCTGAAATCGCTAGTGCTGTTGATTTAATCAATAATGCTTTTGATGAATGTAGAATATTTGTAGGTTACGGTATTGAACCACTTGTTTGTATGGCTCCTCCAATAGGGGAATCATTAATTGGAACTAATACTTCCAGAATAGCTGATACTAATACATTTATAGCCTCTCCGGTTCCCTTCAAAGATCAGCTTACTGTAAGCTACAACTTTGATTTTGTTACCGATGTAAGAATTGAAGTGTTCAACACAAACGGATATGTAGTAGCAAAAAGCTACGACACAAACGGTTACTTGAACAAATCTGTTCTACTAAACATCCCAGGTACTGGCCAAGAGGAAGTTTATGTAATAAAATTGACTACCAATAAAGGAAGTAGTACTCAAAAAGTACTTTCTTCCAGATAATTTAACCAATTTTAAAATGAAAAGCATCCGCCACAAACGGGTGCTTTTTTGTTTTAAACCTGAGTCGATTACTACTGTTTTTTTCTTTTTGGGATGATTATAAAGAGGTAAAATCGCTCTCTTTTAGCCCCGATAGAAGTGGAAATCCTTGTAAGTCTCGTCTTTTGGGACGAGACTTACAAGATTGTAACGGATAGCGGGACCAATGTTTACTGAAAACATCACCCGAGCGACAGCGAACAGGCGAAGCAAATCTTTCTGCTCCAAAAAATTAATAATTGAACTCAGTTTTTTACTTTCTTTCAGAAGAAAAACATCAAAAACAAAAAAAGGCTTCCCGTAGAAAGCCTTTTTCAGTTTTTATAAATATACAATCAAACTACTTTGTCAAAAGCAATTCTCGGTATTTGGTCAAAGTCCAAAGTTCATTATCAACCAGCAACTCTAATTTGTCACAATGATTTCTGATGATTTCAAAATAAGGTTTTACGTTATTGCAATATGCTTCGGCCATTGCGTGAGCATCCGTCAAATTATTGGCTTTTTTTCTTTCTTCGGTCATCTCTTCTACTTTAGAATTAATGCCTTCAATATGTCCCGAAATCTCTTTTATCAACGTAATTTGCTCTTTGGCAATAGATTCAAAATCAGATCCAAAAATATCTTTCAATCCTTTCACGTTCTCTATCAAAGTATTTTGATATTTAATAGCTGTTGGAATCACATGATTTTTGGAAATATCTCCAAGAACCCTTCCTTCAATCTGAATTTTTTTGGTGTATTCCTCCAATTCAATTTCATAACGGGCATGTAATTCAACATGATTCAAGATTCCCATTTCGCCAAATAAATCGATGGCTTGTTTTGAAGCTCTCACTTTCAAAGCTTCGGGAGTGGTTCTAAAATTACTCAAACCTCTTTTGGCAGCTTCTTTTTGCCAAGCATCGCTATAGCCATCTCCTTCAAAAAGGATTTTTTTGGATTGTTTGATATATTCTCTCAAAACATTAAAAATGGCATCATCCTTTTTCATGTCTTTGGTTTCTATCAAAACATCTACAGCCGCTTTGAAATCCTTTAGTTGTTTGGCAACTATCGTGTTCAAAGTTGTCATGGCATTCGAACAGTTTGCCGAAGAACCAACGGCTCTGAATTCAAATTTATTTCCTGTAAAAGCAAATGGTGACGTTCTGTTTCTATCGGTGTTATCCAAAAGAACATCCGGAATTTTTCCAACAACATTCAGTTTCAAATCAGTTTTTTCCTCTGGAGATAATTTTCCGGTAGAAACACCTTCCAATTCAGCCAAAACTTTGGTCAATTGTTCTCCGATAAAAACCGAAATAATAGATGGTGGCGCTTCATTGGCGCCAAGCCTGTGGTCATTACTTGCCGTAGCAATCGAAGCTCTCAACAAAGCTTCATAATCATTTACGGCTTTGATTGTATTAATAAAAAAAGTAAGGAACTGTAAATTTGTCATTGGAGTTTTACTTGGACTCAACAAATTCACACCAGTGTCTGTAGACAAAGACCAGTTGTTGTGCTTTCCAGAACCATTAACCCCTTTAAAAGGTTTTTCATGAAGCAAAACTTTCAAATCGTGACGTTCGGCTACTTTTTGCATAACGTCCATTAATAGGCAGTTATGATCCACAGCTAAATTAGCTTCCTCAAAAATTGGCGCAAACTCAAACTGATTTGGAGCTACCTCATTATGGCGCGTTTTCACCGGAATTCCCAGCAACATACATTCTTGTTCCAAATCTCTCATATAAGTCAAAGCACGAGTTGGAATGGAACCAAAATAGTGGTCATCTAACTGTTGCCCTTTGGCAGAAGTATGCCCCAGCAAAGTTCTTCCTGTCATTACTATATCCGGACGAGAATTTGCCAACGAGCGATCAATTAGGAAATATTCCTGTTCCCAACCCAAAGTAGCTGTCACTTTCTTAACATTTTTATCAAAATACCTGCAAACTTCCGCAGCAGCCTCATCAATAGCCGACAAAGCTCGTAATAATGGAATTTTATTGTCTAAAGCCTCACCGGTATACGAAATAAATATAGTTGGAATACATAATGTTGTACCAAAAATAAAGGCTGGCGATGTAGGATCCCAGGCAGTATATCCTCTTGCCTCAAATGTATTTCTTATTCCACCATGCGGAAAACTTGATGCATCCGGTTCTTGCTGAACCAATTGTGCCCCACCAAATTTTTCTAAAGGATCGCTTCCATCAAATGAAGTTTCAAAAAAAGCGTCGTGTTTCTCTGCAGTAGTCCCTGTAAGTGGCTGAAACCAGTGTGTATAATGGGTAACGCCTTTAGACAAAGCCCATTCTTTCATCCCCATGGCAATATAATCTGCCAGTTTTCTATCTATTTTGGTTCCGTGCTGAACCGCACCCTGCACACCTTTGAAAGCATCCGAAGTCAAATATTGCTTCATTGCTTTGTCGTTAAACACATTAGCTCCAAACAAAACCGATTTTCTTCCTGTTTCATGAAACTCTAGTAACTTTCTATTTGAAGCTTCTTTTAAAGCTTGAAAACGAATTGATGACATATGTTAAAACTTAAATTAATAATTTTTTTATAAACTCATACAAATATAAATCATTCTATCAAACAAACCGTAAATGAACCCACTAACCTGAGTTCGAATATTATTTTTTGGAGCAGAAGAATTAGGCATTTTCAGTAGGCATTGGTCCCGCCATCCGTTGCAATCTTGTATGCCGAACCCCGGCATACAAGGATTTTCACTGCTGTCGGGGCTAAAGAGAGAGATTTTTGTTTTTTACAATCATCCAAAAAAAACCTGAGCTCGATTATTAAATTACAGTTTGCTCCTATGGAGCTTATATTGGTGACAATCCTATTTTCTAAATATTTCTGCTTAAAAAATAATAATCGAACTCAGTCCCATAATAAACAGCACCAAAATTCATTGGTAATAATATCAAAAAAAAGAGTTTCAATAGTTTGATTTTAAACAATAGTAAATAAATTCTTAACTAAACATTAATTCCCCCAAATAACTTCATTACGAATTTAATTATTATACCTCCTTAAAATTACAATTTTTCAATTACACCCCCACCAAAATGCAGTAATAACAAAAATTAAACACACACAAATAAAAACTACCCCCTAATTTTACAACAAAAACAAATTATTTTATATTTGCAGCAGAAAAAAATCAAAAAACAAATTATTTATAATATTATGGCTAAAATTAAATTAGAGTACATTTGGTTAGACGGATACGAACCAACACAAAATTTAAGAAGTAAAACTAAAGTTGAAGAACACGATAACTTTCAAGGAACTTTAGCAGAATTAGGAAACTGGTCATTTGACGGTTCATCAACAAAACAAGCAGAAGGTGGTTCTTCAGACTGCCTATTAGTTCCTGTAGCAATTTACCCAGACCCAACACGTATCAATGGATACTTGGTAATGTCTGAAGTAATGTATGCAGACGGAACTCCACACCCATCAAACGGTAGAGCTACTATTGATGATGAAGATGATGATTTCTGGTTTGGATTCGAACAAGAGTACTTTATCATGGATACAAAAACTCAACTTCCTCTAGGATTTCCAGTTGGAGGTTACCCTGCTCCACAAGGGATGTACTACTGTTCAGTAGGTGGAAAAAACACACACGGAAGAAAATTAGTTGAAGAGCATGCTGATTTATGTATCGCTGCTGGTATCAACTTTGAAGGAATCAATCAAGAAGTTGCTTGTGGACAATGGGAATTCCAATTGTTTGCAAAAGGAGCTAAAAAAGCTGGTGACGAAATCTGGGTTGCCCGTTACTTACTAGATCGTTTGACTGAAAAATATGGTTACTATATTGAATACCACCCAAAACCACTAGGTGATACTGACTGGAATGGTTCTGGTATGCACGCAAACTTCTCTAACGAAGTACTAAGAACATGTGGTTCTAAAGAAACTTACGAAAAAATATGTGAAGCTTTCCGTCCTGTAACTGCTGAGCACATTGCAGTTTACGGAGCTTACAACGATCAACGTTTGACTGGTAAACACGAAACTGCTTCTATTCACGATTTCTCTTACGGAGTATCAGACAGAGGATGTTCAATCCGTATTCCATTAATGACTGTTCAAAAAGGATGGAAAGGATGGTTGGAAGACAGAAGACCAGCTTCTAACGGTGACCCATACAAAATTGCTGCAAGAATCATCAAAACTGTTAAATCTGTTTTGTAATCATAAGCAAATCATAAATCAAAAGTGCCTTCGCAACCCGAAGGCACTTTTTTTTATAATGACTATCCGTTAGTAATACAAACCCAAATTTTGCAGGTTTTAAAAAAAATAAAGTTCTTTTATTTTCTTGAAACCATTAAGAGATTAAGGTTCATTAAGACTGAAAACTTAATTTTCTTAATCTCTTAATGGTAAAAAAGAACATTCCTTTTTTTCATCCGATTGACAAACAGGCCAATTTTTTATTTAAACAAATTGCAGTAACTTTAAACAATTAATTAACTCGAATTAAAAAAATCAAATTTTACATTTGCTGCACAATAAAAAACAAAAAACATTATGATTGTCTGGATATTATTTCTTGTGTTGATATTTACATTTCTTGCGCTTGATTTAGGCGTTTTCAATAAAACCCCTCATGTTATCAGCACCAAAGAAGCCAGCAAATGGACCGCAATATGGTTTACAATTTCGATGTTATTCTCGGGAGTCGTGTACTGGCTATACACCACCGATTATGTCATGAATCCAGACCGGCTAAAACCCGCCGTTGCCTCAATGAAATTCATAACAGGTTATCTGATTGAATTATCACTAAGCATCGACAACATATTTGTAATCGCTTTGATTTTTGCTTCATTCAAAATACCCAAAAAACTCCAGCACCGTGTTTTATTCTGGGGTATATTGGGAGCAATTGTTTTTAGGGGGATAATGATTTACTTCGGAGTTTTGTTAATTCAAAAATTCAGTTGGACCTCTTATGTTTTTGGAGCATTCCTATTATTCACAGCCATGAAAATGTTATTCACTTCAGAAGATGAAGAAGAATTTGATCCAAAAAAATCAATTATATATAAAATTTTAGGTAAAATAATTCCCATATCAACCCATACCGACAAAGAACATTTTTTTATTAAAACAGAAAGAGGAAACGCTGCAACTCCCCTATTTGTGGCATTAATTATTATAGAAGTAATGGATGTGGTTTTTGCTGTAGACAGCGTTCCGGCGATATTGGCAATTACTGCTGACCCATTTTTGGTATTTAGTTCCAATATTTTTGCGATACTTGGATTGCGATCCCTCTATTTTTTCCTTGCCAATATGCTCGAAAAATTCAGTCATCTTGAATACAGCCTGATTGCCATTTTGAGTTTTGTTGGACTAAAAATGCTACTACACGACTATATCGAAATTCCGGAATGGGCTTCTCTAGGTTTTATTGCCTTATCATTGGCAATTGGCGTTATTGTATCTTTGCAAATAAGCAAAAAAGAAGATACCAAAAAGCATCACAACAAACATCAATAGGTTTTTTCTTTTATAATTCAAAAGTCAATAATCACACAAAAACCATTTCATATCAAATAAGCACAAAAAAAAAGGAAATCGAGAGATTTCCTTTTTTTATATACATTCAATAGTGATTACTGTATGTCTATTTTCTTCACCTGACTTTCAGTAATATTATACTTTTCAACAACAGCATTATAGTCAGAAAAATTCGATTTACTCACTTTCTTACTTGTATTACCTGTAACATAACCAGGAATTATAACAATTCTAAAAATTTGATTCAATCTAAAATTAGTACTAACCCCAGCCAAATTTTTCGCCTCTAAATAGAGAGCAACATCATTAATACTAAAATCAAAATTAAATCCGAAATCACGAGTCCCATCACTTAAAAAATAGGTATCAGGAAGCGCTGTCCAGATATCATTACCGTTAGTTGATCCTGATAACCTATACACTAAAACCATATCAGATGGCAATATTGCGGGAACCAAAGGTATTATTGGGTTATAATTATTTGTCGCATCAAAATTTACTTTAGTTACCTCATATACCTCGGCAAGTAACCCATCTTGCCCTGCAGGCCCTGGAGGTCCCTCAGGTCCTTCGCAAGCCTGAAAGCCAAACATTGCTATAACCGCTAAAATTGTAATTATTTTTTTCATTTTATTTAAGTTTTAAAGTTCTGTAAAGATACCTCAAAAATCAAGCCAAAAAAAATATTTCAGCGTTTTCATTAAATACAATTCAAATATTCACCTAATATTAAGACAATAAAAGCCAGAAAACCAGAATTCATTATCAAAAAAACATTTTAATATATCTCAACAAAAAACATATTTCAACAACAATCAATCACTTATTAAAACTGAAAAATTTGAATTTTATATTTGAAATATGATTACACAAAATTTTTACTAAGAAATAAAAATCATATTGCTTCATTCACTAAATCCCATTACTTTTAAAAACTTTACTAAAAAACAAAACCTGATATGGCAATGCATTTTCCCAATATTCCCAAGTATGAGACCCCGGCCTTTCTATATAATCATGGGCAACTTTACCATAAACCAATCTCCTATGCAACTCTCTATTTGGTTCTATAAGAAAATCATCCACTCCACAGTCAATAATTAACGCCAACTTATTTACTTTTATTTTATCGACCATTCCAATTACTGCATTTTGGGCATACAAATCCGGATTGTTACTTTGATCACCAAAAACAGATTGCATTAATTTAACAACTTGATCATTTGACTGCCTATTCAACATAGTTCCCATATCTACAGCACCACTCATACTTCCGGCAGCACAAAACAAATCGGGATGTTTGGCCGAAAGATATAATGCTCCATGACCTCCCATAGACAATCCTGTTATTACCCGCCCTTTTTTCTGATTAATGGTTCTGTATGTTTTATCAATTTTTTGCACCACTTCTTCGGTGATATAGGTTTCAAACTGACTCCCTTTGTTTACGGGACTATCAAGATAAAAACTGTATGTTTCTCCTTCCGGCATTACAATTATAATATTGTATTGATCCGCCAAATCCTTGACTGTATTTTTATTGGGAGTGTTTGACAGCCAATCCGAAAAATGTCCATATGCTCCATGTAAAAGATAAAGCACCGGGTATCGAACTTTTGATTTGGCATAAGAATTCGGTAACACCACATTTGCCCGATACGTTTTATTCATAGCAACACTCGGAATTTGCAATGTATCTACCGTTGAAGCTAATGACAAACCAATGTTTCCACATATAAACACAATACATACAAGGAGCTTTTTTTTCATATTTTCTTTAATTTTGATAGAAAGTAAATATACAATTTCTAAAAATAAAAAAGATATCCTTTTTTAATGACTTTAAAAACTAAAAAATACACATTATTAACAAACAGCACATTACATATAATTCATCTTGATTTTATAATAAAAAATATTTCTAAATCAATCCATTATTGATTTTAATTCATGGCGATATTGCGAAGCACTTTTCCCGGTAAAAGCTTTGAAGGACTTATTAAAATGACTAAAATTATTAAATCCGCTTTCGTAACAAATCTCGGTAATGCTTTTTGTATTCTCCGACAAAAGTTTTGAAGCATGAACCAAACGGTAATCATTGACAAAAGTGGTAAAAGTTTTATTGGTCATTTTTTTAAAATACCTGCAAAATGAAGGAGTTGTCATACTCACCATACCCGAAACGGTAGCCAACTGTATAGGTTCCTGAAAATTATCTTTCACATGATTAAAAACCACATTTATCCTGTCATTATCTTGAACCTGCATTTCTAATGTAAAACCTTCGGCATTCAAAATTGTGTATTCATCACTTACCCCAAGGTCATTCAAAATCCTAATCATTCTTAACAATCGATCAAAACTAGACCGATTTCCCATTTCTTCTATTATGGGTGCAATTCTTTTTATGGTTTCTTTACCAAAAGCAATCCCTCCTTTTGCTTTCTTAAAAAGATGCTGAATGTTTTTTAGTTCTGGAACTTTCAAAAAATCACTTCCCAAAAAATCAGCAGGCATCTGGATAACAATTTCATTTTTATTTCCCGTTTGCTCATTAGTAAATCCGCAGTGCGGCAAATTACTGCCAATAAGGACCAAATCACCATCTGAATAATAGGATATATGACTCCCTATCTGTCTTTTGCCAGAACCGCCGTTTACAAAAACCAATTCGATTTCGGGGTGATAATGCCACAAATCCGATTTACAATTCGCATTTTCAACATAACTTGAATACGTAAAAGAACTCCCAAAAGGAGGAGTGATAAGTTCGAGTGTGGGGTTCATTTTTTTCATAGGTTTTGCATTTTGGATATATTCAAATTTACCACAAAACAATCTTATTTTACCAAAAATTAACCTACAACGATTTCGAAAGGTTAAAATAAAACACTAATCAGAAAATAGAGTTGTGCACATTATTTAATTACAAAACTACCTTAGTACCAGACAATTAATTACTAATTTAAAACAACAGTATTATGAAAACAATCTTAAAATTTAGTCTGGTGGTTTTAGTAGCATTTACTACAATGAGTAGCTATGCAATCGATGGTGATTTTTTACTTAACGTAAAAAAAGGAACTGGCAAAATAATTAGTTTTTCTGTAAATGAAATTCAAAAAGCCAAAGTAAAAATATACGACGTCAATCATGAAGAAATCTATTCTGAATATGTGACCGGAAAAGGTGGCATCAAAAGAACTTACAGTCTTGAGGAATTCCCTGACGGGGTTTACTATCTCGAAGTGGAAACCAATTTAAAAAGAGTAACTCACGAAATTGACATTGCTCACGAGGTACCAACATTATCAAGAAAATCAATTGCCGAAGTATACAAAGGGGAATTGAAAATGAAAAATGATAATATCGCTACAACAAATTAATTTGGTTTTTTTTTAATTAAAAATGGAAACAGCTCCTTTATTTGGAGCTGTTTTTTTAAACACTTTTTTTAAGACTGTACTTTTCTATTATTAATCAAATTAACAACAACCTTAACCATCATGTCTTTATCATCCGATTTTGATTCAGCTATCATCAAAGTCAGTGCCACTAGGGCATTATCATCTATTACTTTGTTACCTAGATAATACAACAATGCATTACGATCAAGAAACCAAACAAACAAGAAAGCAGCAATACGCTTGTTCCCGTCGGAAAAAGAATGATTTTTTGTTACAAAATATAAAAGATGTGCAGCCTTTTCTTCAATAGTTGTATACAATTCTTTACCATCAAAAGTCTGATAAATTGTCTCCAAAGAACCTTTGAAAGAATCGTCCTTTTCATTACCAAATAATTGCGATCCTCCAAATTTAATTTTCAATCCTTCAATTGCTTTTTTAGCTTCAGTATAGGAAATTCGAAAAACTTCTCTATTATCCGACTCTACAATTTTTAATGTTTGATGATCATATTGATCCAAGACATCTAAAGCAAAAGCATAATCACCTAATACTTTCAACAAGCCTTGGGCTTCATCCCCTGTAATAGCTTTTGTCGTCGCAATAGATTCTAATAAAGAAACAGCCTGTTTTAATTCCTGAAACTTATTCTCGGCTTCTTTTAAACGTTTTTCATTTATAGCATAGCCTTTAACTAAATAATCGTTTAAACGCTGAGTAGCCCATTGTCGAAATTGAGTTCCTTGTTTAGATTTCACCCTATAACCAACGGAAATTATTACATCGAGATTGTAGAAATCAACATGATATGTTTTCCCGTCAGTAGCAGTTGTCGCAAAATTTGCGACAACTGATTTTTTATCCAATTCGCCTTCCTCAAAAACATTATTAACATGCTTTCCAATAGTTTTTATATCTCGATCAAATAAGATAGAAATTTGTTGTCTATTTAACCAAACTGTACCCTGATCTAGACTTACATTTAACTCAATTTTATTGTCTAACGACTTATATATTTCTATTTGATTTACCATGCTTTATAAATTACTGTTCAAAAAAATTACCTTGCTAAGTTAAACAATAATTATATAAGAAAAATACTAAAAACACAAGTTCTTTAAATAATACCAATTAGAAATACAAAATAGTCTTTTTATTTAACCTCACCCCAACCCTCTCCAAAGGAGAGGGGGTAAAGATTGGATTATTTTATATTTCTAAATGTTATAAAAGCAATAATCCTATAAAAATCAAAAAACACATTCAACAAAACTTATATGTCTGCCGAATGTGTTTTATATTGTAAAAGCAAAAAAAATTACATATTCCTTCTATACTGCCCACCTACGTCAAATAAAGCGTCTGTGATTTGTCCCAAAGAGCAAACTTTTGTCGCTTCCATCAAATGTTCAAATAAGTTTTCACCTTTAATAGCTGCTTCCTGCAAGGTGTTTAAATGCTCTTTTACCGAAACAGCATTGCATTGATGTAAATTATCGAGCATTGTAATTTGGTATTGTTTTTCTTCTTCGGTGGCACGAATCACTTCGGCAGGAATAACCGTTGGAGAACCTTTGGAACTCAAAAAAGTATTCACACCTACAATTGGAAATTCGCCTGTGTGTTTCAAGGTTTCATAATACAAACTTTCCTCCTGAATCTTAGAACGCTGATACATTGTTTCCATCGCACCAAGAACACCACCACGTTCTGTAATTCGGTCAAATTCCTGCAGAACGGCTTCTTCTACCAAGTCGGTTAATTCTTCGATAATAAATGAACCCTGAATAGGATTTTCATTTTTGGCTAAACCTAATTCCTTATTTATAATCATCTGAATTGCCATTGCCCTGCGAACCGATTCTTCGGTAGGCGTTGTAATTGCTTCATCATAAGCGTTGGTATGCAAGGAATTACAATTGTCATAAATCGCATACAACGCCTGCAAAGTAGTACGAATATCATTGAAATCAATCTCCTGCGCGTGCAATGAACGACCCGATGTCTGAATATGGTATTTCAACATTTGAGCTCTTTCATTGGCTCCGTATTTATTTTTCATGGCTTTCGCCCAAATTCTCCTTGCCACACGGCCAATAACAGCATATTCTGGATCGACACCATTGGAGAAAAAGAACGATAAATTGGGACCAAAATCATTGATGTCCATTCCGCGGCTCAAATAATATTCCACGTAAGTGAAACCATTTGAAAGCGTAAAAGCCAATTGAGTAATTGGATTGGCACCCGCCTCGGCAATATGATAACCCGAAATAGAAACCGAATAGAAGTTCCTTACGTTTTTGGCAATAAAATATTCCTGGACATCTCCCATTAATCGCAAAGCAAATTCGGTGGAGAAAATACAAGTATTTTGAGCTTGGTCTTCTTTTAAAATATCGGCCTGAACTGTTCCTCTTACTTTCGAAAGTGTTTTTTCTTTAATCTCATTATAAATTTCCAAAGGCAAAATCTGATCTCCGGTTACACCCAATAGAAATAACCCCAAACCATTATTTCCCTCTGGTAAATCACCCTGATAATGAGGACGCTCTATACCTTTTTGCTTGTAGATTTCGTTTATTTTTTCCAGCACCGATTCCGTTAATTCGTGTTTTTTGATATAAATTTCGCATTGCTGATCGATAGCGGCATTCATAAAAAAACCAAGCAACATAGGTGCAGGCCCATTAATAGTCATACTCACCGAAGTCATGGCGTGCACCAAGTCAAAACCGGAGTATAATTTTTTAGCATCATCCAAACAGCAAATAGATACCCCTGCATTTCCTATTTTTCCATAAATATCAGGTCTCAAATGAGGATCGTTACCGTATAAAGTTACACTGTCAAAAGCGGTGGAAAGTCTTTTGGCAGGCAATCCAGCACTCACGTAATGGAAACGTTTATTGGTTCTTTCCGGCCCGCCTTCACCGGCAAACATTCTCGATGGATCTTCGCCTTCCCGCTTAAACGGATACAATCCTGAAGTAAAAGGAAATTCACCAGGAACATTTTCCTGTAAAGACCAACGCAGAATATCGCCCCAAGCTTTATACTTTGGCATTGCAATTTTTGGAATTTGCGTATGCGAAAGCGACTCGGTATGTGTAGCCATTTCTATTTCTTTATGACGCACTTTAAAAGTGTAAACCGGATCTTTGTACTTCTTAACTTTTTCGTTCCAATTAAGAATCAATTTCCAATTGTGTGGATCCAAATCCATTTTTACTTTATCAAATTGATTCAGTAACAGATTTAAAAAGATTTTATTCTCAGCAACGCCCGGTTTTTCAGATTCTAAAGCACTTGGTAAAACCGAATCCTCATCGATTCCTGCTTTATTAACCAAAGGAATTTTTCCAGAAACACTTTCAATCGTTTTGAAAATTCCATATAATTTTTGAGCCACTTGTTCTTGGCTCAAAGCCGTTTCGTCGTATTTTCTATTATTCTCTGCAATCTCTGACAGGTAACGCGTTCTATGTGGCGGAATCACAAATTTTTTCTCACTCATTTCACGGGTAATTTGAAAAGTCGATTTCAAATCAGCACCAGTTTTCTCAACAATTTTGTCCATGATGGATTTGTACAACGTATTCATCCCCGGATCGTTGAATTGAGAAGCAATAGTTCCAAAAACCGGCATTTCATCAGGGTTTTTATCCCATAAATTATGGTTGCGTTGGTATTGTTTTTTTACATCACGAAGAGCATCCAAAGCACCACGCTTGTCAAATTTATTTAAGGCCACCAAATCGGCAAAATCAAGCATGTCGATTTTTTCCAATTGGGTTGCCGCGCCAAATTCGGGTGTCATTACGTAAAGTGAAACATCCGAATGATCCATAATCTCCGTATCGGATTGACCAATTCCCGAAGTTTCAAGAATAATGATATCGTATTTTGCCGCCTTCAAAACTTCAATGGCTTCGGCAACGTATTTTGACAATGCCAAATTTGATTGACGCGTTGCCAACGAACGCATATAAACTCTAGGATTATTGATGGCATTCATACGAATTCGATCACCCAATAAGGCTCCCCCTGTCTTTCTTTTAGAAGGATCGACAGAAATCAATCCGATTGTTTTTTCGGGAAAATCGATTAAAAACCGGCGCACCAATTCATCCACCAAAGATGATTTTCCAGCTCCTCCCGTTCCTGTGATTCCGAGAACAGGGATTTTGGAGGATTCATTTTTTGAATGGATTTTATCAAAAAAAGGTTTGGCTATTTCCGGAAAATTCTCGGCTGCCGAAATCAAACGGGCAATAGCTGTAAGTTTTTTATTTTCCAATGAATCCAATTCACTTGTCAATTTGTCTCCAATAGGAAAATCAGAACGTTGCACCAAATCATTAATCATTCCCTGCAGTCCCATTGCTCTCCCATCATCGGGAGAATAAATTCTGGTAATGCCGTAATTTTGCAATTCTTCTATTTCCGAAGGCAGAATTACCCCTCCGCCTCCACCGAAAATCTTGATATGACCCGCTCCTTTTTCCTGAAGCAAATCATACATATATTTAAAATACTCATTGTGTCCACCTTGATAAGAAGTCATGGCAATGGCATTTGCATCTTCCTGAATGGCGGTATTCACCACTTCTTCGACACTTCGGTCATGCCCCAAATGAATTACCTCGACTCCTGTGGACTGAATAATTCTTCTCATTATATTGATTGCAGCATCGTGACCATCAAAAAGAGATGCGGCTGTTACGATTCGGACTTTGTTTTGGGGTTGGTAGGTTTTTATTAATTCCATTTTAAGAATATGATAATTTAACAGTGCAATTTACGTAAATTTTAAAATAAAACTCATCAAAAACAACTTAAAACACAAAATATGACAACGTTGTTTTTTATTAAGAAAACAAGCTCTGTTTTTGGAAAAAAATTGGTATTTTCGAGTTTTAGCCCCGATAAAAATGATTTAAGATTTTTGATTAACGATATTTGATTTTTGAAGTTATAAAACTCGTAAAACCAAAAATATTTTAAGTTTAGCAGTACAAAATCTAATATCAGAAATCGTTAATCATCATTCAAAAATCCATAGGAATGCTCCTAATTATTTTTAGAAAATTTTAAAGAAATGCAAAAAATCACCATACTTATCCATTGCGAAGACAAAAAGGCTATTATTGCCTCGGTGACGAATTATATCGCTTCGATTGATGGAAATATCACTTACCTTGACCAACATGTTGATCCCGACGAAAATGTGTTTTTCATGCGCCTGGAATGCGAACTCAGCAAGGCCGATTGGAAAATTGAAGCTATAAAAAGTCATTTTCAAACCAATCTAGCGGCTCCTTTTAATATGACTTGGGCGATGTACCCACAGGATGAAAAGCCAAAAATGGCGTTGTTTATTTCAAAATATGACCATTGTTTGTATGATCTTTTGGGACGATTTTCAGCGGGTGAATTGCCTCTTGAAATCCCTTTGATTATAAGCAATCACGAAGATTTAAAATCGGTGGCGGAACGTTTTGATATTCCGTTTTTTTATGTTCCTTTTACAAAAGACACTAAAGAAGAAGGCGAGAAAGCACAAATTGAATTATTAAAAAGATTTGATATTGACTTTATTGTTTTGGCGCGTTATATGCAAATTATCACACCCAAACTTATTGAACTTTATCAAAACAGAATTATCAATATTCATCATTCGTTTTTGCCCGCATTTCCGGGTGCCAAACCGTATCATTCGGCTTTCAAGCGTGGGGTGAAAATTATTGGCGCCACGAGCCATTATGTTACTGAGGAATTGGACGAAGGCCCAATTATCGAACAGGATATTACGAGAGTTTCGCACAGCCATTCGATAGAAGATTTTATTACAAAAGGGCGTGATCTAGAACGAATGGTACTTGCCAGAGCTGTCAAATTGCACGCCGAGCGAAAAACCATCGTGTATAACAACAAAACGGTTGTATTTTCATAGGAAAATAACCGCTTACCAAAATTAAGTATTGGCACACAGATGACACAGATTAAACGGATTTATACAGATTTTGATTGTTTTAAATGTGTAAAATCCGCGAAAGTCTGCGTCGTCAGCGTGAAAAAAAACAATAAAATCCTAATGCCAATTTTGGGTTTATATAATTTCATCTGCTAAATCTGCGTTCTATATTTTCGCGCAGACTTCGCAGACTTTTTTCTCATTTATTTGTAGGCAATCGCAGCACTTGTAGGCCCCGTCAATGGAACAATCGAAGTCGATTTGAAACCAACATTTTTTGTCCATTTATTGAAACTGGAAAAAGTATAGTCAAAGCCAGTTCCGGTTTCTATCAGCATGTTCAGGCTCATCATCATTCCGAAAACATTTTTGGAACGCTCATCGTCGATTACATTTTCGATAGCAACAAAAGCACCGCCTTCGGGAAGAGCGTCATAGGCTTTTTGAAGCAGTAGTATTTTTTTATTTTCGTCCCAATCGTGTAGAATATTCCCCATGACCACCACATCGGCTTTTGGAAAAGGGTCGGCAAAAAAATCGCCACTAGCCGTTACAACTCTATCTCCAAAAGATGTTTTTGCAATTTTTTCTTTGGCGATAGGCTCGACAACCGGAAGGTCAAAACTGGTGCATTTCATATGTGGCTGATACTGGGCAACCATCGATGACAATGCCGCTCCGCATCCGCCGACATCCGTCAATGTTTTGTATTTTGAAAAATCAAACTGCTGTGCAAAGGCATTAAAATTCCCCATTTGAATACTTCCCATTGCATCGATGAATTCCAATAATCTTTCGGGTGATTTATAGAGTTCCTCAAATAAATTATCATTGCCTGATTTGATTTCATTTTGTGGCAAACCTGTGAGTAAACCGTCCTCGAGATTTCCCCAATGGTGATACAAACGGTTATTCAGCATTTCGAGCATTCCCCCAATATAAGAAGCTTTGCTCTTTACCAAAAAAGCATCGGAATGAATACTATTGGAATAAATTGCCGATTCCAAAAGCCCTTTTCGACTGAGAAAACCAAGACCAGTTAAGACATCAAGAAAATCATACATATGAATATCGGTACACTTCAGGTTCAGTGTTGCCTTTATTTCCTGAGCTGCCATCGATCCTTTTTCGTCAAGCTTCGAGAATAATTGAAATTTTATTGCTGCAAGCAACACTTTTGATGCCCAAAATCCCGAACCGATTTGCATAATACTTGCCGGTGAAGGCTGATTGTCTTGATTTTCCATTTTTTTGTCTATTTAAATTTTACAATAATTTTGATTTATTTCCTTCTAAAACTTCCAACACTTTGTTTTCTCCTTTATAACTGAACAAAATTTTTGTCCAAAAGGATTTTGATTTTTTATCGGTTGTCGGATACCAATTCCTGTTTTCTTCAACAAGAATAAAAAGTCCGGTTACGGTTCCTAAAACAATAAATTTAGGTAGTTTGGGTTGTTTTGAATAAGGCGTCAATCCGTATGTTTCAAACAGTTCGTCGCATTGTTCGTTGACATTTATGGAAACTAGTCCAATCTCGCTTACAGATATAATAGACTTGCCATCAAATGGTTTTTCAGTGGCGTTGTTCAAATCGTATCGTGCAATAAATTCTATAATATTTCTATTATTGTCATAAAAATAAAAGGACTTGGCATTCCAGTTATAGAAATCAGCAATTTTATCGGGCGGAACCACATACATGATTTCGGTTTTGTCTTCTATCCAGGAAAATGCTTCAAGTAACTTATTATTGGGGACATCAAATGCAAAATGATAAACCGGTTTTTCATTTTGGGAAACATGAAAAGTCAGTTTTGTGATGCCTACTTGGAATGAAACAGTAGAACTATCACAATATAAGGTTTCCAATCCCAAAACCCGATTATAAAAAATTTCAGTTTTTGGAATATCATCCGATAATAATTCCAATTCGAGTATTTTCATCTCTTTGAAATTGCAATTATTTTCACATCAAAAACAAAACACAAATATCTATATTTCAATATATTACAAATATACAGAATAAATTCGATGCTGCTTCTTTATTAAATCGATGCTTTTTTACATTTCATCGATAAAGTACTACCAATCGGTTCACATTCTTTACTTATTTTTGAAAAAAATAAACAAAATGAAAAAAACCTTATTCCTACTTCTCCTCCTACCTGCAATCAGTAATGCCCAACTAAAAGATATACTTACAAAAGCTGCCGATAAAATTGGCACTATCACAAAATCAAACAGCAGTCTGGATATTGCCGCCGGGCTAAAAGAAGCGCTTAATAAAGGAGTAACAGTTCAAGTATCAAAACTCACCGCAACCGATGGATTTTATAAAAACGAAGCCGTAAAAATTCTTATGCCTGAAGAATTGGCAAAAGTCGACAAAACGCTTCGAAAAATGGGACTTTCAAAATTGGCTGATGAAGGAATATTAGCCATGAACCGCGCCGCCGAAGATGCCGTAAAAGAAGCAACACCAATATTTGTTTCGGCTATCAAAAACATAACAATAACAGATGCGAAAAGCATTTTGCTGGGACAGGAAAACGCTGCAACGGTCTATCTACAATCATCAACCCAACAACCCCTTTATGCTAAATTTAATCCAGTGGTTCAACAATCCATAGGAAAGGTTGGTGCCGATGTAATCTGGACCAAAATGATAAAACAATACAACATGATTCCGTTAGTCACCAAAGTAAATCCCGACCTTACGGATTACATCACCAAAAAAGCATTGGATGGTGTTTTCAAAATGATTACCGTTGAAGAAAAAAACATTCGTACCGATTTGAATGCGAGAACTTCGGACTTATTAAAAAAGGTATTTGCATTACAGGACAAAAAATAAGTCAATGGCAATGTCAATATCAATTTAAATAAAATGATATTGCTTTTTTTATCATTTTATAAAATTTAAAGCAAAACAAAAGCGACTTTGATAATCGCTATTTTACGCTCAAAAAAACAAGAATAATAGTCTGTTAAAATTAACTTGAAAAACTTAACTTTTTAAGAAAAAGTAATAACAATTCCTTAACAACGATGCTTAAACATTATTCGCATCTTTGCAATGTAATAAACTGGTTATTTATTACTTTGGTTTTGGTTAGTTATAAAGTTGCCCGCATCTTAAATGATGCGGGCATTTTTAGTTACAATAAGTTCGATTTATTTTGTTGTTTGTATAAAAGACAAAACCGCAGTATTGAAGGCATTAGGTTGCTCAACATTGACCACATGTCCGCAATTTTCGATTACAAATAACTGAGAAGTTTTGTAATGATTTTCTGCCACTTTACGTACCGAAGGCAAAAACATATAGTCTTCTTCACCCATTACATAAAGCGTAGGGATATTCAATTCTACTTGTCTGAACCATTTCAGCACTGGATTTATCTCGGCAGTTAATTTAAACCATTTGATAAATTCCTTTTGATACAATTTTTTGGCTTCGTTTATAAAAAGAGACCTTGATTGCTTATGACTTTTTTTGGGCATAATCACAAAAGCAAAAAACTTATACAAAACCAAATAAGGTAAAACATACTTAAAAGTGTTTCCCAAACGCATTAATATTTGAGAACGAAAATTCATTTTTAGGATAGCTCCGCCAAGAATCATGCTTTGCACTCTGTCAGGATACATTTCTGCCAATTGCCTGATGAGGATAGTTCCCAATGAAATTCCAACAAAATGTGATTTTTCAATTTTAAGATGATCCAAAACCTCCAGTATATCATGGGCCAAAGCCGAAAAAGTATATTTTTGTTTAAAAGCGGTTTTCAAGGTTGGTTTTGACTCACCGTGCCCTCTCAAATCCAACAACAAAACATTGTAATCTTTTCTAAAATCCCTTATTTGCTTGAACCAAATAGATGAACTTCCTCCAGCTCCATGCACAAATGTGACCCATTGCTTCGCCTGTTCGCTACCGCTCGGATGATCGCTGTTCTCGTTCTTATAAATTGTAAAATTAATCACTAGGCTTTTTTTGTTAGCAAATATAGTACTTTTTACGACTTCTAGATTGTTAGATTACTGAACTTTGGCTTTTGACAATTGTCGTTTTGACTTTTGACAAATCGATTCTATCTTTCTAAATACTTTTATGAAGAAATTTAAAATACTCCAAAGCCTTAATCAATCTGCTTCCGTGCCAAGAAAACATTTCCCCGTCTACTAGAATCGCTTGCGCATTATCCCCAAACGATTTGACTATTTCATAACCATCTTCAGTTTTAAACGGAAACGGTTCTGACGAGAGCAAAATCAAATCCAATTCATTTTCTTCATCAATTTTTTCAAGATCAATTTCGGGATACCTTTCTAAGGAAACAAAATAATTCTGAAAATGGTTCAGCTTTAATAATTCATCTATAAAAGTTCCTGAACCGGCAACCATATATGGATTTTTCCAAATAAAATACGCCACTTTCCTAACCGGAATATTATTGATAAATTTTTTAAAATCGCTCAAGGCAAAAGCCAATTTATCATTCCACTTTCGGGCTTCTGTTCTTTTATCAAAAACCTGACCAAAGTCGGTAATCATTTGAAAATTAGACTCAAACGAAGCAACATTCGTTACCCAAACAGGGCAAATCTCCTGCAATTCCTCGACCATTCCCTGCGTATTCTCTTCTTTGTTGCAAATGATAATATCCGGTTCCAATAACTTGATTCTATCATAATGGACATTCTTAGTCCCGCCGACAATCTTTTTTGTAGATTTCAAATGAAAAGGATGCACACAAAACTTGGTGATTCCAACAATGTTTTCTTCCAAACCCAAATCGTACAATAATTCGGTTTGAGAAGGAACGAGAGAAACAATTCGCTTTGGAGTCGAATTAAAAGTGTGAATATTTCCTATTTGGTCTTTGAATTGCTTCATCTTTTTGTTTAATGTTTTTAATTTGTTTAAAGTTTTGGATTGTGTAAAAAACCGCAAAGTTCGCAAAGTTATTACCTTTGCGAACCTTGCGAAAAACTTTGCGAACTTTGCGGTTAATTATACTCAAAGAGAATTGCTATAAACGTTTAAACAACTTTAAACTTTAAACAATTTAAACCTTTAAATAACTTTAAACTTTAAACAATTTAAACTTTTAAAATTTCAAACTAACTATTTCTTCCATTTCTTGTTGCATTTTCAAAGCTTCTGCTCTTGCAACATCAGCAAAATCAGTTCCATTCGAAGCATAAATAATCGCTCGTGAAGAATTAATCAATAGTCCAATATTGTCATTCATTCCGTATTTACACACTTCTTGAAGGCTTCCCCCTTGTGCACCAACACCCGGTACTAGCAAGAAACTATCTGGAACAATCTTTCTTATTTCTGTAAAATACTCGGCTTTGGTAGCACCAACAACATACATTAAATTTTCAGAATTTTTCCATGTTTTAGATGTTTCCAAAACCTGCTTGTACAATTCTTTTCCGTTAACCTGAAGTGTCTGAAAATCAAAAGCACCTTCATTAGAAGTTAACGCCAACATAATAGTGTGTTTATTTTCAAAAGCGAGAAAAGGCTCTACCGAATCTTTTCCCATATAAGGAGCCACAGTTACGCTGTCAAAATTCAAATCTTCAAAAAAAGCTTTGGCATACATCGACGAAGTATTTCCAATATCACCTCTTTTGGCATCGGCAATGGTGAAAATTTCAGGATGTTTTTCATTGATATAGTCAATCGTCTTTTGCAATGACTGCCATCCTTTTAAACCATAAGCTTCAAAAAAAGCAATATTGGGTTTATAAGCCACAGCCAAATCGTGAGTCGCATCAATAATAGCTTTGTTGAATTCAAAAATAGGATCTTCGGTAGTTAATAAATGTTTTGGTACTTTATTTAAATCCACATCCAATCCTACGCATAGAAATGATTTTTTAATTTTAATCTGGTCTATAAGTTCTTGTGTTGTCATTTGAAAGAAAAGTTTAAAATTTAAAGTTTAAAGTTTCAGGTTGCCCAACTTTGAACCTAATTATACATATCAGTTATTTTAAAATTAAAAAAAATGCCAAAACTTAATTCAGTATGGCATCTTTTCCTTTATTCTATTTTGTATACTCCAGCATCTATTTTCTTAAAAAACTTCGCTAGCTTCTTTTAATTTCTCCATATTGTTAACCAATGCTAATTCGGAAACAATTTTCTGAATATCACCATTCATAATGTTACCCAAATCGTAAAGAGTCAAACCAATTCGGTGATCGGTTACACGACCTTGCGCGTAGTTATACGTACGAATCTTAGCCGAACGGTCACCCGAACTTACCTGAGAACTACGCTTTTTGGCATCTTCCTCTTGTTTTTTGGCCAATTCCATTTCGTACAAACGAGAACGCAATACCATCAAAGCTTTATCTTTATTTTTATGTTGTGATTTTTCATCCTGACATTGTGCCACCAATCCGGTAGGAATGTGAGTTAAACGTACAGCCGATTTCGTCGTATTCACCGATTGTCCTCCAGGTCCTGACGAACAAAAGAAATCCACACGAACATCATTCATATCTACCTGAACATCAAACTCCTCAGCTTCTGGAAGTACCATAACCGTCGCAGCCGATGTATGTACACGTCCCTGAGTTTCCGTTTGAGGTACACGTTGCACACGGTGAACACCCGCTTCAAACTTCAATGTTCCGTAAACATCTTCTCCTGTAACTTCAAAAATAACCTCTTTGAAACCACCCGAAGTCCCTTCATTCATATCCACAACAGAACTTCTCCACCCCATGCTTTCACAATATTTGGTGTACATTCTGAACAAATCTCCTGCAAAAATACTTGCTTCATCCCCACCCGTTCCGGCACGAATCTCCACCATAACGTTTTTCGCATCTTCAGGATCTTTTGGGATCAGCATAAATTTAATTTCATCTTCCAATTGTGGCAGGCGATCTTTGGCTTCATCCAACTGCATTTTGGCCATTTCCACCATTTCGGCATCACTTCCATCGGCAATAATTTCGTTTGCCTCATCAATATTTGCCAAAACTATAATGTATTCTTCTCTCTTTTCAACCAAGGCTTTAATGCTTTTGTATTCTTGGTTAAGCTGCACATAACGTTTTTGATCAGCAATGACATCCGGCTGGATAATCAAATCCGAAATCTCATCGAAACGCTGCTTTACATATTGAAGTCTATCTAACATTTTATAAGTCCTTTTATTTTGGACTGCAAAATTACAAAATTTTTATTGAAAGTTCCCGCTATAAAATTTTCAAGTTTTTTATTCAAAATAATCCGAAAATTCTTCTTTCTTACAACACGATTATATTATATTTGTTCATATAAAACCTTCTTGTAAGACTATCATTAACAAGAATATAAGCTAGAAATATCATGAAAATCGTCAATTCTACAAAAACAATCATACTATTTATATTTATACTGTTCAATACATTTTGTGATGCACAAGATTTACCAGAAAACGGGATTTACTTTGACCAAAATGAAAATAAAATTTCAAAAAAAGAATTTCTTATTATCGCTCAAAAAAACAATTTAATGATTGCCAAAAATGATTCATTGGAAAAATATCGATTATTACCAAAAGACAGAACCGAACGAGGTAAAATCAATAATCTGGAAGAAATTATTTTAAAAATTGAAGAACGAACTAATTCACAAATTGATCGAACTAAACCACTTGTTGCAATATTTTATCCTGGAAAAGACCCATATAATTCATCGGGCACAGCAACTCGACAATCTTACAAGGAATGGTTTACGACATTGGAAAAGAAAATTTTTAAGATTTCGAAAACCAAACCTATTTATTTGTATAGACGTAACGAAGGTCTGGAGAAATTTGATGGGATTATAAAGTGGTACAAGGACCCTGAGAATATAATAGAGAAAACATTTTTTAGGTTTCATTATCCATGTTACAGCTATGTAATAGTTTCACCAAACGGAAATTATATTTCTTTTTTTGGAGAATTTTCAAAAGATATGCTTTGGACACATTTAAAAGAGTTAAAAAAACAATAACGAAAAAAACAAAGTGAGTTTACTCCGTATCTCGCAATGAAATGTAAAAATTAATACAATAGTTAAACACAAGCAGACCAGACACCACGAAAAACATTTCTTAAAATATTTTTTTATTACGTATATATCTTTCAATTTTACACATAAATCAATTGTTATGAATACAAAACTAACATTGAAGATTAAAAATAAAACAATCGACTAAACATTGTAACTATTACTATGAACAAAATAAAAATATCGACAGCACAGTTTGAAAACAAAAGTGGTGACAAAGCTTATAATCTCTCTATTATTGAAAAACTTTCCCAAAAAGCATCAAGTGAAGGATCGAACATAATTGCTTTTCATGAATGTTCTATTACTGGTTATACATTTGCCAGAAATCTTTCGAAAGAGCAAATGCTTGATTTAGCAGAATTTATTCCTACTGGAGAAAGTGTTTTGAAATTAACAGAAATAGCAAAAAAATATGACATTGCAATATTAGCAGGCCTTTTTGAAAAAGACGAAAATGACAATTTATTCAAAGCCTACGTTTGCGTAGACAAAAATGGAGTAGTTGCAAAATATAGAAAATTACATCCTTTTATAAATCCGAACTTGACACCCGGAAATAATTATTGTGTTTTTGAACTTAATGGGTGGAAATGCGGAATTTTAATTTGTTACGACAACAACATTATTGAAAATGTAAGGGCAACAACTTTATTGGGAGCAGATATAATTTTTATGCCCCACGTAACGATGTGTACACCTTCAACACGACCAGGAGCAGGTTTTGTAGATCCAAAACTTTGGGCAAATCGTGAAGTCGATCCTACTTCGCTACGATTGGAATTTGATGGTATGAAAGGACGGGATTGGCTAATGAAATGGTTACCATCCAGAGCTTATGATAATGCTGTTTATGTTGTTTTTTCAAACCCAATAGGAATGGACGATGATCAGCTAAAAAATGGTTGTTCTATGATTATTGATCCTTTTGGAGACGTTCTTGCCGAATGTCGTTCATTTGATGACAGTTTTGTAACCACTACAATTAATCCAGAAAAACTTATTCAGGCGGGAGGACATCGATACATAAAAGCAAGACGACCAGAACTATACAGAGACATTATTGGACAAAATCATAAATCAGAGCAAAGTGTAATTTGGCTTAACTCTGACGAGAAACAATAAAATTCCACAATCATAGTCTTTGCGAAGCACGAAGCAACCTTACTATCAAAAGTAAAACCTAAAAAGAATATTCTTAATGTATTTCCTTCGTTCCTCGCAATGACACAAAAAACAAAAAATTCAACACCACCTTCTAAATCCCACATTTCGTTACAATCAAAACAATTTGTAAAATAATTCGGCTTTCGTTCTAAATATTAAAAACTTTTTCTTACTTTTGAAATCATACACATCACATTTTCAATATCATACAGTATTGTAGCCCCATTTTCAAGAGCAGTTTTTAATTCCAGAAACATCAAAAAAAGCAAAATATGATTAGAAAATCCGTTTTATCCGTTTTAGTTGTTTTGGCAACATTTTTTATTTCCTGCAAACAGGAACCCAAAGAAACTCCTGCCCCATTAATTGACGTGAAAACTTTCTTCAAGAATGGAGAAAAAAGCTCTTTTAGAATCTCACCCGATGGAAATTATTTTAGTTATCGAGCCGACTACAAAGGAAAAACCAATATTTTTGTTCAAAAAGTAGGCGAAGAAAAATCGGTTCGTGTTACCAATGATACACTAAGAAGCATTTTTAATTATATGTGGAAAGGTGACAGAATTGTGTATGCACAAGACATTGGCGGAGATGAAAATTTTCAGCTTTTTTCGGTAAAAGCAGACGGAACAGATTTAAAAAAATTAACACCTTTTCCTGGTGTAAGAAGCGATATTACAGATGCTTTGATTGACATCAAAGGAAAAGAAAAAGAGTTAATTGTACAGATCAACAAAAGGGTAAAAGAATATTTTGACCCGTATCTTTTAAATGTCGAAACTGGAGCTTTGACACTACTTTATAACAACAAAGAAAACTTTGACAGCTGGGTTACAGACAATAATGGTGTTATTCGCCTTGCTTCAAAAACTGACGGCGTAAACATTACTTGGAATTACCGAAATTCAGACAAAGAACCTTTTACTCCTTTGATTACTACGACTTTCAAAGATTATTTTATACCTTCATCTTTTGATAAAGACAATAAAAATATTTATGCATTAAGCAATATAGGAAAAGATAAAGTGGTTTTAGTTGAATACGACCCAATCGGCAAAAAAAACGTAAAAGAATTGTATGCTGACAATAATTATGATTTAAACGGAATCACTTACGACAGAAAAAAACAAACTTTGGTTTCTGTTGATTGGGAAGCTGAAAAAAAAGAAAAACATTTCTTTGACAAAGAATGGGAAGAAATCAACAACAATCTGAAAAAACAAATTGAAGGCTACGAAACCGACATCGTAAGCTATGACGACGCTAGAACCAAAGCTATTGTCTGGGCAGGAAATGACAGAACTCCGGGAAAATTTTATTTGTATGATTTCAAAACTGCAGAAATTAAAGAAGTTGCAGATCCATATCCTTGGATTAAGGAAAATCAAATGAGTCACATCAAACCAATCACTTATAAATCAAGAGACGGTTTGGAAATTCACGGTTATTTAACGCTTCCGATTGGTATTGAACCCAAAAATCTGCCTGTAATTATTAATCCTCATGGTGGCCCTTGGGCAAGAGACGGCTGGTATTATAATCCAGAAGTTCAGTTTTTAGCTAATCGTGGTTATGCAGTTTTGCAAATGAATTACAGAGGAAGTACAGGTTATGGAAAGAAATTTTGGGAATTAAGTTTCAAACAATGGGGAAAAACCATGCAGGACGATGTTACTGACGGCGCTGAATGGCTGAAAAAAGAAGGCATTGCCGAAGAAAAAAGAATTGCGATTTACGGAGGCAGTTATGGCGGTTATGCCACTCTTGCCGGAATCACTTTTACTCCTGATTTATATGCAGCTGCGGTTGATTATGTTGGCGTAAGTAATTTATTTACGTTTATGAATACGATTCCGCCTTACTGGAAACCGTACTTAGATCAGTTTCATGAAATGGTGGGAGACCCTAAAAAAGATAGTTTACTACTTGCATCGTCTTCACCGGCTCTGCATGCTGATAAAATTAAAACACCTTTGTTTATAGCTCAGGGCGCAAACGACCCGAGGGTAAATAAAGCCGAAAGCGACCAAATGGTAGAAGCCTTGAAAAAACGTGGTGTTGCTGTAGAATATATGGTAAAAAATGACGAAGGACATGGTTTTAGAAATCAAAATAACCGTTTTGATTTTTACTCAGCGATGGAGAAATTCTTAGAAAAACATTTGAAACAGAAAATCAAATAGATTTCAAAACTGAATTTGATATAAGACAAAAGCTGCAAGTGAATTTCTTGCAGCTTTTTGTCTTTAATATAAAAACAGGTTTTTATCCCCCTAACTAGTGCGCAATGTCATTAAGTTAAGGATTTCTTGCTAATTTATTTCTGAATATAACTCTCGCAAAGACGCTGAGGCGCAAAGAAAATAGTCTAAAACTTTGCGACTTTGCGACTCTGCGAAAAAAAACAAGGCTTAACTTAATGACATTGCTCTCTCCTTAGCGCAAAACAAAATTTCAATACCAATTTGAAAATCCCTAATTTCGCCTTCAAATTAGAAGTCAAAAAATGAAGGTCTGTATTGCCGAGAAACCAAGTGTAGCACGAGAAATCGCATCCGTTTTGGGTGCCAATACCAAGCACGACGGTTATTTTGAAGGCAATGGCTATCAAGTCACCTACACTTTTGGGCATTTATGCACCTTAAAGGAGCCCAACGATTACAAGCCTCACTGGAAAGGCTGGGATTTGAACAACCTCCCGATGCTCCCCGAAAAATTTGAAACCAAAGTAGTTGATAATTCGGGTATCCAAAAACAGTTTAAAATCGTAAAAAGTTTATTTGACAAAGCCGAATTAGTAATAAACTGCGGGGATGCTGGGCAGGAAGGAGAACTCATTCAGCGCTGGGTGATGAATGAAGCGCAGTACAAAGGCGAAGTAAAACGCTTGTGGATTTCGTCCCTAACCACCGAAGCCATCAAAGAGGGTTTTGAAAATCTAAAACCATCAACCAATTACGATAATTTATATTACGCTGGTTTTTCAAGAGCTATTGGCGACTGGTTACTCGGGATGAATGCCACCCGTTTGTACACCGTAAAGCATGGCGGTTACAAGCAAGTATTATCCATCGGACGAGTGCAAACGCCAACATTGGCAATGGTTGTGGACCGTTTTAAGGAAATCGAGAATTTCAAACCGCAACCGTATTGGGAGTTGCAGACTTTATACAGAGAAACGCTTTTTAGTTATGAAGAAGGTCGTTTTTTGAAAAAAGAAGATGGAGAAATTTTGGCCAATAAAGTCAAAGAAAGCGAGTTCGAAATTGTTTCTGTCGAAAAAAAGAACGGAAACGAATACGCTCCAAAACTTTTTGATTTAACAGGACTGCAAGTCTATTGCAATCAAAAATTTGGCTTTTCGGCAGATGAAACGCTGAAAATTGCGCAAACATTATACGAACAAAAAGCAATCACTTACCCTAGAGTTGACACGACTTTTTTACCAAATGACATTTATCCGAAAGTGCCTGGAATTCTGCAAAAATTAACCAATTATGCCGAGTTGACACAACCTCTTTTGGAGAAAAAAATAAAAAAATCACCCAAGGTTTTCAACGACAAAAAAGTAACCGATCACCACGCGATTATTCCAACCGGCGTGGAAATTAATTTACAATACAATCAGCAACAGGTGTATGATATTATTGTAAAAAGATTTATTGCCGTGTTTTATGATGATTGTTTGGTTGCCAACACGACTGTAATAGGAAAAGCGGCTGATGTCACTTTTAAAGCCACGGGAAAAGAAATCCTAAAAAAAGGATTTCGAGTTGTTTTTGAAGACCCAAACGCCAAAGAAAAAGAAGCGGATATATTGCCAAGTTTTATTGTGGGTGAAAAAGGACCGCATGAACCTTCTTTCCTTCAAAAAGAAACAAAACCGCCCAATCAATTTACAGAGGCAACATTGTTACGTGCCATGGAAACCGCCGGAAAACAGGTTGACGATGAAGATTTACGTGAATTGATGAAAGAGAACGGCATCGGGCGTCCGTCAACGCGGGCAAATATTATCGAAACGCTTTTTAAACGCCAATATATTATTCGGAACAAAAAACAGGTATTGCCTACACCAACGGGAATTCAGTTGATTGATACCATTCAGAATGAATTGATTAAGTCAGCTGAACTTACTGGAACTTGGGAAAAGCAATTGAAAGACATTGAAAAAGGGGAATTTACCGCTGGATCATTTATCAATAACATGAAACGCATGGTCGAAGCTTTGGTCTATGAAGTTCGAAGCGAAACCAGACGTGCCAATATATCGCATGCGCAAAGCATCCAAAAACAGGAAATCGCGGTTGAGAAAAAAAAGGCTGATGGAATTTTGGCAGAAATCTGTCCGAAATGCCAAAAAGGAAATTTCATAAAAGGAAAATCTGCTTACGGATGCAGCGAATATAAATCAGGCTGCGATTTTGTATTGCCTTATGTTTTTGCAGAGAAAAAAATATCGGAAAATCAATATTTACGATTGCTTCAAAAAGGCTCAACTGTAAACATAAAAGGCTTTAAAAATGATTCTGGAACCATTGAAGGTTTAATTCGTTTTGAGGAAAATTACAAGTTGAAATTGGAACCAAAGAAAACAGAACCAAAAACCTCATCAACAACATCGGAAACATTAACTTGTCCAAAATGCAAAAAAGGAACCGTGCTGAAAGGAAAAACGGCGTATGGTTGCGGCGATTACAAATTGGGTTGCGATTTTAAAGTAACTTTTGATGAAGTTCGGGCAAAACTGAAAGACCAAAAACCAACAAAAGAATTGGTTTACTCGATTTTACAAAAAAGCTTTTTATAAATTTAACCGCAAAGTTCACAAAGAAAGCGCAAGGAACGCAAAGCTTTGCGAACTTTGCGTAATTCTTCGTGACCTTTGCGGTTAACTATCCGTTATACTTCGTCTCTGTAACTCATGGCTAACATTTTTTTTCATAATTTAGCGTCTCAATACAAAACCAAACACTCAAAATATGTTTCAAAAAACAACCCTTATACTGCTTTTGTTAGTCATTATTTCCTGTAAAAAGAATCCTGAAGCAACCGAAAAAGACCAAATAAAAAAAGCCAATTGGTTATTGGGTAAATGGGAAACTAAAACTGATGATGGTGTTCTTTCTGAGAGTTGGAAACAACTTAACGACAGTACTTTTCAAGGAGAATCTTTTTTTATTAAAGAAAAAGACACGCTGCATTTTGAAACCATGACGTTGCAACAAAAAGGAGAAGAACTATTCTACAATGCAACCGTAAAAGGACAAAACGATGATAAAACAGTTCCTTTTAAAATGACTATTATTACAGAAAAACAATTGATTTTTGAAAACCCAAAACATGATTATCCACAAAAAATAACTTACTCACTAATTAAAAAAGACAGTCTTGTGGCTTCCATTTCGGGAATACAATTGGGGAAACCAAGTTCCGAAAGCTTCGGAATGAAAAAGGAGGAGCAAACAAAATAATTACAAATTCATAAAACATTATCAATAAACTGGTAATGTTTTTTTTTGCCTCAAAACCAACATCAATCAAAATTATTATTTATAATTAATCTTAATTAATTTCATTGATAAAAAATTAGTCAATAAATTTGCAACCTAAATTAATTGATTCTAAAATAAATGAAAAATATATTCCCTTTCTTTATTGCTTTTCTGTTTTCGGTAATATCTGTATTCGGACAGGGAAATGCAAGCATAAAAGGAGGAACTATAAAAGGAATCATCCAAACCAGCGACAATAAACCTGCAGAAGGAGTGTCTCTTTCGATAAAAGGAACAAATAAAAACACAATATCCGGGAACAATGGTATTTATGAAATTAAAAATATCCCAGCCGGAACACACATATTGATTGTTACCTTAGTAGGCTATAAAGACATTAATAAAGAAATAATAATTACATCAAAAGGAATTACCATCCAAGATTTAAAACTCGACTTGGTGAATCAAGAGCTGAATCAAGTTGTAATTTTGAGTAACAAAAGTACTTTTAAAACCAATAGAATTTCCTCTTCGCTGCGATTGCAAGGTCCTATAATCGAAATTCCACAAAACATACAAGTGATTACCGGAAAGTTGATGCAGAATCAGCAAATTTTTGATATGCTCGAAGGAGTTTCCCGCAATGTAAGTGGCGCAACAAGAGTAGAACACTGGGATAATTATGCCCGAATTACCATGAGAGGAAGTCAGGTTTCGGCTTTCAGAAATGGAATGAACATGAGTACAACTTGGGGGCCATTGACGGAAGATATGAGCATGGTAGAACGTATTGAATTTGTAAAGGGCCCAGCAGGTTTTATGCTTGCAACCGGAAATCCAAGTGGTTTTTATAATGTGGTGACCAAAAAACCAAGCGGAAGGAACAAAGCCGAAGCGAGTTTTACCTACGGAAGCGATAATTTATTCAGAGGCACTTTTGACCTCGACGGTAAACTAACCAAAGATGGAAAACTCTTGTACCGCCTGAATGTTATGGGACAAAAAAGAGACAGTTATAGAGATTTTGATTTCAATGACCGTTATTCATTTGCCCCAGTATTAAAATATTTGCCCACAGACAATACTTCAATCACACTCGAATATACCCAACAATTCTCAAAGGTAAATGCCATTGGAGCCAACTATCTTTTTATGAAAAATGGCTATGAAGAATTACCAAGAAGCAACACCACATCAGAACCCAACTTAGACCCAACCGATATGCTCGAAAGAAGTCTTTTGGGAATTATCGAACATAAATTCGATGATAATTGGCGCGTTACTTTTCAGGGTGATTATATGAATTACCAACAAGAAGGAATCAAATTATGGCCTAATGGTTTTGACCCAAACAACGATGCTATCCTCAAAAGAGCGGGAAGCAATTGGGATATTTTAGGAAAAACCTATATCGCCCAATCATTTGTAAATGGTAATTTCAAAACTGGTGCTGTCTCCCACAAACTTTTGGGAGGTATAGATATAAGCGAAAAAACCTATTATCACGACTGGAATCAATATTTTACCATGCCTGATTTGGACGTTTACAATCCGGTGCATGGAACATTGCCCTCCTCTCCTACTTTTGACAGAAGTAAGGATATAAAAGAGCGCGGCGTAAAATACAAAAACAATTATACGGCGAGTTATATTCAGGACGAAATAGGATTTTTGGACGATAGACTTCGCTTAACTTTAGCAGGAAGATATACCTTGCTGAAAGCAACAGATGCTTATTCGGGCGGAACATCCAATGATAAATTCACGCCTCGCATTGGCTTAAGTTATTCATTAAACAGCGACAACTCTTTCTATTTTGTACGCGATGAATCTTTTACCGAAAATTATGGAACCGATTGGCAGGGAAAAAGCTTCAATCCGCAAACGGGAACCAATCTGGAGTTGGGATATAAAAAAGATTGGTTCAACGGAAAATGGAATTCGGTATTGGCTGCCTACCAAATTACGATGAACAATGTTCTTACCATTGACCCCGACCATTCGAATGGATCAATGCAATACAACAAAGAAGGCGGTCAGCATAAAATTAAAGGAATCGAAGTTGATGTAAGAGGAGAAATTCTTAAAAACTTTGACGTTATTGCCAACTATGCTTTTACTGAAGGAAGAGTAACTGAAGATACAGACCCAACAATGGTTGGAAACCAAATTCCGGGCTCAACCAAACACATTCAAAGCACATGGTTGAATTACACTTTTGATAATGGTTTCTTCAACGGATTTGGTGCTTCGTTAGGCTATCAATACCAAGTAAAAAGAGCTCCTTGGTTTATTTCTCCAAATAATACCGGTTCTCTTCCAGATTATTTCCGTCTCGATGGAGGGCTTTCATATCAATTCAAAAAAGTGTCTATCAACCTTATTGTGAACAATATTTTGAACCAATACTTATACTCTGGCGGATATGACAGCTATGGTGACATGTATTATCTGCAGGCCGAAGCCGGTACAAACGCAAGAATAAATATTACCTACAAATTTTAATACTTTATACCCAACAAGACTTCCCATTAAGCACGAAGTTGAATTCATTTATAATGAAAAACAATAATTTCAAAAAAGCAATCGGTAAAATACATTTATGGCTCGGGTTATCCTCGGGCATCATTGTATTTATAATTGCCATCACCGGTTGTTTATATGCTTTTCAGGAAGAAATACAAAACTATACCGAAGAATATCGATTTGTAGAAAAGCAAAATAAAGCTTTTCTCCTGCCCTCGCAATTGGAACAAATTGCAAGAAAAGAACTTCCCGGAAAAGTGCTTCATTCTATCAAATACAATGGAAGAGAAAAATCGGCAGAAGCCATTTTTTTTCATTACGAACCTACTTATTATTATATCATTTATCTGAATCCTTATACGGGCAAAAAATTGAAAACCATCAATATGGATGAAGGTTTTTTCAGTTTCATTCTCGACGGGCACTTCTATCTTTGGTTACCAGAAAAAATTGGACAAACTGTTTGCGCAACAGCCACATTAATTTTCCTAATTCTCATTATTTCAGGATTATTTCTTTGGTTTCCAAGAAATAAAAATGCTGTAAAACAACGCTTTTGGTTCCGATGGAAAGACACAACAAAATGGAAACGCAAAAACTATGATTTGCACAACATCACCGGATTTTACGTTTTATTGATTGCACTTGTTTTTGCCATTACCGGTTTGGTTTGGGGGTTTCAATGGTTTGCCAATTCTTATTACAAGTCTCTTGGAGGTAAAAAATCGTTAATCTACCAAGATGCAGTTTCAACAAAAAAAAGTACTACTATAGCCAAACCATTAGATAAAGTTTGGCAAATGATGCAAAAAGAATACCCAACTGCAAAATCCATCGAAGTGCATCCTCCGGAAAACGACAGCACGGCCATAGCTGCCAATATCAATCCCGAAGTTGGAACGTTTTATAAAATAGATTATCGCTATTTTGACCAGTACACATTGAAAGAAATACAAGTGAATCACATTTTCGACAAATATGCAGATGCCAACGTTGCCGATAAATTAATACGAATGAATTATGACATTCACACCGGAGCGGTTTTTGGTCTGGCAGGAAAAATATTTGCCTTTTTAATCAGTTTACTTATTGCTACGCTTCCTATTTCTGGTTTTTATATTTGGTGGGGAAGGAACAAAAAGAAAAAAGAAAAAACAGCCGCTTAATTTTTTTAAAAAAATCAAAACTGATCTTGTAGATGTCTCATTTTTTTCAAAAAAAATAATATGAAAGAAATTCAAGCAGTGGGCTGATTCTGAAATATCACGTAATACTTATCCACAATATTGTCATTCCGTAGGAATCTCCGCAAGTGGCTCCACAATAAGAATCTTTAACTTTATGGAATAGCATTTGAGATTCCTACGGAATGACAATATTGTGGATTATTGGAATGTTGAAAAAACTTCATCGGTAGACTTTTATAAAAAAAACTTACATAAAGGCATAAAATCCTCACTTTAAACCTTTTCATTTTTTAACAGTCCAATATCACAAAAAACTGGAATTTTATAAAATGAAACACTTTAAAAGGTAATATTAATTTTTATATTTGCACTATTTTTATTTAATCTAAATAATGCATTGCAAAAATAAATATCCCTCCTATTAATAAAACTTTTATGAAAAAAAATCTTTTTTTCCCCCTCGCTTTCATTGCTACTTTGTTTGTCAGTGCACAGCAAAAAAACACGCTTTTGGAACAGTCTTTCTGGAAAACTAATCCTGATGTAGCATCGGTTCAAGCAGAAATCGCAAAAGGCAACAACCCATCAGAATCCAATGACAAGGCTTTTGACCCAGTTGTTCTCGCCATAAATAATGACGCTCCAAATGCTACTATAAAATACTTACTGGAACAACCTGGAAACAGCGTTAACAAACCAACACACGATAACCGAATTTACCTTCATTGGGCTGCTACTAAAGGTAATGTAGAAATCATAGAATATTTAATTGCTAAAGGCTCAAACATTAATCTTGAAGACAGCCACAGCAGTTTCCCAATCACTTCTGCAGCCAGCAGCGGTCAAAAAAACACAGCAATCTATGATGCTTTTTTCAAAGCAGGAATTGACCCAAAGAAAAAATACCAAGATGGTGCAAACCTATTGCTTTTGGCCATAGCCTACGACAAAGACCTTACGCTTACCAATTATTTTATTTCAAAAGGAATGTCCCTTAAAGATGTTGATTCCGATGGAAATACTGCTTTCAATTATGCGGCAAGAACTGGAAATATTTCTTTGTTAAAAAACCTTTTGGAAAAAGGAGTAAAATACAATGATAACGCACTTCTTTTTGCTGCACAAGGTTCCCGTAGAGATGCCAACACACTTGAAACCTACAAATACCTGGTTGAAGATTTAAAAATAAAACCAACGGCCACTAACAAAGAAGGACAAAACGTATTTCATTCATTGGTAACCAAAGCCAAGCAAACCGAGATTATCAACTACTTTATTTCCAAAGGAGCAGATAGCAACAAAGCAGATATTGACGGTAACACACCATTAATGATTGCCGCTTCAAACAGAGAAAACATTGAAGCTTTGAGTCAATTGTTGCCTCTCACCAAAAACATAAATGCTCAAAACAAAAAAGGAGAATCGGCGCTGACAAAAGCAATTCAATCCGGGACTGTTGAAGCAGCAACTCTTTTGACAGAAAAAGGAGCCGATGTAAAAGTGCTTGACAAAGACGGGAATAATTTAGGTTTTTACTTAATCGATTCTTACCGCCCGCAAATGCAAGGAATGGGAGGAGGACGTCCTACCGAAGGCGGCAATTCACCAAGACAAGATGCTTTTGCTACCAAAATAAAACTATTGCAAGACAAAGGATTGGACTTGGCTGCTCCGCAAAAAGACGGAAGCACACTTTACCATTTTGCTGTTGCCAAAAATGATTTAGCTTTGCTAAAGAAAATTGCCAATTTAAACATCGATATTAATGCCAAAAATAAGAATGGTTTGACCGCTTTGCACAAAGCCGCGATGATTTCAAAAGACGACACAATCTTAAAATACCTTCTTTCGCTTGGCGCAAAAAAAGAAATCAAAACCGATTTTGACGAAAGTCCATACGCCTTGGCAAAAGAAAACGAAACATTAAGCAAAAACAAAATATCATTGGAGTTTTTGAAGTAATTAATCGTTAGCTAAAAATTCTAATCCTGTAATAAAAAAATGAGACACATAGAAACATAGATTAAAAACTGATGAAAAAGACTGAATAGAAATAGTACTATTTTCCGCATAGACAACTATGTGAAAAGTGAAACGATTATCTAGTTCTTTTCAAAACTATAAATTCTATGTTTCTATGTATTAAAAAAAACTATCAACTCGATAACACCCATAATTCATAATTCAAAAATGAAATCAACACTAAAAATAGCCTTAACCGGAACATTAATCTTATTATTATCATTCCAAGCCTCAGCTCAAACTAGCAAATACAAATGCATGTTGCAAATGTCCAACTATGCTGGCGAAGGTGCTTACATTGTTGTGTCGCTTATCAACCCAAAAGGGGATTACGACAAAACCCTCTATGTAATGGGCGATGATAAAAAATGGTACAAAACACTTAAACAATGGCATAAATTTTATTCCAAAAGACCAACCGACATCAGTGCCACAACCGGAGCTTCGGTAACTGGCGGCGATCGTAGTGTGACAACTTTGGAAATTGAAGATGCTAAAATCAACAAAGGATATAAATTACGTTTTGAAACTGCTGTTGAAGACAACAAATATTATACAAACGATATTGAAATTCCGCTTACAACAGAAGGAATCGCAGATAAAACAGAAGGCAAAGGATACATTCGCTATGTGAGATTGAGTAGAATCTAATTTTTTCATCTGCGTTAGTCTGCAAAAATCTGCGAGAAAAAATAATCACACTGACTTTCGCTGACTTACGCAGATTTTATTTTTAATAATTACCAAAACACATTATATCAATGACTCTTTCTTTTTGGCGTTATTCACATTTGGCCTTGGCGGTGGTTTCTTCTTTGTTTTTACTATTGGCATCCGTAACGGGAACCATTCTTGCGGTAGATGCTATCCAGGAGAAATTACCTCCTTACAAAGTGGAAAATTTCGACAAAATAACGCTGGAAGAAACTTTGCCAATACTCAAAAAAACATACCCCGAAATAACCGAGTTGGGCGTTGACCACAACCAATTTGTAACGCTAAAAGCCATTGATAAAGAAGACAATGATATCAATTCCTATATCGACCCAAGAACCGGAAAAATACTAGGTGAACCCATCAAAAAAAGCGAATTTATTCAATGGATTACAGGACTTCACCGTTCTTTATTTCTTCACGAAGCTGGACGTTTTTTCGTTGGATTAATCTCTTTTATTTTAGGACTAATTTCCATTTCGGGATTTGTGCTTCTTCTCAAACGACAAAAAGGGCTTAGCAACTTTTTCTCAAAAATCGTCAAAGACTATTTTGCACAATATTATCATGTGATTTTGGGTCGATTCGCTCTAATTCCGATATTGATTATTGCCGTAACAGGAACTTATTTGACACTCGAAAAATTCAATTTTTTTATACCAAAAAAAGATTCGGAACAAAAAATAGAAACTCCAATTTCCAAAAAAGAGTCAAATTCTTCCGTATTCAAAAACACTTTTCTTTCCGATGCTGAAAAAATTGAATTCCCGTTTTCAGACGATCCAGAAGACTATTACATCATAACGCTAAAAGACCGCGAAATCGAAGTCAATCAAATCACAGGAGCTGTGGTAAGCGAAAAACGTTTCCCTACAACCACCCTTTTGTCCAGTTTGAGCCTTGATTTACACACCGGAAGAAGCAACTACATTTGGGCTTTTATTTTAGGATTAGCAAGTTTGAATATTTTGTTTTTTATCTATTCGGGTTTTGCGATGACTTTGAAAAGGAGATCGAGCCGAATCAAAAACAAATTCAAAGCTGGCGAAAGTAAATTCATTTTGCTTGTCGGTTCCGAAAACGGAAGTACACTTCGATTTGCCAATGCCATTTATAAGCAATTACTCGCTCACGGTGAAAAAGTTTTCCTTACCGAAATGAATAATTATTCCGCTTACGCAAAAGCGGAACACCTCATCGTTTTCACCTCAACCCACGGATTGGGAGACCCTCCTTCGAATGCAAGTAAATTCATTTCGCTCATTAACAAAACCGAACAAAATCAAAAAATCAACATTTCGGTAGTTGGATTTGGTTCAAAAGCCTATCCTGATTTCTGTGGCTTTGCCCAAGAAGTCGATACTTTATTGGCCAATCAAAATTGGTCAGAACGCCTTTTGGAATTACAAACCATAAACGACAAATCGGCCGAAGAATTTGTCAATTGGATAAAATTATGGAGTGCCAAAACAGGAATTTCTCTCTCTGCAACTCCATCTTTATACAATCACACACCCAAAGGTTTGCAAAAACTGATGGTGTTAAACAAAACTGAAACCTCCGAAAACGAACATACTTTTATACTCACGCTTCATGCCAATTCGAGAACTAAATTCGAATCCGGCGACTTATTGGCGATTTATCCGGCAAACGACACGCGGGAACGCCTCTACTCCATCGGAAATCACAATGGCAACATACAATTGGTTGTAAAACTGCATCCTTCCGGTCTTGGCTCTGGATTTTTACACAATCTTGAACCGGGCGAGATCATAAAAGCACGAATCATTAAAAACGTAACATTTCATCTTCCAAAAAACACTTCAAATGTGGCCTTAATTTCAAACGGAACCGGAATTGCACCTTTTCTTGGAATGATTGAACAAAACAGGAAAAAGACAGCGATCCATTTATATTCCGGTTTTAGACAGGAAACCGAAACTGTTTTGGAACACAAAAAATTTGCCAATGAAATGATCGAAAAACAACAACTCCAAAGTTTTTATTTGGCTTTGTCCCGCGAAAAAAACCATGATTACGTGATGGATTTAATACGAAAAGATGCCGATTTCTTCACGGATTTACTGACTCACGGAGGCATTGTTATGATTTGCGGCTCGCTCTCGATGCAACGGGACGTAGAACATGTATTTGATGAAATTCTTAGCCAAACTTCTTTGAATATTTTGGATTATAAAACCAAAGGACAGGTGCTGACGGATTGTTATTAACCTAAATACAATTTCTTGTTACATATATTTACCGCCACGAACGCAAAGATTTTCATTGCTTTATAAATATTTCCCAAGGGTCGCAAAGCTTTGTGTTCTTTGCGATTATATCTTTGCGCTCCTTGCGGTTAAATTTGTGATGCCAAAAAAAGTAAAATTGCAACAATCAATTTAGAATCTACTTAGCAGAAAAATAGTATTCAAAACATAAATTACACGATGAAGCCAAAATATAGATTTTTTCCACTTTTGATATTAATAATTTGTGGTTTTTCAGGCAACAGTCAAGTCTTAAGAAAAAGAACCACCCTGCTTATGGGCGGGCGTTTTGATATAACAATTGTAGCACAAGATTCTCTTACAGCAGAAAAAAACATAAACGAAGTAATCGCCGAAATCACAAGAATTGAATACCTTATCTCTGATTGGAAACCCAACACACAAATATACGAAGTAAATAGAAACGCCGGAATACAGCCGGTAAAAGTAGACAAGGAAGTTTTTGAACTCACCAAAAGAGCTCTTCATTTTTCGGAAATTACCAAGGGAGGCTTTGATATCAGTTTTGCAGCTATGGACAGAATCTGGAAGTTTGACGGATCCATGACCGAAATGCCTTCGGCGGAAGCCATAAAAAAATCGGTTGAAAAAGTGGGTTACAAAAACATCGTTTTGGACAGCTTAAACTCGACCATTTTCTTAAAACTAAAAGGAATGAAAATTGGTTTTGGCGCTTTGGGTGAAGGTTACGCAACGGACAAATGCAGAGAAATGATGCTCGCCAAGGGAATCAATGCCGGAATTGTAAACGGCTCAGGCGATATGAGTACCTGGGGAAAACAACCCAACGGAAAGCCTTGGAAAATTGGCATTACAAATCCTTTTCATCCCCAAAAACTTTTAACCACGGTTCCATTAGAAAAAGGTGCGGTCACAACTTCTGGGAGCTACGAAAAATTTGTTGTTTTTGATGGCAAACGCTATTCGCACATCATCAATCCGGCAACAGGTTATCCTGCAACGGGATTGTGCAGCGTTACTGTTTTTGGTCCAAATGCCGAAACTGCCAACGGACTCAGTACTTCTTTAATGGTTTTAGGACAAAAAGCAGGACTTGAATTACTCAACCAATTTCCTGATTATAGTTGTCTAATGATTACTGATAGCGGAAAAATAGTAAAATCCAAAAACTACAAATTGAAGAAAAAAAGTGTTAGAGATTAAGTTCGATTCTTTCTGTTTCCCTCTTTGGAATGATTATTTAGAACGCACAATCCCTCTCTTTAGCCCCGATTACTTCACTATTTTTTTATTTTCATAGGAGTTCAGTGAACTTTCGTTTGCAGTGGAAATCCTTTTCTTTTTTCTTTAAAAAAGAAAAGATTGCAACGAAACGAGCGGGACCAATGATTACTGAAAAAGCCTAATCTTTCTGCTCCAAAAATTAATAATTGAACTTAGGTTAAAAGTCATTAATACAAACCAAAACATCTCTAAAAAGAGTTGTCAGCTTCAATAAACAGCTTTTACACAAAATCAAAATACTGAAATACAATTAGTTAAATATTTACAAAAATATTATTAATATTTATTCTAAATAAACTTTGTCATTCCATAGTTTGAACTTATATTTGCATCGTTATTTTTAATTATTCCAAATAAACGATATGAAATATATTTTATTCCCCCTAATTTTTGTTGCATTCTGCCTTAATACCCAAGCACAAGATATTGCAAGTAACTCAAACGACTCAAAAGCCGATAATCTATATTATTTTTCATCAGACACTATAAAATCAACAAACGATACTGTCAAAAAAAGAAAAGGACAAGAACTAAAAGAAGTAATCGTAAACGGGAATAAACATCAAAAACCTGTATCGGCTTTACGTTCTGGACTAAAACCGATGGATACTCCGCAAAGTGTTCAGATAATTGATGGTGAAGTTATAGAACAACAACAAGCCATTCGCTTAAGCGAAGTCGTAAAAAATGCAAATGGTGTTTACGTAAGTTCAGCTCGTGGTGGAGCTCAGGAATCTTTTTACTCAAGAGGATATGATATGTCTGCCAACAACATGTTCAAAAATGGTTTCCGCTATAATGCAGGTTCCATTCCAGATGTTGCCGGTTTAGAGAAAGTAGAATTCTTAAAAGGTGGAGCGGCATTACTATACGGAAACGTGGCCCCGGGCGGAATTTTGAATTTGGTTACCAAAACTCCTTCTTTCAAAAGTGGAGGAGAAATTTCGATGCAAATGGGAAGCTATGCTTTCTATAAACCTTCATTTGATTTTTATGGCCCGTTAAATAAATCTATTGCTTACAGAATCAATGGTTCTTATGAAAACTCTGAAAGTTTCAGAGATGTTGTAAAAAATGAGCGTATCTACTTTAACCCTTCGGTTCTTTTTAACATAAGCGATAAAACCCAAATTACGGTACAAGGAGATTACCTGGATGCCGATTGGACTCCGGATTTTGGAACAGGAGCTATTACAACAACAACTTCATCCACAATTGTAGATGTACCTCGCAACAATTTCTATGGTGCGCTTTGGTCAAATGGAAACACAAAATCAGCAAGTGCTTCAGCTTTGGTAAACCATGATTTTAACAAAAACTGGAAACTGAATTTCAACAGCTCTTTTCAGACTTATGACAGGGCTTCAAAATCAACCGCTCAATTAGCAACGGTACTTCCTAATGGTGACTGGACAAGACCATTAGTAGAAAATAAAAACCTGGAACAAATTTTGGGCGACCAATTAAGCCTACAGGGAACTTTTAACACTGGAAGTGTAAAACACCAAATATTTACAGGAGCAGATTGGGAAAATTCATTTGCGACAGCATATACTTATGTGTTTACTCCTGCAAATTATGACACAATTAATCTTTACACTTTTGATCCTTCAAAACAAAGAAATGATGAGCCAAATTCAAGAAATACTCAAATAGCAAAAACAGAAACCAACCGTTTTGGGGTTTATTTCCAGGATTTGATTTCGGTTACTGAACAAATTAAAGTTTTGGCGGGTATTCGTTGGTCTTGGCAAGAAGCCGAAGTTACTACTTACAAAGAAGTTTATGATGCAAAAAAAGCAATTCAAACTACAGCTCCAGAAAATGCCGTTCCTACAGTTGGTGCCAAAAAACTGGACAATGCTTTTTCTCCAAAAATCGGATTGGTTTACCAACCAACAAAAGACATGTCAATTTTTGGAAGTTACTCTAGCTCATTTACACCAAACACCGGAACTACACCGGATTTAAAACCAATTGCCCCATCGATAATCGACCAATATGAAGCCGGTATCAAGAAAGATTTCTGGAAAGGACTTTTGACAACAAACGTAACCGTTTATCAAATTACCAATAGTAACTTGGCTCAAATGGCAGAATTCAAAGCTGATGGTTCTCTTAACTCGGATACAAACATAAAAACTCTGAATGGTGGAACCAAAAGTAAAGGTATTGAGGTTGACGTTACATCACGTCCAATCGAAGGTTTAAGCATTATTGCCGGATACAGCTACAACGATATGCGTTATACCCATACATCTGGATTAAACGGAAGTAATATAGAAGGCGATCGTTTGGTAAGAACACCACAACATACAGCCAATTTGAGCTTTTTCTACAATGTATCATCAGGACTTTTGAAAGGAGCATCTTTTGGAGCAATAGGAAACTATATTGGTGATCGTCTTGGGGGTTGGAATGATCAATATGACAACACCAAACCTGACGGAATCTGGCACAGAGAAATCCCTATCGACGGATATACAACTATTGATGTTTCGGCTGGTTATACTTGGAAAAAAATATCAATCTTATGTAAACTTTCAAACATAACAAATGAATTGAATTATACGGTACACGAAAATTACAGCGTAAACCCAATTGCTCCTCGTCAAGTAATGACCAGTATAAAATACCAATTCTAAAAGATTTTTTTAGTTTTAGTTTTTGATTTAATTACCCCCAAATCTACAAACCTCGTTTAGAAATAGACGAGGTTTTTTTTTATAAAATAGATTGGATTTTGCCACAGATTAAAAAGATTTACACAGATTTCTTTAATAATTTGTTTGTAAAATCTGTGATAATCTTTTTAATCTGTGGCTAATTTTCTCCTTTGTCAATATTGATAAAGCGCCAAATTTCTTAATTTGCAAAACCTGCGTGCCTCATAATTTTCGTAAATTTACATTTCAGATTCCATCGTAAACCGGAATCGTAATCATTAAAACAAAAAAACAATGAGTACAGAGAAAATAGGATGGATTGGCCTTGGAAATATGGGCATCCCGATGGTGAAAAACCTTCTCAAAGCCAATTATGAAGTAACCGTTTTCAACAGAACAAAAGAAAAAGAACAGGAATTAATCAATCTTGGTGCAAAATCGGGCGCAAATCCGCAGGAATTAATTCAGAATTGTGACGTCGTATTTACAATGTTAACCAATGATGATGCAGTAAAAGAGGTTTTCCTAAGCGAAACAGGTCTGTTATCCAAACCCGAAACCGGAAAACTCATCATAAATATGAGTACGATTTCACCTGAAACGTCAAAGTTCTTGGCTGAAATATCCAACAAACATCAAATTGAATTTCTAGATGCTCCCGTATCAGGAAGTGTAAAACCCGCTCAGGATGGCGCACTTATTATTCTTGTAGGCGGTAGCACAAAAAATTACGAAAGAGCCAGACCTTTGCTTGATATATTGGGAAAATTGTCACTTCTCTTGGGAGAAATAGGCGTTGGAAGTTCAGCAAAATTAGCTATCAACTACTTTCTGGCATTAAACATACAGGGATTGGCCGAGACCGTTTTATTTGCCGAAAAAAATGGAGTGAGCCGCGAAAATATGCTTACCATTGTCAACGAGGGAGCTTGTGGAAATGGGATAACCAATATAAAAACACCGTCCCTTTTATCCAACCAATATCCAGCTGCATTTCCGTTGAAACTTTTACATAAAGACCTAAATCTTGCCAAAGAAGAAGGCTTAAACACGCCATTATTTCACCCGCTATTTGAAAGCTTTAAACAGGCAAAAGACAATGGCTTGGGGGAGGAAGATGTAATGGCAATCATCAAAAGTCTTTAATTGAAGAAAAAACTTTTTGAACCAGAATCAATATTTTCAGAAGGTTTTGTCACTTTTCTCGAGTTCCCTTTCTATACGAAAAACCTAATTAGTGTAAATATTACATCTTTTAACTTAAGCCAAAGCTTATTTTTATTAGCTTTGGATTCATCAAAAAATTAAAAAAAAATAATATGGCTAGTCCCGTTTCAGAATGTCTATATTGTCAAAATAATGACACTTTACACAATTTAATGATCAAAATTTGTGATTTGGAAGTATCACAATTATTCCTTTTCAAAGAGCAATCCTACTCAGGCCGTTGCAATGTTGTCTACAAAGATCACGCCGTTGAGCTTTATGAATTGAGCGAAGAACAACGAAACGCCTTCTTCCGTGATGTGGCCAAAGTTGGTAAAGCAATCGCTGCCGCTTTTAACCCAACCAAAATTAACTACGGAGCCTACAGCGACACTCTTTCTCATTTACATATGCACATCGCTCCAAAATACAAAGACGGATATGGTTTTGGAAGTGTTTTTGAAATGAATCCACAAAAAACGTATTTATCCGATGCCGAATATGCAGCGGTAATCGAAAAAATAAAATCGAATTTGTAACAAAAGTGATTAGTAATTGGTAAGTAGTGATTAGCCATCACTATAGATGCTTTCCCATTCGCTACAATACATTAAAAAATCCCAATCCTGAAATTTTTTCAGAATTGGGATTTTAATTTTTTATAAAAGTCTAGATTACTATTGCAATCCAGCCAAACTTTGCTCAATCGTTTCTATTTTAGAAAGAGCGTCAGCTTCTTTTTTGCGTTCGTTTTCTATGATTTCAGGTTTGGCATTGGCAACAAATTTTTCATTTGACAATTTAACCTGCACTGATTTCAAGAAACCTTTAATGTAATTTAGCTCTTCAGTCAATTTAGCAATTTCGGCTTCCACATCAATATTACCTGAAATTGGGATAAAATATTCATTCGATTTTACACGGAAAGACAAAGCACCATCCACTTTATCCGAAACGTATTCCAGTGAAATGATATTCCCCAATTTAGTCACGATAGAATCAAAATAAGTCGAAAGCTTATCGTTATTAATCGCTTTCAATTCAATTCCATCTTTAAACGGAATATTTTTATCTTTACGAATCGTTCTGATTCCCGAAATCACTTCAATGGTATTTTCAAAATCTGAAACCAATTGTGCGTTGAACGGTTTTATTTCTGGCCAAGTCGAAACAATCAAAGCTTCTTCTGGTGTTCTTTCTGCGATGTGCTGCCAAATTTCCTCTGTCAAAAACGGCATAAACGGATGTAACAATTTCAAATTATTTTCTAACATTTCTATCGCTTTCGCAAAAGTTACGCTGTCGATTGGTTTTTGGTAAGCTGGTTTAATCATTTCTAAGAACCAAGAACAGAAATCGTCCCAAACCAATTTGTAAATCGCCATTAAAGCATCTGAAATTCGGTATTTTTCGAAACCATCTTCAATTTCAGCCAAAGTTTGTTGGAACTTCGCTTCGTACCATTCAATCGCCACTTTCGAAGATTCCGGCTGCGGAATCGTATCAGATACTTCCCAACCTTTTATTAATTTAAAAGCGTTCCAAATTTTATTTGTAAATGCTTTTCCTTGGTTACATAATTCTTCATCAAACATAATATCGTTACCGGCAGAAGCGCTCAAAAGCAATCCCACACGAACACCATCAGCACCAAACTTTTCGATCAATTCCAAAGGCTCTGGTGAATTCCCTAGAGATTTAGACATTTTACGTCTTTGTTTGTCACGAACCAATCCCGTCAAATACACATTCGAAAATGGTTTTTTATCTGTGTATTCATATCCGGCAATAATCATTCTCGCCACCCAGAAAAACAAAATATCCGGTCCAGTAACCAAATCATTTGTTGGATAATAATATTTAAAATCTTCGTTTTCAGGATTCATAATTCCCCCAAAAACAGACATTGGCCACAACCAAGAAGAAAACCAAGTATCCAGAGCATCGGCATCTTGTTTTAAATCGTTTGTGGTTAATTGTTTATTGTTTGTAGCTTCCTGTGCTAATTTTAAAGCGTCTTCAACGTTTTCGGCAACAACGAAATCTTCTTTTCCATCACCATAATAATAAGCCGGAATTTGTTGTCCCCACCACAATTGACGGGAAATATTCCAGTCACGGATATTGTTCAGCCAATGCGCATAAGTATTATCAAAACGTTTTGGGTGCAATTTAATGTCTCCATCTTCCAAAACCGATTTTATGGCAGGTTTTACCAATTCTTCCATTTTCAGGAACCATTGGTCAGACAAACGAGGTTCGATTACAGCCTTGGTTCTTTCAGAAGTTCCTACTTTATTCAAATGGATTTCGGTTTTGGCCAAAGCTCCAATTTCTTCCAATTCTTTTTCAATTTCCTTGCGAACCACAAAACGGTCTTTCCCTTGGTAATGCAAACCAAAACTGTTCAGCGTAGCATCTTCATTGAAAATATCAACTATTTCCAAATTATGTTTATCTCCCAACGTTTTATCATTTACATCGTGAGCAGGAGTCACTTTCAAACAACCGGTTCCAAATTCTACATCTACATATTCATCTTCGATAATAGGAATTACTCGGCCACAAATAGGAACGATTGCTTTTTTTCCTCTCAAATGAGTAAAACGTTCATCATTTGGATTGATACAAATAGCCGTATCCCCGAAAATAGTTTCAGGACGAGTAGTTGCTATAGTAAGAAAATCTTCTGAACCTTCTATTTTATATTTAAGGAAAAATAACTTTCCGTTTTGTTCTTCATAAATAACTTCTTCGTCAGAAAGAGTCGTCTTAGCCTCTGGATCCCAGTTTACCATTCGGTAGCCGCGATAAATCATGCCTTTGTTATATAAATCCACGAAAGATTTAATTACAGAAGCAGACATATCCGGATCCATTGTAAATTTGGTTCTTTCCCAATCACAAGAACAACCCAATTGTTTCAATTGTTCCAAGATGGTTCCTCCGTATTTATCTGTCCAATCGTAAGCATGTTTTAAAAACTCATCTCGAGTCAAATCGAATTTATTAATTCCTTCCGATTTCAATTTGGCTACCACTTTGGCTTCGGTTGCAATAGAGGCGTGATCGGTACCGGGAACCCAACAAGCATTAAACCCTTTCAATCGGGCACGACGAATCAACACATCCTGAAGCGTGTTGTTGAGCATGTGTCCCATGTGTAAAACTCCGGTAACATTCGGTGGAGGAATTACAATCGTGTAAGGTGTTCTGTGATCTGGTTTTGAATGAAAATAATTATTTTTCATCCAATACGCATACCATTTATTTTCACTTGTTTTAGCGTCAAATTGAGCGGGAATAGTCATCTTATTGTGGATTCGTTTAATCGTTAATTTGTTTATTTATCAAATCGTTGAATTGTTTAATCGTTAATTAGCTATCTTAATTCGAATAAACGATTTAACAAATACACGAATAAACTTCTCTTTTGGTTTGATTTTTGATATTGAAATAAAGGACAAAAGTAAATAATTAAGAACAGTATAAAAAGCGAAATAAAAAATTGTGCATTAATTAAAAGATGCTATATTTACTTTACCTACTAAAAAATCAAGGAAATGAAAAACAACATTGCTTTTATCGTATTGCTATTTTTGAGCAACATTGGCTTAGCACAAAGTGGTCCAAAAATCAAAATCCTTCAGGCTGAAAACACTGTTGATTATGGAAAAGTGTACAAAACAAGCGACAATGGCGTCCGAAGTTTTACATTTACCAACACAGGTGATGCTCCATTAAGCATAAACGGAATTCAATCTACTGCAAGCTGCACTATATTGTACAAACCAAGTCAATCTATTTCTCCTGGAAAATCAGATCGAATTGATATTAAATACAACATGGTTCCCGGTCCGATCCGCAAAACCATTACATTGGAAACAAACGCAGTAAATTACGATGAAGGACGAGTACCCTTAAAAATAAAAGGAGAAATACTCTCCAACTAAAACAATTTCTTCAAACACTTTTTATATTGAAAAGCGTTTTTTTTTATAAAATATCATGTAGTTGGAAGGTAAATTTTAATATTTGATTATTACGTTCCACTTCGAGATAAATCCATTTATCATCTTCCGATTTAAACATTTCGTTCAGTTTTTGAAGCGAATATTTATATACTGATGCTTTATTAACCGTAATTATAATATCCCCAACCTGTAAACCAGATTCTGCCGCCGGTGATTTTTTCCGGATGTTGGCAATTTCATATATTGGTTTGAGTTGGAATTTATATTTAAAATCGTTAGTAGTATTTTTTCCATTGCTGTCAAATGAGATAGCTCCCGCCACAGGAACCGTCTCCATTTTTACAGTTTCCTGTACCCACTGCAAACCATTGTGTCTTATTTCGATACCACTCTTATTATAACTGAAAGGCTCATCATAATGGGCATTTTTTCTTAAATAAAGTTTTGCATTTTGATAATCAAAAACAACCGAAAAACGCTTTAAAATTTCGCCTCCAACAGAACCCACCCGATCTTTGACCATGCGCACACTTTTTATGGAGCTGGAATCAGGAAATGCAACAATCGGAAGCTTAAAGTCATAATCATCAAATGAAAACTCAGGAACTCTTGCTCTTCGCCCTTCTACATCACCACTGAAACCTTTCCCTAAAAAATCTTCAAAATTTTTGGTTGGTACTTTTATTTGTTCTGATATATTTTGAAAAAGCCAAACCGAATCACTGTTCCCTATATCAATCAATAATTTAACATCTACACCTGATGTATTCATTACAACATTTCCTTTCAGATACGGTTTAAATCTTTCGACTGTGATTGGTGTCACGTTGAATTTTTTCTCAAGTCTATTTCTATTGACTTCATTGTTTTTATAAATAATTACTTTTTTTGAAATATAATCAATCCGAACCAAATTATCTTTAAAAAACTGATAACCAATAATACCATTTACAGGAATTCCAATTTGCGAAGACAGATTAAAACTCTGATCCAAAATAACATAAATAAGCTGATGATCAGATTTCATCCCATCAAGTTCCAAAATATTATTGGTAGTTTTCAAACCCTCAATAGGTTCTTCACTCCCCAATCCTCTAAAAGTTACTTTTTCGGTATTAAAAAAAGTCACTCCCGGATTGTCTTCCAAACTAAAAAGAATAGTTTCCTCAACACCAGTATCCAAAAGGAAATTCAATTGCGCACCATTTACTTTTATTGGAATAAAAACTAAATTATTAATCAATACCAACGGCACGGTTACCTTTTCTACTCCTTTGTCAAACACAAAACCGTCCTGGCCAAAAATTGGCATTATCGTAATTAATAAAAGAAAAAAAGCACAATTTTTTTTCATTTAGTTATTTTTCCATATTATTACCCAATTATACGATAATAATGAACGAAAAACAACAAAAATGCTATATAGTTTGCTCTTATTTTGGAAAATAAATTGCAAATTTGCACCTCAACAAAATAAAAATGCCAAAAATATCAATTAGAGGTCGAAGAATGCCGGAATCGCCAATTCGAAAATTGGCACCTTATGCAGAAATAGCTAAGAAAAAGGGACATAAAGTTTATCACTTAAACATTGGTCAACCCGATATAAAAAGCCCTGAAATTGCTATCCAAGCAATAAAAAACATTGATTTATCAATCATTGAATATGGTCCTTCGGCGGGATACGAAAGTTACCGAAAAAAATTAGCCCAATTTTACACCAAGCAAGGTGTCGAAGTTGACTATACCGATATAATGATTACCACAGGTGGGTCTGAGGCGCTTTTGTTCGCCCTTGGAAGCATCATGGATCCGGGAGATGAAGTCATTATCCCTGAGCCTTTTTATGCCAATTACAGTGCCTTTTCTGAAGAATCGAGTGCAAAGGTTGTTCCTGTAATTTCTAACATTGAAAGTGGTTTTACCCTTCCTACAATTGAGGAATTTGAAAAAGCAATTACACCAAAATCCAAAGCTATTTTAATTTGCAATCCGAACAATCCAACAGGATATTTGTATTCGGAATCCGAAATTAAACAGTTAGGCGAATTGGTAAAAAAATACGATTTATTCCTAATCGCCGACGAAGTGTATCGCGAATTCATATATGACGAAAAAGACAAACATTTCTCGGTAATGAATCTTAAAGGAATTGAACAAAATGTCATCATGATTGATTCGGTTTCTAAAAGATACAGTATGTGTGGTGCCCGAATTGGTTGTATGGTAACCAAAAACAGAGACGTAATTGCTGCTGCAATGAAATTTGCTCAAGCTCGTTTATGTCCGCCAACAATCGAACAAATTGCTTGTGAAGCGGCTATTGACACACCGCAAAGTTATTTTGATGAAGTAATAGTCGAATACAAAGAACGAAGAGACACTTTAATCAGTGAATTGAACAAAATTGACGGAGTTATTGTAAAGACTCCAAAAGCTGCTTTTTATTGTATCGCACAACTTCCTATTGATAATGCCGATGACTTCGCTCAATGGCTTTTGGAGAGTTATGATTCGAATGGAGAAACTGTAATGGTTGCTCCTGCAGCTGGTTTCTACTCTACTCCTGGAGTCGGACTGAACCAAGTACGTATCGCTTATGTTTTGAAAAAAGAAGACTTGATCAGTGCGGTACGAATTTTAAAAGACGCTATTTCAGTTTATAATTCAAAAAAACTATCATCGTCTTTGTCATAAACCAAAAAAGACAATGATTATATATTAAATAACAAAAGACAATAACATTAACTTGTTGTTGTCTTTTTGGTTTTATTTTGAAACATTGTAATTCATAATTAGAAACCATTTTACGTACAATTAAAAGCAAAAACGATAGAAAATGTTTCCTTTTTATTAATTATCTTTACCCCTTAAAAATTAGACAATCATAAAAACAGTACATTTTAATGATAAACAACGAAGAATTTCAAGACGAAATAGGAAACAATCATATTAGTACCAATGCAAAAAATCCATTAAGAAACGATGCTTTTGCAATAACAGATGAAGAGAAGATTGATAAAATAAAAAAAGATGTCGAAAACATTCTATTGACATTAGGAATGGATTTGACAGATGATAGTTTGAAAGGAACCCCAAACCGTGTGGCAAAAATGTTTGTTAAAGAAATTTTTGGTGGATTGAATCCTGAGAAAAAACCAAAAGCCTCCACTTTTGAAAACAACTACAAATATGGAGAAATGTTAGTTGAAAAAAACATTACAGTTTATTCAACCTGCGAACACCACTTATTGCCTATCATCGGGAGAGCGCACGTGGCCTATATATCTAGTGGAAGGGTTATTGGTCTTTCCAAAATGAACCGTATTGTAGAACATTACGCAAAAAGACCTCAAGTTCAAGAGCGTCTGACAATGCAAATTGTTCAAGAATTGCAACAAGCCCTTGAAACAGAAGACGTAGCTTGTGTAATTGATGCCAAACACCTTTGCGTGAATTCTAGAGGAATCAAAGATATCGAAAGCAGTACGGTAACTTCTGAATTTGGTGGAAAATTCAAAGATCCCCAAATAAAAAGAGAGTTTTTGGATTATATCAAATTAGACACTAATTTTTAATAGTTTATTGTTTAATCGTTAATTTTAAAATTTTCAACCATTAAGAAATTAAGTAAAATTAAGACTTAAATTCCTTAGTTATTCTTTTTTACAAAACACACAATTTTCTAATTGTCACATTTTCTAATTACACTAAAATGTCATTACACAAGACACAAACCTTAAAAATATACAATTCCCTTTCGGGAGAAAAAGAAACTTTTACACCAATTAATGAAGGAAATGTGGGGATGTATGTATGCGGACCAACGGTTTACAGCAATGTGCATCTTGGAAATGTGAGAACTTTCATGTCTTTTGACGTAATTTTCAGATATTTATTACACTTGGATTACAAGGTGCGTTATGTTCGAAATATTACTGATGTTGGACACATTGTGGACGATGTCGATGAAGGTGAAGATAAAATTGCCAAAAAAGCACGTTTGGAACAACTAGAACCCATGGAAGTCGTACAACGTTATACTGTAGATTTTCATGATATTTTGAATGCTTTCAACTTTTTGCCGCCAAGCATCGAACCCACTGCAACAGGGCATATTATTGAGCAAATCGAAATCATAAAAACAATTATCGATAAAGGAATTGGTTATGTAGCGAATGGTTCTGTTTATTTTGATGTGGTTAAATTCAACGAGACCAATCATTACGGAATTTTAAGTGGCCGAAATATTGAAGATATGCTAGCCAATACCCGTGACCTAGACGGACAATCCGACAAAAAAAATCCTCAGGATTTTGCGCTTTGGAAAAAAGCCGAACCACAACATATTATGCGATGGCCTTCGCCCTGGAGCGACGGTTTTCCAGGATGGCATTTGGAATGTACAGCGATGAGCACTAAATATCTTGGGAATCATTTTGATATTCATGGAGGTGGAATGGATTTGAAATTCCCACATCACGAATGTGAAATTGCCCAAAACGAAGCTTGTACCGGACACACACCTGTAAATTATTGGATGCACGCCAATATGCTTACCCTGAACGGTAAAAAAATGGCAAAATCTACCGGAAACAACATCTTGCCTGGAGAAATTTTAACAGGAGACAACGCTTTTTTAAGCAAAGCATTTTCTGCTTCGGTTACACGATTTTTTATGATGCAGGCACATTACAGAAGCATTCTTGACTTCTCAGACGAAGCCATTATTGCTGCCGAAAAAGGATATAAAAGACTGATGGAAGCAATGGAATCCTTAAAAGGAATTTCGGCAAGTACAAATAGTTCTCTAGACATTGCTGGTTGGAAACAATTGTGCTATGATGCCATGAATGACGATTTCAATACGCCAATTCTAATTGCGCAATTATTTGAAGGTGTTCGTTTCATTAATTTATTAAAAGATGGAAAAGAAACTTTGAACGCAGCCGATTTAAAATTATTTACAATAACTATACAGGCATTTGTATTTGACGTTTTGGGATTGGAAGAAGAAAAAACCAACGGAAACACAGACAAATTAGAAGGCGTGGTTAATATGCTAATCGGCATGCGTAAACAAGCCCGAGATAATAAAGATTTTGCTCTGTCTGATCAAATTCGCGATCAGTTAATCGAATTGGGAATTCAATTGAAAGATGGAAAAGAGGGAACTACTTTTAGCATAAATTGATTTTTGATATTAGATTAACGATTTTTGATTTCAGATTTCACAGCAACCGAAATCAAAAATCGTTAATCTTAAATCGTTAATCTTAAATCAAAAAAAACATGAAATTCCTAACGGCACCTTTCATATTGCTCGTGCGCTTTTATCAGGGAGCTATATCCCCTTTTACCCCTGCGGCCTGTCGGTTTGAACCCACCTGTTCAAGTTATATGATACAGGCATTACAGACTCACGGATTATTTTATGGTGGATATTTAGGAATAAAAAGAATTTTGAGATGTCACCCTTGGGGAGGAAAAGGTTATGACCCAGTTCCAACTTCACCCCAACCCTCTCCAAAAAAGAGGGAGAAAGAAAATAAAAAATGACACTCATTGAATCTTACGTTTTTGTTAACACAACCTATAAAATGAAAGTAATATTTTCACAAAAAAAATAAAAAATAAATGACACACGCTTTAAACATTGTTTGGAATCCCTCTGAAGGTATTGATTTAGGTTTTTTCATTATTCGTTTTTACAGTTTAATGTTTGTAATCGCTTTTGGATTGGGCTGGTACATCATGAAGCATATTTTTGAACGAGAAAACGTTGCCATAGACAAACTGGACTCCTTATTTGTTTGGACTGTTTTGGCTACATTAATCGGTGCGAGATTGGGACATGTTTTCTTTTACGATTGGGAATATTACCGTAACAATTTGGCCGAAATCATTTTACCTTTCCGTTTTACTCCAAAGTTTCAATTCACAGGATATCAAGGATTGGCAAGTCACGGAGCTGCTATTTCTATTATCGTTGCAATGTATTTTTTCAGCAAAAAAGTACTTCAAAAACCACTTTTGTGGATATTGGACAGAGTAGTAATTCCAGTTGCAAGTGGTGCTATTTTTGTGAGACTTGGAAATTTTTTCAATTCTGAAATTGTAGGTAAAGAAACTACTTCATCATTCGGAATCCGTTTCGTGAGAGATCAATTCTCCCCGAGAGAAGCTGTCAATGCGACCCAACTTCCTACACCAAAAGAAGCATACAACGCTATCGCTACCAATCCCCAATATGCCAATTTACTGAATCAAGTTCCTGCCAAACATCCAGCGCAATTGTACGAAGCTTTTTGCTATATCTTTGTGTTTGCCGTATTGTTTTTCCTCTATTGGAAAACAGAAGCCCGAAAAAAATCAGGTTATTTATTTGGCTTATTCTTAGTATTATTATTCACGGTTCGTATCATAGTAGAATCGGTAAAAGAAAGCCAAGGGGGATTTGAAAGTGACTTAGGAAACATATTATCAACCGGGCAATGGCTCAGTATTCCATTCATAATCGTGGGATTGTATTTTGTCATCACAGCCAAAAAGACTAACGAGATTTAAACAAAAATGCCACTGTAAATTCAGTGGCATTTTTGTTTAGTTCAAAAACAATTGCGTCAAATGATTTTCGTATAATTTTAAATCTTTAACAACATCTGCATTTTTTTCGATATCATGAAAGTGCAGACTATCTAATGGCTTCATCCCAGTGAAAGCATTCATTCTATGAAAACCAAATAGCGGTCCATCATCAACGCTAGTTTCACCAAAGAATTCACCAGGCAGCGTGAAAGCTTCTTTCGGCGCATTCCAAGAAGTTGTTATCATGTATTTCTTCCCATGAAGCATTCCTCCCGTTCCATAGTTTATCGCAGGATTTTTTGATGAACGCCCATCGCTTTTGTATATCCCTTTGTCATGACCTTCGGTAAAAACAACGTCTATGTATTTTTTGAATCCGTGAGGCAATTGAAACCACCAAATCGGTGTATGATAAATAACTACATCTGCCCAAACAAATTTTTCGACTTCTTGTGCAGGATCATAATTGTCGTTTACATCAGTACTTTTTACCTCAAAATCTTTATGTTTTAAGAAAAATTCAGCAGTCGCATTTGCTATTGTCTGATTGAATCTTCCACCAGAATGCCCGAACTTTTGCCCTCCATTTATAATAAATATCTTTTTCATTTTTTGTCTTATTTAATTTGATGGTACAAATTTACACATGATATATCTATTATTAAAATAACATAATTCATACCTTTGTATCATAATTATAATACTAAGGCAAAATGGTAAATCTAGAATGGTATCGAACTTTCAAGTATGTTTACAAAACAGGAACACTAACCGGAGCTGCTGAGGCGTTGTATATTTCACAACCTGGAGTCAGTTTGCATTTAAGTTCACTAGAAAGTTACGTTGGTTATAAATTATTTGACAGAACCGGCCGAAAAATGGTTCCTACCGAAAAAGGAAAAGTCCTCTATAATTTCATTACCGATGCATTATGCAAATTGGAAGAAGCCGAAAAAAACTTTCAGCGAAGCACCGAGAAAAACACGCCAACTATCAGCATCGGAATGTGTTTTGAGACCTTTCAAATTACTTTGGAGCCTTACCTCGCAACCTTTCCATTTAACGTAATTATCCAATTTGGTGAATATCCGGAAATGATTGAAAACCTAGACAAAGGCATTTTGGACTTAATCATCACTCCACAAATGATTACCAAAAATACTATCGACTATCAAGCCTTTTCTTCAGAAACCATAATTCTTATAGCTGGCAACGAAACTGATTCGGATACTTTTGATATTTTAAAAAAAGAAAAAAACTTTGATGGAATAGAAAATTGGCTGAAACAACAAAGATGGTACGGAACGACAGGAGACATGGAGCATTTGAGACGTTTTTGGCAACTTAATTTCAACAAACATGCCGATTTTAGACCAAACTATATTGTTCCAAATTTAAACTCCATAGTGCGCTGTTTAAGCAATAGTAACGGATTGGCAGTAATTCCAGATTTCTTATGCAAAACAGAACTCGAAACTGGCAAAATTAAGCTTTTGTGGCAAGGAAAAACACCACTAAAAAACACGTTGTACTTTGCAAACAAAAAGAAAACAGATTACTCAGATGAAATACAATTAGTAAAAGACACTTTTATAAAAATAATGTAGTCAATTCAGCAAATAACTAGCTAACAAAAGAGCATAAAAAAAGGATTCAACTTAAAGCTGAATCCTTTTCTTTATTTTAAAATGTGAGATACTTTATACAGTAGCTTCTTGTTGGTGTTTAACTTCAACATCATGTTTCTCGTCTTTAGAAATGGTATCAACCAAAACTGGAGTAGCAATAAACAATGAAGAATAAGTACCAATAATAATACCGATAAGCATTGCAAAGATAAATCCTCTGATAGATTCTCCACCGAAAATGAACATGATCAACAATACAAAAATCATTGTCAACGAAGTATTGATAGTTCTTGACATTGTAGAGTTAATAGATTTGTTCACAATTTCAGAGAAAGAACCTTTTGTTTTTCCATCCAAGAACTCACGAACTCTGTCATATACAATTACTGTATCGTTCATTGAATAACCAATTACTGTCAAGATAGCTGCAATAAAGTGCTGATCGATTTCCATACCGAAAGGCATATATTTCCAAAGCAACGAGTAAGCTCCCAATACAAAGATAACGTCATGCGCTACCGCTGCGATTGCACCCAAACTATATTGCCATTTTCTAAAACTTACAACTAGATACAAACCTACAATAAGCATTGCTCCCAAAACTGCCCAATAAGCATTAGTTTTAATATCTTCAGCCACTGTTGGTCCAACTTTTGAAGCTTGAACAACACCTAATTTTTTACCATCATACGCATTGATAAATTTATCATAAGTCATTCCTGTATAATGCTTTTTCAGAGTTTCAAATAATTTCTTATTTACATCTTCATCAGCAGCACTACCTGTTTCCTGAATTTTATACTTTGTCGTAATTTTTAACTGATTGTCTTCACCAAAAATTTTAACCTCGGCACTACCAAATACAGCTGCCAATTCATCTTTTACTTCCTCTGGTTTCATTGATTTATCGAAACGAACCTGGAAAGTTCTTCCTCCAACAAAGTCAACACCCTGATCAAAACCATGAGTTGCAATAGATGCGATACTCACAATAGTAACGATAATAGAGAAAAGGTAAGTCCATTTTTTAATTCCCAAGAAATCAAAATGGAAATTAGTAAAGAAATTTTTAGAGAAATTTGTCACGAAAGACAAATTGTTTTTACCCGCAATATTTCTATCAATAAAGATTCTCGCAATAAAAATAGAAGTAAATAAAGAGGTAATAATACCTATTAATAAAGTAGTAGCAAATCCTTTGATTGGTCCAGAACCGAAGATAAACAACACAGCTCCTGTAAGGATGTGAGTTACGTTTGCATCAACAATAGAACGCATTGCACCAGTCCAGCTATAAGAAGCTTTTACTGCTTCGTCCAGAGATTTACCAGCCCTTAATTCTTCTTTAGCCCTTTCATATATAATGATATTCGCATCTACCGCAGTACCCATTGTTAATACGATACCCGCAATACCTGGCAATGTAAGTACAGCACCTAAACTTGACAAAATACCGAACATGAATAATAAGTTGACAGCCAAAGCAATATTTGCATACCAACCTGATTTTCCGTAGTAAACAATCATCCAAAGAGATACCAAAAGTAATCCAATCACAGCAGAATTAGTTCCATTATCAATAGCTTCCTGACCCAAAGATGGCCCTACCACTTCAGACTGGATAATTTCAGCTGCCGCAGGCAATTTACCAGCTCTTAATACGTTTGCTAAATCTTTAGTTTCTGTAACATCAAAATTTCCAGAAATCTCAGATCTTCCTCCTGCAATCGGTCCACTTGAAACTCCAGGTGCAGAATATACGATATCGTCAAGAACAATAGCAATAAATCCTTTTTGAGTATATGCTTTTCCAGTTAATTCTTCCCATTGTTTTGCACCAGTGTTATTCATTTGCATTGAAACAGCTGGTTTTCCCATTTGGTCAAAAGTGTCGCTGGCATCAGTTACAACACCACCACTCATTGAGGCAACATTGTCTCTGTTTCCTTTTAAAGCATACAATTCAACTACTTCAACCGTTTTTTCTTTAGCATCTTTGATGGTAGTTGGTTTACCCCATACAAATTTTGCATAGCGTTGGTCACCTGCCAATAAAATTCTGATATCCGGTCTTTTGAAATAAGAATTAATTGTAGCTGTATCTTTTGGTAAGAAAAGACCAAGAACTGGTCCTCCACCTTGAGCAACAATTTTATCAATTATAGGATTATTTCCTTTTTTAGTAGCTGTAGAATCTTTTCCATCAGTCAACAAAGCGCTCAATGAATCTTTTGCAACAGCTTTAGATTCAACTTTAGCAACTTCAGTTTTTTTCAAAGCCTCGTTGGCTGCCATGATGAAATTACCAATTTCTTCAACTTTATAAGTTTCCCAAAACTCTAACTGAGCAGTACTTTGTAACAATTTTTTGATCCTGTCAATATCTTTAGCACCCGGAAGTTCCACAAGAATTCTTCCAGATTCACCTAATTTTTGGATATTTGGCTGTGTAACACCAAATTTATCGATACGCTCTCTCAATACTTTATAAGCACTTTCTACAGATTCATCAACTTTTCTTTTGATTACTTTTTGAACTTGCCCATCTGTCATTTGAAAAGTAACACCTCCGTCACCTTGCAAACTTCTGTTAGCAAAAATTTCTGGAGAAGCTAATTTTACAGTTCCTTTTGAATTGGCTTCAAAAGCTTCAAAGAAAGCATCAAGATAACTTTGATTCCCTTTTTGGTTTGCAGTAGCATCAGCTAAAGATTTATTAAAAACAGGATTTTTCGAATTATTTGATAACCCTTTCAAAATGTCTTTAACAGAGATTTGAAGAGTTACGTTGATTCCTCCCTCCAAGTCTAGTCCTTTGTTGATTTGCTTGTCTTTTACTTCGTTGAAAGTAAAATCAGTAAATCCTAAGCTAAACACTTTTTCCTTACCAATAGAATCCAAATACTTTAATTCTTTTTCTGGGTTTCCGCCAGCGAAAGTTTTTGCATCACTTTTAACTTTGCTCGAGACAAAAGTGAAAGAAAGTTGGTAAATACTTACCAATGCAAATAGAATTGCGAAAAATTTAATTAGTCCTTTATTCTGCATTACTACTAAAAATTAATTATTTTTTTATTGTTTTTGTTCTAAACCCTATAAAACAAGCAATTACGTCGAATTTGAAAAACAAAAACGAACCGCACGATTTATATCATTTTTTTAAACCGAGCAAATATATAATTAACGAAATGATTAACCAATTTATTTATTGATTAAAATCAAAAAAAAGACTGCAAAAATTGCAGTCTTCTGTTTTTTATACGTAAATTATTATGCTAGAACACTTTTCAAATCAGCATTCATATTTCTTACAGCGTCTGCACTTTTTGCAAAAGCAGCTTTTTCAGCATCATTTAATTTAATGTCTACAATTTGCTCAATACCGTTTTTACCTATAATACAAGGCACCCCGATACAAATGTCATTTTGACCATACTCACCTTCCAAAAACACGGAACAGGCAATCATTTTCTTTTGGTCATTCAAAATACTGTCCACCAAATAGGCAACAGACGCTCCAGGAGCATACCAAGCTGAAGTTCCCAGTAAACCAGTCAACGTAGCCCCTCCCACCATTGTAGCAGCAGCAACTTTTTCTAACTCTTCTTGAGATAAAAATTCCGAAACCGGAATACCATTATAAGCAGCCAATCTTGTTAAAGGAATCATAGTCGTATCTCCGTGCCCGCCAATAACCATAGCAGAAACATCATTCGAAGGTTTATCTAATGCTTTGGACAAATAATATCTAAAACGAGAACTATCCAAAGCTCCACCCATTCCGATAATTCTGTTTTTTGGCAAACCTGTAGCCTTCAATGTCAAATAGGTCATTGTATCCATTGGGTTTGAAACCACAACAATAATTGCGTTTGGAGAATGCGCCAAAACGTTATCAGCAACAGTTTTTACAATTCCTGCATTAATCCCAATCAATTCTTCTCTAGTCATCCCAGGCTTTCTTGGAATCCCCGATGTGATTACAACTACATCACTATTTGCAGTTTTGGTGTAATCATTAGTAACCCCCGAAACATTAGTATTAAAACCAGTATTTGTGGCACATTGCATGATATCCATGGCTTTCCCCTCAGCAAAACCTTCTCTGATATCCAATAATACTACTTCACTTGCAATTCCTCTATAAGAAATTGAATCTGCACAGGATGCTCCCACATTCCCGGCTCCTACAATGGTAACTTTCATTTTTATTTATTTTTTTATTAATATCAAAACAAAAAAAGAAAATACAGTTACACTCAAAAATTACGCATCTATATTTGCGTAAACTGCATTTTTCTCGATAAACTCTCTCCTTGGCGGCACTTCATCACCCATTAACATCGAAAAAACCCTGTCTGCTTCTACCAAGCTATCAATTGTAACCTGTCTTAGTGTTCTGAAACTTGGATCCATTGTAGTTTCCCACAATTGCTCTGCGTTCATCTCTCCAAGACCTTTATATCTTTGTATTGCTGCGCTTCCTCCCATTCTTTCATTGGCCTGATCACGCTGAACATCTGTCCATGCATACTCTTTTTTATTTCCTTTTTTAACCAAATACAAAGGCGGAGCAGCAATATAAACATGTCCTTCTTCTATAAGTTCCTTCATAAAACGGAAAAAGAATGTCAAAATCAAAGTAGAAATGTGGCTACCATCGACATCGGCATCACACATGATGATTACTTTATGGTAACGCAATTTTGAAATATTCAAAGCTTTGCTATCTTCTTCTGTCCCTACAGTCACACCAAGTGCTGTAAATATATTTCGAATCTCTTCGTTCTCAAATACTTTGTGGTGCATTGCTTTTTCCACATTCAGAATCTTACCTCTTAAAGGCAAAATCGCCTGAAAATTACGGTCACGACCTTGTTTTGCAGTTCCACCCGCCGAATCTCCCTCGACAAGATATACTTCGCATTTTGCAGGATCCTGCTCAGAACAATCCGATAATTTCCCTGGCAATCCCCCACCGCCCATAACGGTTTTACGCTGAACCATTTCACGCGCTTTCTTGGCAGCGTGACGAGCCTGAGCAGCAAGAATCACTTTTTGAACAATAATTCGAGCATCATTTGGGTTTTCTTCCAAATAATTTTCAATCATTTCACTTACCGCTTGACTTACGGGCGAAACAACTTCTCTGTTTCCTAATTTGGTTTTAGTCTGACCTTCAAATTGAGGTTCTGATACTTTTACCGAAATAATCGCTGTTAGTCCTTCACGGAAATCATCTCCAGAAATATCAAACTTCAGTTTATCCAACATTCCGGAAGCATCAGCATATTTCTTCAACGATCTTGTAAGACCCGTTCTAAAACCCTGCAAGTGAGTACCTCCCTCATGCGTGTTGATATTATTTACATAAGAAAAAATATTCTCGCTATAGCTTGTGTTGTAAATCAAAGCAACCTCAACCGGAATTTCTCCTTTTTCGTGATCCATAGAAATTACGTGGGCAATAATTGGCTCACGATTTCCATCTAAATACCTGATATATTCTTTTAACCCTTCAGTAGAATGAAAAACCTCTCCTAAAAAGTTACCGTCTTTATCTTTTTCTCTTTTATCCGTAAAAGTGATTGTAATTCCTTTGTTCAAGAAAGCCAATTCACGCATACGAGCCGAAAGTGTATCGTATGAAAACTCCGTTGTTTGCGTAAAAATTATTGGGTCAGGGTAGAAAGTCTGTCTAGTACCTTTTTTATCCGTTTCACCAATTTGTTTCACCGGATACATCGCCTTACCTCTTTCGTACTCTTGTTCATAGACTTTTCCATCTCTGAAAACAGTCGATTTCATATGAACCGAAAGCGCGTTTACACAAGAAACCCCAACTCCATGGAGACCTCCAGAAACCTTATACGAATCTTTATCAAATTTACCTCCGGCACCAATTTTTGTCATTACAACTTCAAGTGCCGAAACGCCTTCTTTTTTATGCAAATCTACCGGAATACCACGACCATTATCTTCAACCGTAATAGAACCGTCTTCATTGATATCAACTCGAATCGTGTCACAATAGCCTCCCATTGCCTCATCGATAGAGTTATCTACTACTTCATAAACTAAATGATGTAATCCTCTTACACCTACATCTCCAATATACATCGATGGACGCATTCTCACGTGCTCCATTCCTTCTAAAGCCTGGATACTGTCTGCTGAATAGCCGCCCTTCTTAATCTCTTCGCTCATATAATTTAATCTAAAAAATGTGTTTTTCGTCTTACGCACAAATATATGAAACCATATAAGAATTATTGGTTAAAATCCCATTTTAAGTTGTTAAGTTATTAACAAAAAGACGGAAATATCTGTTTGAATTTCGGTATCGATAAAAATAATACTTTTAAAATTCAATATCTATGACAAAAATCAATTTCAATAGCAAAATTCAATATCAATGGCAATAGCAAAAGTCAATTTCAATTACAAAAGTCAATTTCAATGGCATTGCCAGAATGGTGATTATTTTTCTTAGGAGCAGAAACATTTGGCTTTTCAAGAAGCATCCTCCCTCTTTGCGCTATATCTTTTCCTTTTTAAAGAAAAAAGGAAAAGGATGTCGCTTCAATCGGGGCTAGGAATCAACATTCTGCTTTTTTAGAAGTAATTACCCCCCCCTTTTAAATGGAAAAATAATATCAATTTAATCTTAAAAACAAATCGATATATTCTGTTAGCTTAAATGATTGCTTAGAATAATATTCAAGAACAATTTCAATGTGTTGTTTAATAGAGTTACTAAATTTCGAGATGCTTCCAGGTTCCAGATATAATATATTTCCTTTTTTATTCTCTTTATTCTCTTTTTCCATATCTAGAGTTAATAATCTGTATTTCTCATGATCGAAATCAGAGCCTAAAAACTCTAAAACTTTACTAATTGAGGGATATATATTATGAATATAATCGTTGTAATCAATATTTTGAAGATTTTCCCATTTTCTAATCCCTTGCTCAAAATCTGGTCTATATTCTACCAAAATCACTTCTTGATCAAACATTTTTTTTTCATCTGATCCGAAAATTTTAATATTCTTACAAGCAATAGCACTTTCAATTCCACAAATTTGAGCATCTATAAGTATAATATTTTGATATATAGATTCAAATAATAATTGCCCTTGTTTCAAATCTCTTCTTGAAGCATCTTCACTTGTAGCTTTTAGAAGAATATTAAATTCTTTACAGTTTTTTGTATATTCAAAAAAAACTAACTTCATTAATTTAAATTATTATTTGTTTAAAATTTTGTAAACATTACACACTTCAAATGATAAATAATATCTAAATTATTTATTAATCTAAAGTATAAATATTCATCAACAAATTACTAAAATAAATTCTATTTAAAACATAAAATTTCAACAATCGAATAAAATAAAAAACTCAATTCTCTCCATTAAAAAAACGGATTTACATCTTTCGATGTAAATCCGTTTTTTATTGTTATGTTTTAAAAATTACTTATCTAATAATCCTCACATTCATTTCTTCCACCTTTTTATCAGACAGCAGCGTTGGCGCTCCAAACAACAAATCATCGCTTGTTCCCGTTTTCGGAAAAGCCATAACTTCCCTGATGGATGATTTTTTCTCCAAAATCATCATCAAACGATCAATTCCCCATGCAATTCCTCCGTGTGGCGGCGCACCGTACTGAAACGCTTTATACATCGTTCCTACACTCTTAATCATTTCCTCTTTATTGTAACCCATATTTCTATAAGTCGCCTCAAGAATCTCCGATTTATGCGCTCGAACTGATCCTCCTCCAATTTCGTAACCATTCAGGATTAAATCGTATTGCTGCGCAATAATAGTTCCTATTTCGTTATCATCACCCTTCATATGTTTCTCCAAGTCATAAACCGCCGGCATAGAGAACGGATTGTGGGTAAATGTCCATCTTCCCTCATCAGTTCTTTCAAACATTGGAAAATCAACCACCCAAGCCGGACGCAATTCCTTAGGATTAATCAAATGCAACATTCTACCCATTTCCTGACGAACAGCATCCAACGCTTTGTTTGCCGTTGCATAATCTGCCGCTGAGAAGAATACAATATCACCCACTTGCGCATCTGTAGTTTTTATAATTCCTACCGCAATATCTTCTCCCAAGAATTTAATAATTGGCGATTGTAACTCATCTTCATTTACAATAATATAAGCCAATCCGCCTAAACCGTGCTGTTGTGCAATCGCGGTAAGGTTTTCGATCTGACCTTTAGACATTCGCTTATTGCCTTGCTCTTTGGCCGAAACCTTGATACATTTTACAATTCCCCCATCTTCAATTGGTTTACTGAATACTTGAAAAGTCGTATCTTTTACAATTTCGGTGATATCTTGCATTTTCAAGCCATAGCGCAAATCAGGTCGGTCACAACCGTAATAATCCATGGCTTCTTTATAGGTAATCACTTCAAACGGTTTCAAAATCCACTTGTTGCCATATATTTTCTTCACTACTTCATTAAACATTTTGGTGTTTAAATCGATAATTTGCTGCATATTCCCATAAGCCATTTCCAAATCCAACTGCGTAAATTCAGGCTGACGATCCCCGCGGGAATCTTCGTCCCTAAAACAGCGGGCAATCTGGAAATACTTTTCATAACCACTTACCATCAACATCTGTTTGAACTGTTGCGGTGCTTGTGGTAATGTATAAAACGCACCGGCTTGTTTTCTTGAAGGAACAATAAATTCACGTGCTCCTTCATCAGTTCCAGCGCTCAAGATTGGAGTTTCGATTTCCAAGAACTCTTCTTCATCCAGAATGTCACGCAATAATTTGATTACTTTATGACGGTTTACAATAGCTCTTCTTACCTCTTCATTTCGGTGATCCAAAAACTTGTATTGGAAACGAACTGTTTCGTTTGATTTTGCTGCTCTTTTAATTTCGAAAGGCAATGTTTTGGATAAATTTAAAATTTCCAACACCGAAGTTTCCAATTCTATTTTACCCGTACGTAAACCGGCGTTATAATCATCTTCATTACGACCTACTACTTTTCCTGTAACAGAAATTACCGATTCCGGTTTCAATTTCACTAACTCATCAATATTAGGAAATGATTCTCTACTGATACGCACTTGGAAAATCTCATAACTCGAATCACGCAAATCGATAAACATCAATTCTCCGTGATCACGAACACTCGAAACCCAACCTGCCAACATCACTTCTTCACCGATGTTTGCTTCTGTTAATTGCGAAATTTTATGTGTTCTATACGTATCCTTTATGATAATAGGAATTTCCGGAAGTGTTTCTTCCTGACTTTCCTTTTGCTCTGCAACGGCTTCTTTAGAAACTTTTTCAGAAGCTTCTTGCTTTTCCAAAACAGCGGCGGCGCCTAATTTGTCCAAAATAATTTGGCGGATCAATTTTCCATTGGCTCCTTTTCCGATAATGCCTAAAATTTTACCAACCAAAATACCGGCTTTTCCTTGATCACCCGCTTTTATATCATTGGCAACAGCCTCATTTTCTGAAATTACTTTAGCAATAACTTCTTGAATCTTATCTTCTGAAACCGTGTTTTCTTCAAAATATTTATTATAATCAAAAGTTCGGTCTTTCAAATAACCAACAATAGCATTTTGAACCAAAACTGCCGTGATTTTTTCAGCCTTAAATAATTGGAAAATTTCGATTAAATGCGCGATACTATGAATTTCGGCATAATCTTCGATCTTTAAATTATTGGCCAAAGTTTTAGCCACAAACGAAGGATCTTTAATTTCGTTATTAATTTCCACAAATGTTTGTGAACGCAATTTATCTGCTGTAAAAAACTTCGCATCCTGTGGCAAAACACCACCGCTGATTAAAATGGATTCAACTGCATAAGGCAATGCACTTGTATCAACTTTAATTGCTTCAATTTCTTTTTTGATATTTACAAAAGGTAAATCTGGTTCAGAAATAAAACGGTAATCGGCTTCAAATTCCTTTTTACGCATGGTTTTGGTTTGCTTCAAATCGGCATCCCACAACACAGTCGTTTGGTCAGGTCGAAACTCTTTATTTTCTATAAAATAATTGAATTGCTTCTCCACTTCTTCTTTTAAAGCCTCCACCATAAACTTAAACGAGTTCAAGTTCTTGATTTCAGTTCTTGGATTCAAATCATAAGAATGTTTCTTGCGCAAAGACACAGAAACATCTGATTTAAATTCTCCTTTTTCAAGGTTCGCTTCAGAGATTCCCAAGTTTTGAACAATACGTTGAATGTACTGCGCATAAGTTGAAGCGTCTTCAATATTACGGATACATGGTTCTGTTACAATTTCAATCAACGGAACACCTGCTTTATTAAAATCAACTAACGAAATTTTCTTTTCGTGCATCAATTTCGCAGCATCTTCCTCAATATGAACCTGAGTCAAATTCACAGTAAATTGTGTACCGTCATTTCGGTAACAAGATACGTGACCGTCAGGAATTATAGGATTATGAAATTGTGTAATCTGAATATTTTTCGGGTTATCCGGATATTCGTAGTGTTTTCTATCCCAAGAAATCACTTCATTACTAAATGACGAATCAACTGCTTTACCAAAGTAAATCGCCTTTGTAACCGCTTCTTTGTTTACGGCAGGCAAAACGCCCATTTGTCCAGTACAAACCGAACATATATTTTGGTTAGGTGTTTCAATTTCTTGATTTGGACAAGAACAAAACAACTTGGTTTTGGTATTCAATCGAACGTGTGTTTCCAGTCCAATTACCAATTCTAAATCGTGGGCTTTTATCGCCGCTGTTAATTGCTCCAATTCCATTATATTGTATCTTTTAAGAAGTTTGCAAATTGCAACACTAATTCATCATTATTTTTTGCTGCAGTAATTTGCAGTCCTGTGGCAGTTCCTTGTGGCACGGTCAAAGTTGGCAATTGCCCCAAACTAAAACCAACCGTATAAGCATCCGATAAATACATCGCCAAAGGATCTTTTAAACTGTCTCCGATTTTAGGCGGAGTACTTGGTGTAACTGGAGATAAAATAATATCTACTTCTTTGAAATCTTTACTGAAGTTTTCTGAAATCTGATCTCTTAAAGCCAATCCTTTTAAATAAATTTCATCTGAAAAACCTTGTGACAATACTTGGTTTCCACCAACAATTCTGCGTTTTGTTTCTTCTGAAAAGTTTTCAGAACGTGTTACGGCATACGTATCAATCAAATTCTCACCTTCAATGCGGTTTCCATAATTGGTTCCATCCAAACGGGATAAATTCGAAGCTGTTTCGGCCATTGCCAAAGTATAATAAGTAGAAACCAAAATATCCGATTTGAAAAAATCCAGTTCTTTCACTTCAATTCCTTTGGCTTTAATTTTTTCGATACTTGCTAAAAAGTCGGCTTTTATTTTAGCATCAATAGCATCGCTTTCAACGAAATTTTTAAAATAACCCACTTTTTTCACAGATGAAGTTGCAATGGCGCCTTCAGTAATTTCTGTTGAAGTGATTGAGGTTTGATCTTTTGGATCTTTTCCGCTCATTACATTCAGCACAATTCGGATATCTTCAATTGATTTTGCCAATGGCCCCACACAATCTGTAGAGGAAGCGTAAGCCATAAGTCCAAATCTTGAAACTCTTCCGTAAGTTGGTTTCAAACCGTAAATATGGTTGTACCCAGCCGGCTGACGAATCGAACCTCCTGTATCTCCACCAACGGAAAATACGGTATAATCTTTGGCAACATTTACCGCAGAACCACCGCTTGAACCACCGGCAACCAATTCCGGATTGACAGCATTTTTTACAGCTCCAAAAATCGTGTTTTCACTCGATGAACCGTGACCAAAACTGTCGCAGTTTTCTTTTACCAATGGAATAGCACCCGCATCGAGTAATTTTTGAATGGCAGTAGCAGTGTACGGCGATTTATAATTTTTCAACAAATCAGAACTTGCAGTTGTGTAAGTTCCCTGTAACATATAAACATCTTTGATTCCAAAAGGAATTCCTTCCAAAAGACCGATTTCCTCTCCTTTTGCGATTTTAGCATCAACTTTAGCTGCCAATTCCAACGCCAAAGTATCCAACAGGGAATTTACAGAGTTATATGTATTTTGTTTAAGTAAGTCTAATTTTTCTTGTACCAAAGCCGTACAAGTTATTTGTTTTGACACCAATTGTTGGTGTATTTGTTTTATTTGAGAATCCATTTTATCCTTCTATAACTTTAGCAACTACTAAAAAACCATTTTTTTTGTTCGGGAAGTTTTCCAAAATAAGCTGTTTTTCGATAGCCGAACTCTCTACCACAACATCATCTCTTAAATCACTTACAGACACGCAATTATAATTGACAGTATTTGCAGGATTATTATTTGAAGGATGTGCATTTTTAATTACATCAAACAATTGGTTCACGCTCTCCGAAGGCTGCGCTCCTTTAATACTCGACAAGATGTCGACTGTCATTATTTTGCTCATAATTTTACCTAGTTTTAAAGTCAGACTTTTAAGCTGGCGAAATTACAAAAAGTTTTATTAGGGAATCATCTTTTTTTAATGATTTAGATAGTTTACAACGAATGCAAACACCGATTTAACATTATGTTTAATTTGACTACATTATTTAACAGTGTTTTGAGAAATGATAAAACTTTAACAAAAGTTGGATGTATTGCAGATTTATAAATCTAACAATTAATTTTTAGCCACAGATGACACGGATTAAACGGATTTCACACAGATTAATTTATGAATCAGTTGATTTCCTCAATCAAATACTTTGTCCCATTAATTTCAAAAGTAAAACCAACCGTATTTCCAATTAACTTATTTCCAAGTGGAGATTGCGGAGACAAAGCAATAACATTTATACCTTCAATATTAATTTTTGGCAAAGCCAAAGACAGGTACAAATAAATTCCGTTGGCTTTTACCAAACTTCCCAAAATAATAGTTTCTGCCACAAACGAAGCGTCGAGTTTATCCAAAACCGCTTTCTGCCCCAACACCTCTTTGAGTTTGGCGTTGAGTTTTTCCTGCTCGATATGCATCATCGACAAAGCAGTTTCGTGTTTATCGCCGGCAGAACCTTTCGCATCATTTTTGGAATCTTCGGTCAAAGCCGAAATCATATCCCTGAAAGCGTCGATTCTGTCTTGTACTAATTGATTATATCGGTGGTGTATTTTTTGTTTGAAAGTCATTATGAAAAAAGTTACTAAGTTGCAAAGTTACTAAGATCCTAAGATATGAAGTCGTTAAGCAGTAATATTCCGATATCTTCATAACTAAAAACTTAGATTATTAGATTCTTAGCAACTCAGAAACTTAAAAATCAAATTTATAATTTCCTCCCAACATTACCTGAAAACCTTGAACCGGGTAATTTAGCCATTTTTGGTAACCGTTATTCAAAATATTATTCGCTTTCAAAAAGGCGGTAAATCTATCGTTGTGTTTGTATCTCAAATTGGCATTCAAATCAAAATAACCATCCAAAGTAATTGGACTTGGAGCCGTAACATAAACAACATTCGTATTCAATTGTTGGTCTTTACGTTCGCCAACATAAAATAAATTAATTCCCATCAACCATTTTTCGGTTATAGCGAAATCAACTTTTGAATTCAGTTCAATCGAAGGCAAATTCCAAGCTTCTTCTTGGAATTTAGTCGTATAAGTACTTAGGGTTGCATCGGCTTCCACAGTCACCCCTTTGGCTAAATCGGCTTTGATTTCACCATACACACGCATCGTTTTCAAATCATCATAAACGACTTGAAAGGAATTCCCGAAAGCGTAATTGGCATTCGTACTATTTTCATTGTAGTCATTACTTCTCAACAACGCTTTATTTTCATCAGAGATGAACGACGCTTTAACATCATAACTCACTGTACTTGCCAATTTCCCTTTTAGTCCAACATTTACATCATACAATTCATTGGTTGGTTTAATCTGCAAAGTGGGAGAAAGATAAGGATTTCCATCTACAAAATCTTTATAGTTGTTTTGTTTCAGGTTTCCGTTTGCACCCGTATAAAACACCATCAAATCGCCAACTAAATTATAAGAAGCCTTAACAGCCGGATATATATAAAACTTATTAGTATCATTTTCTTTGCCCATACTGTAAACAAAACCTGCACCAATATCGATTGTCCAATCGTCTCTTTTCATTACAAAACTAGGAACGATTCCAAAATTTGTAAATCCGTATTGAAGGTCTGCAGTATTGGTTCCCGAATAATCTTTCTTGAAACTACCATCAAGATAATCGACAAAAACTTTAGTTTTTACGGCTTCGTCCAACACATCAAACTTAAAAGTTGGCGCTACCAAAAAACGATTTTCAGCAGAACTGTAAGCATCCGTAAAATGAGTAAAATCCAAATTAACATCTTGTACCGCACTTTCGTCAAAAGCCAACGAACCACCCGCAGTAATCGTATTATAAGATTGTTGCGGATTAATCCCATTTATCAAAGCCATACTATCAGCAAGGGGCAATGTATTTCCAAAACCGGAAGGCAAACCGTACCAATTGTAAATTTGATTTTGATAACCCGCTTTTATTTTCCAAGACATTCCCTCCTGATTTCCTCCGTAAAACAAATCGATTTTGGTATCATAAAAATAATCGTCTAACAAAATATCTTTTATACCGCCTTGAGAAGAATTATGGCGAAACATTCCTCCAATATATTCACTGTTATTAAGGTCTTCATTCACGTACAATTCGGCATTCAAATGACCATAATTCCCTAAACCAAGGGTCGCATAATTTTTGAAAATTCTTTCCTGTTTTGCTTTATCAACCCCTTGCGCATTTCCTTTGGAAGGTGAAAAAGTCGAAGCCACCGGAAAAGGCAAAATCGAATATTGCACGTTTTCTTTTTTGGCATTTTCTTCATTGGTAATCACGGGAACTTCTTTTTCTTTGAACGCATCAGAAATTGTCGGGGTGAACGGTTTTACGACATTGACAACTTCTGTACCAATATCATCCTTTTTGTCTTTTTTGTCTTGGGCAAAAGAAAATTGGGTAAGGAATAAAAGTAACCCCACCCCAACCCTCCCCAAAAGGGAGGGAGCCAGGAACGTTAAATACTTTCTTGTGAATGTTTTTATGCTTTTGATTTTCATCTTTTTTCTATTTTCTATATTCTATTTTCTAAAATCTGATTTCTGCCTTCTGCCTTCTCTTTTATACTTCCCATTCGCCTTTGGCAATAAATTGTGTTTTACCACCAATTTTTATATCAAAATAATCTTCTGATAATTTTCCGTCAAAATAAATTCGGGAGGGTCTATTGATGAAATCACCTTGATGATTGACTGTTTTAATTTCCGCCGAATGGTATTTCAAAAGAAAAGCTTGCAAACAGGTACTTGCACTTCCAGTCGCCGCATCTTCCATGATTTGGTTGCTTTCGATATACAACATTCTGCTGTAGAGTTTTCCCTCGCCAAAACAATAGAAATAAAGTGCTCTATGATTTGTTTTGCAATGAAACAAAAGCCATTCTTTCATTTTCGGCAATTCGAGATTTAAGTTCTCCAATGCTTTTTTGCTTTTAAGCGGTACAATCACAAACGCACTTCCCGTGGTCACTTCCTGAACCGGAAAATCCGAATCAAAATCAGATAGACTTAAATTACTGAAAGGCAGTAAACCTTCCTTTGGGAAAATATCCAAAAATTGAGGCTGTGCGGCCTGCAACCAAACTAAATCTCCCGATTGCTTAATTGGGATTTCTCCAATTGGAACCGTCAATTTCAAAGTGCGTCGTTGACTTTCGAATATTTTATTCATCAAAACCCAAGAAGTTCCAATCACAGGATGACCGGCAAACTTCATTTCGTGTTCGGCGGTAAAAATTCTGATTTCGGCACTGTTGTTTTCGGGCTGAAGAACTGTGATAAAAGTACTTTCTGCAAAATTTATTTCTCGTGCAATTTTCTGCATCATTTCCGAATCCAATTCTTTGGCATCCAAAAAAACCGCCAATTGATTTCCGGCATATTTTTCCTCAGCAAAAACATCCACTATATAAAAAGGTAATTTCATATATGTAAAAATTATTTATTATAGGTCATATATGGTATCACCTTTTTTTGTTGATGTTTGTTTGCAACAAACCCGCTATTAATGGTGATTTCATATTGCTTTTCTATTTAGTGATTGATGAATTTGTTTTGGCTTCCTCCGCTTTTATTCTATTCAATTCGGTTTTGGCTTCTTCAACAACATCCGAATAATTGCTGAAATTCTCGATTACATTATCCAAAACATAAGTCGCCTGATAACTATCTTTCAACCCGTAATAATTTTTTGCCATCAAAACCAAACCTTTGGCTCCAAAATAACGGTAGCTCGAATAATTTTTGGCTAATTTTTGAATGGCAGTATTCGAAAGTTCAAATTTTCCGTCTTTGTTTTTAAAGTAAGCATCATAATACAAAGCTTCGGCGGCGAGTTCCCCTTTGCTTACACTTAGTAATTTTGCGTAAGCGGTTCTGGCTTTTGCCTCATCACCAGATTGCATTGCGGAACGGGCTACAATGATTTGGGCATCGCTTTTTACATTCTCCTCCGTTTTTGGATTGTTCAAAACTCTGTCAGCGTACACCACTGCATTTGCATAATCTTTTGTTTCATAATAACATTTCATCAAATTCGCTTGCGCAAATGTTTTATTCTGAGGAAAATCGGCTTCTTTTTCAATGCGAACCAAAATCGGATTTGCTTTGTCGCAATTAGTCTCTTTCAAAAATATCTGAGCCAATCTCACCAACGACTGTTCCGTATATTCGCAACGAGGCTGACTTACAACATACTCATAATTAGGAACCGATTTGCTCTCTGAACCTTCTGAATAATACAATTGTGCCAATTGAAAATTAGCTTTCAAAGCATTTACCCCATTTGGAAATTTCGAAATATAACCGCTGTAACCCGAGATTGCCTGCTTGTTGTTTCCTTGCCCCAACTGTTTTTCGGCGGCCTCAAAAGTGTCGTTATCCAACTCCAAATCGGTTACTGCCACAAAATCCAAAGTGCGTACCCAACTCGCATATTCATCTACTTTTCCATTATCAACATAAATAATTCTTGCAGTCGAAACGGCTTCGTAAGCTTCGGGCGTTTTAGGAAATTCTGAAGCTACTTTTTTGAATTTGGCTATAGCCAAATCATCCTTATCCGAATTATAATAAATCAATCCCTGGCGCAAAATTGCTCTCGAAGTATAAGAACTGTTTTTGAAACCTGTCACGATTTTATCATAGGTTTTTATCGCTAAATCCGTTTTGTTTTCAGCAACATACGTATTTCCTAATTCAAACAAAGCATCATCCTGAAAATCTGATTTTGGATACAATGACAAAAACGAATTCATCTCTTCGATTTTTTTACTGTTTTTTGAAAGAAATCCATAACAAAGCGCTTTTTGAAAATAAGCATAATCACCATCCACGCTTTTGGATTCAATTACTTTGATGTAAGCATCCAAAGCCGGTTGGTATTTTGCGGTTACGAATCGACAATCAGCAAGACGCAAATAAGAATCATTCAATCGAACTTTATCCGTTTTATTATTGTCAATTTGGCTTTGGAAAGAATTCCCCGCGGCATCATATTCCTTCAGCTTAAAATTAGCGTAAGCAATATTGTAATTGATGTTTTTGAATTCGGGCGTTTCTTTGGCTTTCGCCAAATTTGCAAATTGCTGATAATCCGACAAAGCTTCTTTATAATCCTCTAAATTAAACTCCGATTCTGCTTTCCAAAAAGAAGCACGCGCTGTAACAACAGCATCTTTTGGTTCCTTTATTGCTTTTTCGAACATCAATAATGATTCCGAATAATTTCCTTCATTATACAATTCCAATCCTCTGTAGAAAACCACTTTTTGATACGCTGCCCTATTTTCCGGAGTTTTATTTTTATCTAATAAAACCAAAGCTTCTTTGTAGTTTTTGGAAGAAATATAAGAATCAATCAATAGTTTTTCTATCGTTCCATTATTCGGATTTGCAGGGTATTTATTAATGAAACCCAATAAAATTTCTGGAACACTTTGGTACGAATTCCCAATTTCATAACTCAGTTTTGCATAATTAAAACTCGCATCCTCCTGCAATTTTAAGTTAAAATTCATTTCCGAAGCATTTTTGAAAGCATTCAAAGCTTGTTGCTTTTTCCCTGATTTCAAATAACTTTCTCCCAAATGATAATACGCATTTTGGGCCACAAAATCATTTCCGTCAATTATTTTATTGAATTGTGAAATGGCGTTTTCATAATCTTTTTGCACATAATAAGCATATCCCAATTGATAAAAATCGGTATTGTTCCATTTTCCTTTTTTGCCTTTATAACCTACCAAATAAGGAATTGCTTTATCGTATTGTTTTAGATTAAAATAGCTTTCGCCAATGATTTTATTCAATTCCGATTTTTCCTCTGGAGTAGAATTTGGCATTGCTTTGATTCCTAAATCGATGGCTTTTTGAAAATCGCCGGATTTAAAACTCATATCCGATTTATAATAAGACAATTTTTCGGAATATTTTTCATTAGTAGCAACCTGGTCAAACTGTTTATTCGCCTCAGCATAATCATCAGATTCATAAGCCATGAATCCCATATAATATTTGCTTTGCGTTCCGTATTGATTGGAGTTGGCTACTTTACTGAAATAGTTTTTGGCCTCCTTTGTTTTTTTGGAATCAAAATAACAATATCCTTTTTCGAAATTATATTTATCACGATCACTGTTTTTCAGAACACTTTCGTCTACTTTATTAAACCATTGCAAAGCCTCTTTGTATTCCTTGTGGTCAAAATAATAATAGGCAACATCAATGTAAGCCTGATTTTGCTTGCGACTTGAAGGGTACTCCTCCACAAAACGATTTATCAGCTCCTCGGCATTTTCCTGATCGGTTCGAATAGCACAATTGGCAATATAATATGCGCAATCCGACTGCAATCCTTCAGTTGTGGCAGCATCTTTTACATTCTTAAAAATAATTTGAGCCGAAGCATATTGCTTATCCTCATACAAAGAAAGTGCTTTGTCAAATTCTTTTAACGAATATGTGTAAATCGTCGATTTTTGTGAATAAAGTGATGTTATTTGAACAGTAGAAAAGAATAAAAAGAGCCAGGGAAGTTTACGCATTGTTGTTATTATTTATTATGGTCAAATATATTATATATGAATTTATAACGGAAGCTCCTTTGTTTTTATTATAAACTATTTTTTGAACAGTTACCTGAACTCTCTTTTTTATACTATTATTTATGCTAAAATTTTCTCTCAGAGATTTTTAAAAAAATTCAGTTCTCGCAAAGTCGCAAAGTCGCAAAGCTCTGAACCATTCTCTTTGCGACTCTGCGCCTTTGCGAGAAAAAATCAAGTCCAAAACTTATACAATTTTTAAGTTCAATCGTAGTTAGCTATTAAAAATAAAATTAGAATCATTTTTTTTAGAATTTAACTTTTGCTTTTTATTTTTCTCCTTTTACTTTTGTATTTGGATTTTATCTTTTTACTTTTACCCAATAAACACATTTTATCATGTCACAATCTGTACTGTCTTTAAAAAACGTAAACATATACCAAGAAGGAAAAACTATTTTATCCGATGTTAATCTTGAAGTCAATCATGGCGAATTTTTATACATCATCGGGAAAACGGGTTCCGGAAAGAGTAGTTTATTAAAAACATTGTACGCCGATTTACCTTTATTAGAGGGTGAAGGAAAAATTGTGGAATTTGACTTGGCTACTTTAAAAGAAGATGATATTCCGTTTTTGAGAAGAAAAATCGGGATTGTTTTTCAGGATTTTAAATTATTGCCGGACCGTACGGTAAAAGACAATATGCTTTTTGTTCTGAAAGCGACGGGTTGGACTGATAAAGCAGAAATGGATGCCAAAATTGATGATGTGCTAGACAAAGTCAACATGAAAGATTTTGCCAACAAAATGCCTCACCAACTTTCGGGTGGTGAACAACAGCGAATTGCCATCGCAAGAGCCTTGTTGAACGACCCTGAATTTATCCTTGCCGATGAACCAACCGGGAACCTTGACCCACAAACCAGTGTTGAAGTTCTTGAAGTTTTAAGACAAATCAACAATCTTGGCAAAACAGTTATCATGGCAACTCATGATTATGCATTGCTAATGAAATATCCATACAAAACATTAAAATGTGAGGATGCCACCATTTTTGAAGTGGTGCAAAGAACCGTGTAATGCTTTCCATTCTTATTCCGATTTACGATTACAATGCTTTTCCGTTAGTGAGCGAATTGCATCGACAATGTGTGAAATGTAATTTGGAATTCGAAATTTTATGCCAAGATGATGCTTCTGTTCTTTTTTTAGACCAAAACAACGAAATCAATAACTTAGAAAATTGTTTTTTTTCTACCAATGAAACTAATTTTGGCAAAAGCAAAAATATCAATCAAATAGTTGTTAAAGCTAAGTTTGACTGGCTTCTTCTTTTGGACTGCGACACATTTCCGGAAAGTTCAAATTTCATTTCTAATTATCTAAATGAGATTCAGAAAAAAGAAAACAAAGCTGTTTTTGGCGGACTTCTTTATGAATCCAAACAACCACAAAAAGAGCAATTATTGCGATGGATTTATGGCCGAAACAGGGAATCACTTTCGATAGAAAAAAGAAAACAAAACCCAAACAAAAGTGCCTTAACTTCAAATTTAATATTGAAAAAAGAGCTCCTTCTGCAACATCCATTTGATCAAACCATCACAAAATACGGCTACGAAGATTTGTGTTTTTTATCAAAATTAGAAGCAAATAAAATAATTGTTTCTCATATTGAAAATCCTGTTTTTCATTTGAATCTGGAGACTTCAATTGTTTTTTTAAAGAAAACCCAAACTGCTTTGGAAAATCTAGTTTTATTATATAATTCTAATAAAATAACAGCCGAGTCTAGCAAGATAATTTCCTGTTTTGTTATTTTAAAAAAATTAAAATTAACCGGATTGACTGCTTTTCTTTTTCAAAAAACCAAAACCAAAATCGAAGCCAATTTACTTTCTCAAAAGCCTTCCTTGTTTTTATTTGACCTCTATAAATTGGGTTTCTTTTGTACTTTAACGCAGATTAAGCAATAAGAATAAATTTCACGAAGATACTCAGAGGATACACGAAGATTCGCAAAGAAAAAGTATCTCCTTGAAAATGGCTTTGAAAATTTCGCGGTACTCTGCGAATTCTTTGCGTTTCTTTGCGAAATGAAATCTAACGCAAATTTTCCAAAAACACCTTCCACTCCTTCATTATTTTTTCGGCTGAAAATTGCTTTGAAGTTTCTGTTGCATTGGAACCAAATTTCAATCTTTGCTCTTCATTTTCAATCAAAAAAGTAATTTTTTCGACAAAGATCTCAGCATTTCCGTCAGGAATTAAAAAACCGTTATAATTGTCTTTAATAATGGCGCGTGGGCCAGTCGGACAATCGTAAGCTACACAAGGCAAACCCAAAGTCATTGCTTCCAAAAATACCATCGGCAAACCTTCGGTTCTTGAAGTCATCAATAAAAAAGACGCTTCCAAATATTTTTCTTCAATGTTTTTTACAAAATTGAGATAATTAATTCCCGAATTGATTCCAAAATCAAGGGCTTTTTTTTCTAAAGAAACAACATCATCCGTATAAATATCCAAAATCCAATCGGGATATTTTTGATTGATTTGTTTCCAAATAACCAACAATCGATCCAAACCTTTTTCATAAGAATTCCGCGCTATTGCAATAGCTTTTTTGTATTGTAAATTGGCTTTGTTATGGTTTTCAATCCAGGAAGGATTCTTAATGACAAAGGCATTTTTAACGTTCCATTCTTTTAAACTTTCCTCGGACAAAGCTACCATTTTGGTAAATTTCCCGGCAGCAAAATCTTTAAACCAATATTTTAATTTCAAAAGAAAACTAGCTTTCGACGCTTTTTCTTCAACATATTTGGAACCGTGACATTCAAAAACAATTGGCGTTTTTGTTTTTAAAATAAAAGGATATGAAAACGCCTTCAAACCATTATCGGCAACCAAAACCACATCGGGATTAATCGCTTTAATTTTTTGATTTACACTTTTTTGAAACAAAAAAAAGAAACGAAAAATATTCCCTCCCAAATTCATATTATGAAAAATAATTTTGGAATTGAATGAATAAAAGGGTTCTAAATTATCTTCATTTTGAGACAAAACATGAACTTCGTAACCAAAATTTTCGACAAAATAATTGGCTTTTATACTCAAAACGCGGGCAACACCTCCGGCGCATTTTATTTTGGGAACAATGTAAAGTAGCTTCATTTTTTTGTTTTCAAAAAAGCATCATAATCCCGAATATAATCGGATTCATCAAAAACATCGGAAGCAAAAACCAAACAAACAGCACCCGAAGAAAAATTTTCCAATTCTCTCCAAATCCCTTTTGGAAGATACAATCCAAAGTTGGGTTTGTTTAACAGAAAACTCTTTTTGTCCTTTCCGTCATGCATCACAACTTCAAAACTACCACTTAGTGCAACCAAAACTTCTTGCTGTTCAATATGGGAATGTCCGCCTCGAAACGCAGAACTTGGCACATCAAAAAGATAATAAACACGCTTAAATTCAAATGGTAAAACTTCTTTTTCTACAAAAGCAAGATTACCGTTTAGGTCTTCTACAACGGGAATTTTGAGCAATGAAATATCTTGTATTGTTGTCATATTTACTGTTCCTTACTCATTGGGTAAAATTATTTTTAAACACATAGAAACATAGAATTTATAGTGTTTAAAAAAGATTTAATAGTCGTTTTACTCTCACATAGCTAATCTATGTGACCCGAGACCGAAGGGCGAACTGACGAAGTAAAAATAGTTCTATTTCTATTCAATCTTTAATAATTTACAATTAAATCTATTTGCCTATGTGTTTCATTTTTTTAAACTGAATTTTATTCATTCAATAAATTCAACCATAAAGCACCAACTTTTTCAAGATGAAAAGGAGCTATACTTTCGAATGTATTTTCTTTTAGTTTTTGATATAAAACTTCCTCTAAAACAAGCTGATTCATCGCTTCGATAAGTTTTCCCCAATTTTGATTTTCTACTAAAATACCATTTTTAAAATTCGTAATCATATCTCTTGGTCCAAAATCACAATCAAAAGACACAACCGGAGTTTTACAGGCCAACGATTCCAAAATCACATTTGGAAATCCTTCATTTTTACTGCACAAAACCAAAAAGCGAGCTCTTTTCATAAACTTAAACGGATTGTTTTGGTATCCTAAAAGATGAATAAAATTGGAAACATTATTCTTCGAAATAATTTCTTTCAGCCTAGATTCATCACCATTTCCCACAATCACCAAATGAATTTGTTTTTGAGACAAAACTGATTTTGAATATGTCTCAATCAGCTTATCAAACTGTTTAATATCGTTTTCATATTGCCCGACTGCGAGAACAAATTCAAAATCAAAATCTATATTTTCATCTTGTTTTTGAAGAATTTCTTCGATATTAATCGAATTTGGAATAGCGACTACATTCTTCAGCTGATGACTTTTTTCAATGTACAATTTCATTTCGTCGCCAAGAGCCACATTTGCCAAGCAATGATTGTACATTAATCGCGTCAGCCATGAATTATTGGGCATATAATGGTCAATCAAAAAACTATGAACCGTAAAAATGGTTTTGACATTATAAATCAATCGAGCCAAAATAAGTTCCTGAATGATTTTGGTACGAAAACGAAAATCGATAATAAAATCAAATCGATTCGTTTGCAAATAATTGCATAACGCGCCGAGTCTTACCATTTTATTAAAAAAACCATTGAATTTATTTTTCAGCAAACCTAAGTTTACCAATTTCCCAGCATAAGGATAACTCACTTCGTCCAACACAATAATTATGTCAATTTCATAGCCTTGACTTTGCAAAAAAAGAGACAGATTTGCCATCACTTTATCGCTTCCGCCTCCGCTTAAGCGATAGCCAATCAAAGCAATTTTCTTCTTTTTGTGAGACAATATCATATTCGAATTCTTATTTTCGTATCAAATATATAACTCTTTAAAAACAATATGCAAGATAATTCATTGGTCACCGTTATTTGCCTATGTTACAATCATGAAAAGTTTGTTACGGAGAGTTTGCTTTCGGTTATCAATCAGGATTATCCTTTTGTAGAACTGATTATTGTTGATGATTGCAGTACCGACAATTCAAAAACAATCATTTCAGATTGGCTTAAAAAAAATCCCAAAGTCCAGTTTATTGCCAATGAAACCAATTTGGGAAACACAAAATCCTTCAACAAAGCATTAAAATTCGCCAAAGGAGAATTCATTATTGATTTGGCTGCCGATGATATTTTATTACCCAATTGTATTTCACTGCAACTAAAAAAATTCAAAGAGAGTCGTTATAAAAAATTAGGCATTGTATATGGAAATGCCGAATTAATTACGGAAGAAGGAGCCTTTGATTCGTGTTTTTTTCCATTAGACGAGAATAAAAAAACCATCGAAAACAGACCAACCGGCGACATTTACCTTTCTGTTCTTTCGGGGGGCAATAGCATTTGTTCAGTCTCGGCGATGATAAAGAAAACTGTTTTTGACCATTTGGGCGGTTTTGACGAAAATCTTGGTTACGAAGATTTAGACTTTTGGATTCGGACATGCCGACTGTACGAAGTTGATTTTATAGATGAAATTTTGATACAAAAAAGGATAACCACAAATTCTTTGGGAACTCATTTTTATATCAAAAAAGACCCAAAAGCGAGAAAAATAAATTATTCTACCTATTTGATAATTAAGAAAGCAATTGCACTAAATCAATCCAAAACAGAACACAAAGCTATTTTAAAAAGGATTCATTTTGAAATGATTTTGGCTTATAAAAACGCGGATTTCAAGTTGATGTTCCGGTATTTTTTGCTTGAAATAAAACAAAGAATTCGGACCCTTTTATAACCACAAATTAGCACAAATTAAATTTGGAGTTTTATTACCCGATTTGAGTTAATTTCATCTACGAAAATCTTCGTATTAAAAAACATTAGGAATCTTAAAGCTTTCAAATCATCAGAAACGCATCCAAAGCTTCTTTTTCCCATTCCCAATCTCTTGAAATATTTTCTCTGATTAATTTTGCGGGGATTCCTCCAATTAGAATATTGGAACCCATTTTGAAATAATCTTTATTGCAAATACTATTGGATGCAATTGTGCAATAATCGGCTGTTTTTGTTTTTGACATTATGGAAACCCTATTTCCAACATAATTATAATTTCCCAAATTGATTGGAGCTGTCATCGATAATTTTTCACCAGTAAGCGTATCAATCATTGGGTGGAAATTGGAATCCATAATTTGTGATTCGTGACCAATTCGACAATATTCTCCCAAAACAATTTTTTCGATACAAATCAATTTTCCGTCTGTGCCCAAAGACGACATATTTCCAAGTTCACAATAAGCATTCTTGCCTATGTAAATAAAATAATCTTTCCCAAACTGCATATAACCATTAAAAATCATTTTTCCCTCGATAAAAATTTCAGCAATTCCTTTATGCAAAGTGTTCATTTCATAAGGCTGACCAAAACCAATCATCCCTCTTTTTATATTCCCTCGAATTATGATTTCTCCTTTTATTGAAGTGAATTTTACTTTTCCATAGAAAAAAAAAGGAAGTTTTTTGGCTATTGAAAAAGGGAATTTTTTAAAATTAAAATACAGCGTTTTAGCCCAGTTTACCGAATAGTAAAACTTGATTTTGTGATAAATCGTTCTCAATTTTCTATATTTATTTTTAGCAAAATCAATCATTTCTTCTTTTACTTATCGAATTAAATAAATATTTCAGTCCTATTTTTTTATCCAAATGATACAAAACAAAACCAAAAAACAGAATAATCATCAGGGTCATCAGACTGTATTTTAAAATCGGGTTTTGAATGTATCGCATACAAAAAACGGCAACACACATCGCTATGCAAATTATATATGTTCGAAAAAAATTATCCTCAAAATAGAAATCATATCGTTTTCCTGTGATTATTTTCATAGCCACTAAATGTACCAAATAGTAAATCAAAAAACTAAAACCAAGTCCGTCCAAACCATAAAAATAATAGCCTAATATATTTAAAATAACAGATAGAAAATTAAAACAAAAAGCCGTTTTAATGAACATCTCCGAATCTCCTTTGGCTATCAAAATAAATCCCATTGACCAAGAAACTGCTCGAAACAACATCCCTAAAATCCCAAAACACACCATAGGAATAATCGATAGAAATTTCGAAGTGAACAAAATTTGAACAATAATCGGGGCAAATATCAGGAACAGAATTACTATTGGCGTCATAATAAAAACTGACATATAAGACTGCTCTATCACACTCACCCTGATTTTTTGTTTATCGTTGCAAATGGAAGATAATTTCGGAAAATAATCGGTGCTCATTACCGTAAAAACAATTCCAACATAGGAATTCAGTAAAGTAAAACCCGAGTTGTAAAGTCCAACTTGATTCAAACCGCCCGTTTTTCCGACATAAATCTGAATGATGTAGGATGCCAACAACGTCATCAGTCCACTTAATGACATCATCAATCCCAGTTTGACAATGCCTTTTCCTTCTACTAATACTTGAGAATTCGGAATAGTGATTTTCTGAATTTTAATTTGTTTCGAAAAATAAAACGATACTAATAATGACGACAAAGAAGTTACCACAATAGTAGGCACAACCGCATCTATCCGATAAAAATAATATAACGGAACAGAAAGCAACAAACCGATTAGATTTCCGTAAAAGTTGGCTTTCGCCAAAGTTTTGAGCTTTCTTAATCCCTGAAAAACGACCATTTGACCAACCGTCAATTGCCGAAAAAAAAGTGTCCCCGACAAGTAAACAAACAAATATGTATAATTGGAATTCCCAAAAGTAAGTTGACTCAAAACGCCTGAAAATGCAGTAACCATCAAAGCACCAAAAATCCCAACCCAAAACGTCATTTTTCTGACGACAGTAACAATTCGGGAAACCGATTGTAAATCCTCCTCATTGTGTTGTTCTGAAATGTGTTTTACTGCGCTGGTTTCGATGCCCAAACCTGTGATTCCGCCAACTGTATTCAAGGCCGAATTAAGCAATGCAATAATCCCCATTCCCGCGGGACCGATAAACAATGCAACCAATTTTGTTCTGACAATGGAAATCAAAATATTTAAAAATTGCATCCCACCAAAAATGGAAGTCGCTTTTAGAATTTGTAAATATGACGATTTGCTTTCGGTCACAATTTTAATATTTATTTAAAATCGAAATCACATAGGTTACTTCATTATCCGTCATTACAGGGCTAATGGGCAAACTCAACACTTCGTTGTGAATTTTTTCAGTTAACGGAAAAGAAAGATTATTCCAAGATTTCAATGCTTTTTGTTTGTGTGGCGGAATTGGGTAATGAATCACCGTTTGGATTTGATTTTCCAATAAATAGTTCTGCAAATCGTCTCTGTTTTCAGTTCGAATTACAAAAAGATGAAAAACATGATTATGGCTTAAATCCCAAAACGGCAAGATAATTTTATCGTTTTTTATTTCGGATAAATACCGTTTGGCGATGGCTTTTCGCTTTTGATTATCAGCATCCAAATTGGGTAATTTCAGATTCAAAAAAGCGGCCTGCAATTCATCCAATCGAGAATTTACCCCCACAAAATCATTCTGATATTTGATTTCAGAACCGTAATTCCGAAGCGACCGAATAACTTTAAAAAGCAATTCATCATCAGTCACAACTGCTCCGCCATCACCGAGTGCACCAAGATTTTTTGTTGGATAAAAACTGTACGCTACGCTCGATTTCAGATTTTTGATTGCTGATTTTTGATTTTTGATTGCTCCTGTTGATTGAGCAGCATCTTCTACAACTATCAAATTATTTTGCTTTGCTATTTCATGAATGGCGTCCATTTCTGCCAATTGACCGTACAAATTGACTGCAAGAATCGCTTTGGTTTTTGGAGTGATTTTTTCAGAAATTAAATTGGGATCAATCGTATAAGTTTCCAACTTTGGTTCTACCAAAACAGGAGCCAAACCAGCCTGAAGAATGGCAAGGATACTTGCGATATAGGTGTTCGCCGGAACAATAACTTCGTCTCCTTTTTGTAATTTTCCCAACTCAACATAACCACTAAAAATCAAAGTCAACGCATCCAATCCATTACCAACTCCAATACAATATTTGGCTCCACAATAGTTAGCAAAACGAGTTTCAAACTCTTGAACTTCCTTTCCCAAAATATACCAACCCGAATCCAAAACCGTTTTCAGTTTCTGCTGAAAAGCGGTTTCATAAGGTTCATTTATTTTCTTTAAATCCAGGAATTTTATCATTGTTTTGATTTTAAATCAATTCATTTAAAAACATTTACCAATTTGTAAAAATTGCTCGTTGTTACTTCATAATAATCCTGAATAACGGTGCTTGCCCCAAAACTTTCTTTCCAAAACGACAATCCTTTATTCAAAATTTTTCCCTGATTTTCATTGGAAGTCCCAAAATCAAAAAACCGTTTGTGACTAAAAATTTCTGTTATTAAATGGTGGTATAAAAAATCCAGACTTCCCGTTTTATTTTTGTTTTTTCCCGCCGAGATATACTGCGAATGAATCACATTATTACTTTCAAACAAAGTTGCACCTGCTACAATTTGTCCTTTATCATATACATTAAACTGACGGATATTTTCGGGGAAACTCTTTTTTAAATTGGTTATTTCCTGCAAAGTATGAACTGGTTTTGCGTTATGTTTTTTGGCTAAATTCGGAATCAGGATGGAATTCCAAAATCCTTCAAAATCATTTGTTTCCTTTACTTCTAATCCATTTTGAATTCCTTTTTTTATACCTTCCTGTCTGCCTTTTGAAATCAAAATCGGTTTTGATAAATCAATCACCGCAAGTGTATCCCTTCCGATTAATTTGGCTTCCGCCAAAAACAGTGCATAATTCAACTCTTCAGCAGGTTTATCGTGATAAATCGATGGAAGCATCTTTATCTGAATTTTTGAAATAGTATTGTCATTCAAATAAATCAAAATGGCTTTGAATACTAAAATCACAGCAGTCAATTTTAATTTTTCACCATAAACCAAACCTCCATAAGTCAAGCCTTGATGCGAACAAACACATTCTCCCACCTTGTTGGCAGGTAAAATTGCGACTAATTTTTCGCCTTTGTAAACCAGCAAAGAATAATCCTCAAAACGGTCTTTATGATAATCCATAAAATCACGATGAAACAGGAAAGTAGCGTTTTTGGCTTTGCCTACAAAGGCATTCCAATGCTCATAATCTTCTTCGCGATATCGTTTTACGGTGTAGTTTTTCACATTTGTACGTTAGGAATTCGAAAAGTACGCAATTAGCGTAATATTCTAAAATACGATGATGAAATCCTTAGTAAAAAAAAACAGAAAAAGGTAAAATCGAAAACGTCAATCAACAACCAAAACCAAATTCCTTTTTTCAGAAAGAAATTTAGAAATTCTCAATTTTGAGTGGCTTGATTTGCCATTTGTATTTAACAGCCAATAATCGCACTGTGATAATAAAAATTGACGTTATCAAATACAACACTTCGTTATCCAAATTGATTTTTTTCAATCCAAAAAAAACAATTCCACCTGCCACGCAAATAGTCGCATAGATTTCCTGTTTAAATAAATTTGGCACCTCGGCACATAAAATATCCCGTGTCACTCCTCCAAAACAAGCTGTAATTGTTCCCAATGCAACACATACAACTGGATTTAACCCGAAATTCAAACCCTTTTCGAGCCCAACCAAAGTATAAATCCCTAGTCCGATTGTATCGAATAAAAATAGGGAAATCCGAAAATATTCTAATTTTTTATGAAAAAAAACAGCTAATAGATAGCCCACAACGGCAACATAAATATAGACCAAATTTTCAGTTTTTAGCCAGAAAACCTTTTCGCCCATCAATACATCACGTAAAGTTCCACCACCAAAAGAAGTCGCCAAAGCAATAACAAAAACACCAAAAAGATCCATTTTTTTGTGCATACCCGTCAAAGAACCCGACATGGCAAAAGCTGCAACACCTATTACTTCTAAAAATTCGAACATTTAAAACAAGAATTTATTATTTTTTTGTAAAATTAAATCAAATGGTTCTATTTCTTTTAGACGATACCCGATAATTTCAGATTAACCTAAAATTAGGTTTTTATTTTTTTTCACGCAGACAACGCAGATTATCGCAGGTTTATTTTTCAACCAAAGAAAAAAATAGTACATATGAGTGTAATTCGTGTCTAATACTAAATGTAGGGAGAATTTCCGCAATCTGAATTCGATTATTAATTGGAAACGGAATAATTGGTAAAAACTATTTTATCTTTCAATATGGTATAATACTCAAATTTCAAACAGGCTCTGAAAAAATCTTAGTATTTTTGCCAAATCAAACCACTTATTTTTTTAAATTGAAACAGATTACTTCCGTCCAAAACCCTTTTATAAAATCCTTGGTATTATTGCAGGAAAAAGCAAAAGCCCGCAAACAATCAGGAACGTTCTTAATTGAAGGGAAACGTGAAATTTCGCTTGCCTTAAAAGGCGGTTATGAAATAGAAACCCTTTTGTTTTTGCCCGAAGTTTGTTCAGAAACTGAAACACGCAAATTATCAAACAAGGCTGAATTGATAGAAATCAACAAGGACGTTTATCAAAAACTGGCGTATCGTGACACTACCGAAGGTATTTTGGCTGTGGCCAAAACCAAATCGCTGCGATTATCTGATTTAGAATTATCTGAAAATCCATTAATTCTCATTGCCGAAGCTCTAGAAAAACCAGGGAATATAGGAGCAATATTGCGCACTGCCGATGCGGCAAATCTTGATGCCGTAATTATTGCCAACCCGAAAAGCGATTTGTACAATCCGAATGTAGTTCGTTCCAGCGTGGGTTGTTTGTTTACCAATCAGATCGCAACAGGAACGACTTCGGAAATTATTGCTTTTTTGAAAGAACAAAACATCAATTTTTATTGCGCTACTTTACAAAATTCGACTTCCTATCATACTCAGGATTACACTTCGCCAACTGCCTTGGTTGTTGGGACAGAAGCTACGGGCCTGACACAAGAATGGCGCGATGCCTCAACCCAAAACATCATCATCCCAATGCAGGGAGAAATCGACAGTATGAATGTTTCTGTAGCCGCAGCTATATTAATATTTGAAGCCAAAAGACAGAGAGGGTTTTGATTGCTGATTTTTGATTGCTGATTATAGATTTTTTGATTTTAGAATTAATCTAATCTCTTAAAAGTATATTCTCCATGTTCTATGCTCTCAATTCTAAATTCTTAAATCTTAAATCTAAATTCTAAAATCCTTTTCCCCCTTGCACATATCTTTTAAAATTCTTATATTTAGGAATTGAACCATGCCGTTATGATAGAAATTGATATAGAAAAAGAAAACAAAGCTATTGCTCAAGAATATAAAGAGTTACTACGCATCAGTTACCAGACTTTGACCGCCGAGGATAAAAAACTGATACGAAAAGCATTTGATGTAGCAGTTGATGCACATAAAGACCAACGAAGAAAATCAGGAGAAGCCTATATATTTCATCCAATTGCCGTGGCCAAAATTGTGGCTTCCGATATTGGTTTAGGATCAACTTCCATCGCAGCGGCCTTGCTGCATGATGTTGTCGAAGATACACCAATCACAGTCAAAGACATCGAAAAAATGTTTGGTCCCAAAATAGCCCAACTGGTCGAGGGATTAACCAAAATTTCCTTGGTGCAAAAAGACTTAAATGTTTCGATGCAGGCCGAGAATTTCCGAAAAATGCTCTTAACCCTCAATGATGATGTTAGGGTAATCCTCATAAAAATAGCCGACAGATTACACAATATGTTGACTATGGAATCGATGGAAAATCACAAACAGATAAAAATCGCATCCGAGACTTTATATATTTATGCTCCTTTGGCACACCGATTGGGACTTTATAAAATAAAAAACAAACTGGAGGATTTAGGACTAAAATACACTGAACCTGAAAGATACAACTCCATTGTCAGCAAAATAAGAGAAACCAAAGAAGAACAGGACTTATACATCAAAGACATTTCCGAAGTGCTTCAAAAAGCATTGGATGAAGAAAACATTGATTTCATCATCAAAGGAAGACCGAAATCAATTTATTCGATTAACCGAAAAATGTTGGCACAAAACGTAGGCTTTGATGAAGTGTACGACAAATTCGCCTTGCGCATTGTTTACAAATCCAATCCTCACGACGAAAAATTCCTGGCTTGGAAAATTTATTCCATCGTAACCGATCATTACAGACCCAGTCCAAGCCGTTTACGCGACTGGATTTCCTCGCCAAAATCAACAGGTTATGAAGCGCTGCATATTACCGTAATGGGACCAAAAGGCCGTTGGGTAGAAGTACAGGTCCGCAGCGAACGTATGGACGAAATTGCCGAAAAAGGATATGCGGCACATTACAAATACAAAAATGGAGCCACTGAAGAAAACGGACTCGACGTATGGTTGAATCTTTTGAAAGAAGCCCTTGAAAATTCAGAAACAAGTGCGGTCGATTTTGTCGAAGATTTCAAAATGAACCTGTACTCCAAAGAAATTTACATTTTCACCCCAAAAGGAGACATAAAATGTTTACCCAAAGGAGCCACATCACTTGACTTTGCTTTCAGCATCCACTCCGAAATAGGAATAAAAACCAGAGGAACTAGAGTCAACGGAAAATTAGTTCCGTTAAATTACGAATTGAAAAGCGGGGATCAGGTCGAAATCATCACCTCGCCAAACCAAAAACCAACTATCAACTGGTTGGATTATGTAACTACTTCAAGAGCAAAAAACAAAATCCGAAATGTCCTTAACGAGGATATCAAGAAACTTGCCGAAGACGGAAAAGAACTTCTTACCCGAAAACTAAAACATCTTAAAGTAACTCTAAACGAACAAACGACCAACGAGTTAGTCAATTTTTTCAGACTCAAAACAAGTTTGGATTTATTTTACAGAGTCGGTGTCGGGTCAATAGATAACCAGCAATTAAAAGATTTTGCAGCGCAAAAAAGCAACACATTAATCAATTTCTTCAAAAACAAAATCAAGCGTTCCCACAGCACTGCCGACGAAGACATACACAAACAAATCATCAGCAGTAACTATGACATGCTCGTTTTTGGAAAAACCCAGGACAAACTCGATTACAAGTTATCGAGTTGCTGCAATCCGATTCCGGGAGACGACGTATTTGGTTTTGTGACCATAAACGAAGGCATCAAAATACACAAAAAAGACTGTCCAAACGCCATTTCACTACAGTCCAATTATGCCTATCGCATCATTCAGGCCAAATGGATCGACTCCACACAACAGGATTTCAAAGCAACGATTAACATCATGGGGATGGACTCACTTGGACTTACAAACGAATTGACAAAAGTCATTTCGAACAACATGAACGTAAACATCCAAAGCATTTCGCTCAACGGTGAAGCCGGAATTTTCAAAGGACAAGTCTCCGTAATTGTACCCAACATTACCATTTTGAAAAAAATGATGGACAACATCAAAAAAATAGACGGAATCGACAAAGTGACACGCGTATATAAAAACTAAAAAACAACTTTCCATATAAAAATTGTGATAATCGCAACCAAAAAATAAATTTGGGGGTGCCCCTGTTGAACAAAGTGGCTTGCCTATTGCAACGCTTATTCAGCCCCTTTGCTCAACAGGGTCGGGCTATCCGCGCTACTTCGGTAGCTTGCTTCTATCCCTCACCCACAACACAGGATGTTTTCTTTTTCATAAAAAGACAACCTTCACCCCCTCATTAAACCTTAAAAATGAAACAGTAGAATTATAATTAAACCCTAAATTTTTATACTTTTAAAATAAAAATTTATCTTTGCAAGATATGACACTCATTTCCACAGATAACAATAAAAACCAAGAGATTGTAAAAAATGTTTTTACAATGTATCTTGAAAACAAAGGGCACCGAAAAACTCCTGAAAGGTATGCTATCCTTCAAGAAATATACGACAGCGAAGAGCATTTTGACATAGAAAACCTCTATCTCAAAATGAAAAACAAAAACTACCGTGTCAGTAGAGCCACTCTTTACAATACTATCGAATTATTGTTGGACTGCGCCTTGGTTCGCAAACATCAGTTTGGACAAAACCAAGCTCATTACGAAAAGTCCTATTTCGACAAGCAACATGATCATATCATCATGACAGACACCGGAGAAGTAATTGAATTTTGTGACCCTCGAATTCAAACTATCAAAAAAACAATCGAAGAAATTTTTGATATCGAAATCACCAATCATTCCCTGTACTTATACGGAAACAAGAAAAAGACAAACACAGAAAATACAATAGAAAATTAACTGCAAATAAAACTTAGAATGACTGTAGATTTATTATTAGGATTACAATGGGGAGATGAAGGAAAAGGGAAAATTGTTGACGTTCTTACATCAAATTATGACATAATCGCTCGTTTTCAAGGAGGTCCAAATGCAGGACACACTTTAGAATTTGACGGAATAAAACACGTTCTCAGAACCATTCCATCTGGAATTTTTCATAAAACAGCCATAAACATCATCGGAAACGGAGTAGTAATTGACCCAGTAGTTTTTCAAAAAGAAATCGAAGGTCTGGCTAAATTTAATATGGATATCAAATCCAAATTAATTATTTCCAGAAAAGCACATTTAATATTGCCTACACACCGCTTACTCGACGCAGCTTCTGAAGCTTCAAAAGGGAAAGCAAAAATTGGTTCTACACTTAAAGGAATCGGGCCAACTTACATGGACAAAACCGGAAGAAACGGATTGCGTGTAGGTGACATAGAATTGGAAGATTTCAAAGATCGTTACAGAGCTTTGGCCGACAAACACGAAGAAATGATTAAATTCTACGATGTTAACATTCAGTACAATCTGGCCGAATTGGAAAAAGAATTCTTCGAATCAATCGAAGTATTAAAAACATTAGACTTTATTGATAGTGAAGAATATTTGGCGCAAGCCCAAAAAGCAGGAAAATCAATTCTTTGCGAAGGCGCTCAAGGTTCATTATTGGACGTTGATTTTGGAACTTATCCATTTGTAACTTCATCAAATACAACTGCTGCAGGTGCTTGTACCGGTTTAGGAATTGCTCCAAACAGAATCAAAGAAGTGTACGGAATTTTTAAAGCTTATGTAACTCGAGTAGGAAGCGGACCTTTCCCAACCGAACTTTTTGACGAAGACGGTGCCACAATGGCTAGAATAGGAAACGAATTCGGTTCTGTAACGGGAAGACAAAGACGTTGCGGATGGTTGGATCTAGTAGCTTTGAAATATGCTGTTCAAATCAATGGTGTAACACAATTAATGATGATGAAAGGAGATGTTCTTTCAGGTTTTGAAACTTTAAAAGTTTGTACCGAGTACAACTACAAAGGAAAAAACATTTCTCACTTCCCATACAACATCGAGCCAGAAAATGTAACTCCGGTATTCAAAGAATTCAAAGGATGGCATCAGGATTTAACAGGAATGACTACTTATGAAGAATTGCCAATCGAGTTGAAAGAATACATTGAATTTATAGAAAAAGAACTAGAAGTTCCAATAAAAATTGTTTCTGTTGGACCAGACAGAAAACAAACAATATTAAAATAAATACCTTAAACGCTCTGAATTTCAGGGCGTTTTTTTTTCAACAAAGCACTTTTTATTTAAAATCATACTTATAAATATCAAGCTCAAATTAGTAAATTAAACAGGTCGAAGTGAAATTAATTTGCGAATTTGCGGTAAAATAAAAATCAAATGAGAGACCCTAAGATATCTATTCAAAAAACCGAATTACTTTCAGACAATTGGTATATCCTAAACAAAGTGACATACGATTATTTACAAGAAGACAGCAAGCCGGAAACCCATATTCGGGAAGTGTATGACCGAGGAAACGGTGCTGCAATTTTACTTTATAACCCTAGTCAAAAAACAGTTATTTTGACGCGTCAATTTCGTTTGCCATCATATCTCAACGGAAATAAAACAGGAATGATGATTGAAGTTTGCGCAGGACTTTTGGATCAGGACAATCCAGAACAATGCATCATTCGGGAAACCGAAGAAGAAACAGGTTACCGCATTCCAACAGTCAAAAAAATCTTCGAAACTTTTATGTCACCCGGAGCCGTAACAGAAATTCTGTATTTATTTGTGGGCGAATACAATGAATCAATGAAAGTAAGCAAAGGAGGCGGACTTGATGCCGAGCAGGAGCATATCGAAGTAATAGAACTCCCTTTTGAACAAGCTTATTCCATGATTGCATCTGGTGAAATAAAAGACGCTAAAACTGTAATGTTACTGCAGTACGCAAAAATTCATAATTTAGTTTAACAAAAAAAGAGAAACATATTAAACAAGTGAATGTCGTCGTAAGGAGATCTTTGTTGAATTAAAAGAGACCGAAATTAATCTCCCAAATAAAAACAATCAATTTAAGACTTACTATCTTTCAGAAACTAATTCTAAACAATAGAAACCTCGTTTTTGCTATTTTAAGCAATTTCGAGGTTTGCTGCTTTAAATAAAAACCTATTTTAAAATGGGAAGTCCTATAATTATAAAACCTGATAATCCTATTTTCTACAAACATGACGCTCCTAACAGAGCTTGATAATACTAATTTCATCAAAAAAGAGAGCCACAGAGTGGCGAAATGTTTATAGAAATCAACAATTAGTTGACGATTCGGAGCTCCTCCGAAGGTGAGGCAAGCGAAGCCGAAGAAAAGGCCGCCGAATTATAATTGCAGTTACCCCTATCGGAAATATGAACTTCACTGTCTGGTAAGTTCTCACGTAGCCATCAACATGGCTGTATTTGAAGCATCGCTCCAAGTAGTTCCATCTATGAAGGCAAAATGCCCTTTGGGTGAGGTACGGCCAATACCCATTATTCCTGGCAAAAAGCCGTTGCCGCCACTAAGGAAACTTAAATTGTCCCATGCACAGCAGTCTGCACGCCGTTGAAAATGTAAGCGTTCCCGAAGCTTCCCGACTGACTCCAACCATAGGCAAAGCTCAACAAAACCTACAGCAGTAACAATTCATTTTTGAAGTTAATTTTTGAGTCATTGCCTGTTTTTCTTTTAAAGATTTAATAGAATTCTTTTCCTATTATAAACCAGTCATCACACTTAATTTCAGTCAAAGGACCTGCTACATAAAACGTGTTTTGCAAAATTTACAGGCTTCTTATGGCTACATTAAATGCGTAACCGGTAACAGAAAGAGATCCTGTTGTATCTGCATAGAGGGTAAATGTATAAGTTCCTGGAAGTAAATAGAGTGTCATTCTAGACGATCGTCTTCGATTTGAATAAGCATCATCAATAAAATCTCCCATATATTCAGAAAATGAGTTAGCCGGACAGTCCAGCATTACCAAATACCTCCCGGTAATCGTTCCAAAAGAATTACAGTCCCATGAAACATTATAGAGACCGGCTTGAGTAACTGTAATTGTTTTCAAACCGGGAATTGAATATTTCTGCCCCCCTGTTGACATATTAAGCGTAAATGTACCTGTACCAGCTGAAAGCGCTTGAGGTGTCGCAGGCCGTTGGTACCCAGAAATCCATGTCCCCACCCCGTCAGCATCAGAGGTTAAAACCTTTCCAACACCTTGTGTACCATCAACAATTTTAATAGCACCGGCAGTAGTGCCGTTGTTTACTTCAAGTTTTGTTCCCGGAGCGGCAGTACCAATACCTATATTTCCCGCACCTACGGTGTTAGAATTTATGCCCGTGCCGAAAATGGTATTACCAATATTTAACTGGTTTGAGCCCGATTTGTTAGTAAGATTCAAACCATCACTGTCAGGAACAGATCCAATTACGATATTGTAACTACCTGAATTTTGGAAATAACCTGCTTTGTTTCCTAATGCAACGTTATTATCCCCTACAGTAAATGAATACAAAGAGGAATTACCAATAGCCGTGTTGTTACTACCTATAGTATTTTGATACAAAGAATTAAATCCATTTGCTACATTGTAACTTCCTGTAGTATTACTGTATAAAGCTCTTAATCCTGACCCACTATTACCACTACCTATCGCATTGGCAAATAACGATTGACGACCAACCGCCACATTCGATACGCCTGTCGTATTTGAATACATGCTCTGTTCCCCAACGGCCACATTAGACAAACCGCCTGTTTTATTGTTGTACAAGGTTTGATATCCTAATACTGTATTAGATGGAAATTGCCCTCCTCCTTTACCAACAGTAAGACCATTAATGGAAACGTCTCCTCCTTCTACCGTAAGGACAGCATTTTGTTGTGTAGTTGTAGAACCGCTTGTGGAGGATGCGACTGTTGCAACATTGGCCGTACCGGCAGTACCCGCTCCATACCCTATGGTATAATTTCCCGTAGAAGTAATTCTTGCGGCACCCTTGTTACCTGTCTTAAAAACGAGATCCTGAACGTCTGTTGTTCCCACAAAATTAGTTGTAGGACTTGTGCCTGCATTACCAAGCAATGCCCAGTCATTAGATATGGCTATATCATCTTTGACAATCATCTTTTTCCAGATGTTAACATCCCAATAATAATATCCTGTACCAGCCGCATTTGTACCAGTAATACTGCCATTTGTATTATACACTAATAACGACTGAGCCGGATTGCCTCCAGCTATTCCCGTTATATCGCTGGTGGATGCTAAAGAAATACGTGGTATCAATAGCCCCTTGTTGTTTGCATTAAGATCCAGAACCGCCGATTTATCCGGATTATTACCTTGTATTCCAACTTGGGCAAAGCTTTTTGCAAAACTAAAAACCGCAATTACTAAAACTGTTTTAAAATTTAAATTCATTTTTCTAATTTTTTTGGTTCTAAAAGATCCTATCTTAGTCTCATTAATACTCATTTTACAATTCAATTAAATCACTGATAACCAACCAATAACAATCAAATTAAATCTGCAATTTTGAAATAGTATACCACATCCCTCATGATGTACTGTGCATAACCTGATAACCTACGTTTGCTCCAACTATTGTTACAGCACCATAAGACGCAGCCGAATCGTCTATAGTTATAGAATCTCCATTAATGATGACATTATTGGACGATATATCTGAACCTACGCGCTTAATAGTGGTAAACAACTCCAGCATCCCGGTAGCCACACCATTAGAATCTGAAGTTAAAACTTAACCATCACTCTCCGAACCGTTTTTGATAGTTACTTTACCTTTGCCTTTACTAACAGAAAACATACTTCCGTTAGCTGCCTCGACTTCCAGATAGACATTTGAATTTACCTTTGTAGAATTATTTCTAATTTTTACTTACCCTTACGTTGCTAGACCTGAAAACAAACCTATCAAAATCATGCTTTTGAAAATTTTAGTTTTTTCATTAGAATCATTTATTTTGATAATTTGATTTTTATTAAAAAACAATTAACTCAAATCCATTTTTAAACATTGAGTAAAATTGATTTTAAAAATATTTCAGATATAATTTCTTTGTATTAACAAATTGGTCTCCATTAAAATTGAAGAGAATAAAGTTATTAATACTACTAACATTAAAGAAGTGGTGTTTTTTGTATTCATATATACGTTTTAAAATCATGCAAATTTAAATCACTAAAAAACAACCATATGTAGTATAATACACTTAAGATAAGTAGCACTAGTTCTACGTGATAACACGGTAAAATTGAAGAAAATTCACTTCTCCAGAGCCTTTCAAAAAAATTTGTCGTGAAGTGTATTTATTCAATAAAAAAGGTTTGGACTATTAAAACAGAAAAAAAATTTCTTCTAATTTTTAAGAATGGAAATAATACTAGTCTTTGAAAAAGCATCAATGACAACATTTGATCTACAAAATTTGAAAACTCAAATGATTACAGATGCAGTAAATTTCAAAATGGGGAATATGAAGTAAATTTACTAGTAACGATTACAATGATTAATAATCAAAAGACACTAAGATAAAATTTTAGAGTATTATCTCGGTTTAATAAGGTAGTTATTGTGAGAAGAAAAACAGGTATAAGTAATCATTTCTTAGAAAGAAATCGAATATTACATTCGATAGAATAAAAAATAAGAAAACAAAAATGAAATTAAATACTGTCGATTTTAGTACCAAAACTAATTTTAAAAGAAAACCCCATCTTTGACTCTTTTTGAGTAATTCCGGGGTTTGTCTCTTGTAATAAAAACACATTTTACAAAAAAATATTTGTTTTCTTATGAATGTGCAAAAAAATCAACTTTTTATAAATTTGGTTGCGGGGTCATTCTCAAATAAGGTTTTATCGGAGTATGTCCTTTTGGGAATTTACTGGGAATATCACTATCTGGAATGGCAGGAACAATAACTACATCTCCACCATGTTTCCAGTTAGCAGGAGTTGCCACACTATAATTTGCCGTCAATTGCAGGCTATCAATAACCCTAAGCAATTCTTCAAAATTTCTTCCTGTCGAAGCTGGGTAAGTCAATGTTAATTTAATTTTCTTATCGCTTCCAATAACAAATACCGAACGAACAGTAAATTTTTCGCTTGCATTAGGATGAATCATATCGTAAAGCATAGCCACTTCCCTGTTTTCGTCAGCAATAATCGGGAAATTTACCGTTGTATTTTGAGTCTCATTGATGTCTTTTATCCATTCCAAATGTGACTGCAATCCATCAACACTTAAAGCAATGACTTTTGTATTTCTTTTTTCAAATTCAGGATAATAATTGGCCACAGTACCTAATTCAGTGGTACAAACTGGAGTAAAATCTGCCGGATGAGAAAACAACACTCCCCAAGAATCGCCAAGCCATTCATGAAATTGTATAGTACCCATTGATGTTTCTGCTTTAAAATCCGGAGCAGTGTCTCCTAATCGTAATGTTCCCATAATTCTATCTATTTAATTAAGTTTAGAACAATAAAATTAATCAAAAAAACTTCTCTTTTAATATAATATTCTAAAAATAAATTAATTATAACAATTAATTTAGACAAATAGGAAAACGAAAGATTACTTTAATTTTAACATATAAGTCAAAAAAGATTATTTAAAATACTCTCTTCATAAAATCTCTTCAGCAAAAGAAAACCCATAAAAGCACAAAACACCTATTTTATTCTTTTATAACCTTATAAATAGTGTCAAAAAAAAAAAAAAAATCTAAACAAAAACTTATATGAACTATATGTTAAAAAAAAAATCCATTTAAATAAAACGCATCAAAAGCCCCCAAAAGATTAATGTTATAAATGACAATGGTATTCCAAAACCTATCATCATACTACACAATCTGGGTTTTAATCCATAAGAAGAAGCAATAATACTTGATGAAATCATTGGAGCCATAGCAGCTTCCATCACAGAAACTTTAATCATTGTTGAATGTTGATTCAAAATCACAACATACAATAAATAAATCAAAGCTGGAGTGAGTATTAATTTATATAAAAGTCCCAAACGCAAAAATTTAAAATGCTTGCTTTTCTTATCAAATTGCAATTGTAAACCCACCGAAAGCATTGCCAATGGAGTCATTATACTTCCCACTTTTTGTAAGGAGAACTGAATGAATTCATGAAAATCATAATGAAATACATTCATAAAACAAGCCAGTAGAAAAGCAATAAAAGGCGGAAAAAAAAGTATTTTTTTTATAATCTGCAATCCATTTGCACTACCTGTAGAATAATATGTAGCGATAAAAACTCCTAAAGTAGAAAGTACAACAAATGTTCCAGGCTGATCTACCAAAATAGCCATTTTTAATCCTTCTTCACCATACAAAGCCTGAATTATAGGAAAACCTAAAAAAGAAGTATTGCTAAAACCTGCAGTCATAATCATGCACCCTGTCAGTTTTCGAGACCATTTTAATTTCCAACCTAAAAAAGAAAAAAACAAAATGGATGTAGTAAAACCAATCCAACTTACCGCTATCGGATATAATAAATGACTGTCTAACTGAATCTTCGGTATAAAAAACAGGGCTAATGAAGGAAGGCAAAAATAAATAACTATGTGATTAAACAGTTTGTAAGCATTTGTTGGAAATCGCTTTACTTTTTGCAAAAGAAGTCCAAGCAACAAACAAACGAAGATTATAATAATGTTATACATAGCGCCAAATTGACTGCAAAAATACCACTAAAAAAATTCTTAACACAGAACCAATAGTTTAAATTGAAAGCCAACGCTGTTAAACAATGTTTAACACCTGAACAGTTTCAGGAGTTCGTCTTTTGAAACTGTTTTTGTTTTGATTACTTTTACGTATCAAAAAAAACTATCATTTTGTCCATCCGAAAATCAAAATCAAGCGCTTTGAATGAAAAAGAAGGTATTTCGCTACCAGAAATAACCAATTCTCATGCTATTGACCAAATTAAAAAATCCAGAAAGAAACAGCCTCCAACAAAAGAATTGATTGATGGGATTTTGAAAGGAAATACAACTGCACTCAGCCGTGCCATTACTTTAATTGAAAGCACAAACCCACTACATCAGGAGAAAGCAAATCAAATCATCAATGCATGTTTGCCACATGCTAATAAATCAATTCGTATTGGAATTACAGGAGTTCCAGGCGTTGGAAAAAGTACTTTTATAGAAGTTTTTGGTAAACATCTAACAGATTTAGGCAAAAAAGTTGCCGTGCTTGCTGTTGATCCTAGCAGTACGATTTCGCACGGAAGCATTCTGGGAGATAAAACCCGAATGGAGGAATTGGTAAAACACAAAAATGCATTCATTCGACCATCGGCATCTGGGGAAAACTTGGGTGGAGTTGCGCGAAAAACCCGAGAATCTATAACTCTTTGCGAAGCTTGTGGATTTGATGTTATTCTAATAGAAACCGTTGGTGTGGGACAAAGCGAAACTGCCGTTCACAGTATGGTTGATTTCTTTTTACTACTAAAAATTGCTGGTGCAGGCGACGAACTTCAAGGCATCAAACGCGGTATCATGGAAATGGTCGATGCTGTCATGATCAACAAAGCCGATGGAGATAACGTTAAAAAAGCAAATTTGGCCAAAGTTGAATTCAACAGGGCTTTGCATCTTTTTCCTAAAAAAAAATCAGGATGGATTCCGACTACCGCAACCTGCAGTGCATTGACCAAAGAAGGAATTGATACAATTTGGCAGACAATTTCGAATTATTTTGAATTGGTTAATGCTAATCATTATTTCGAAGAAAAAAGAAAGGAACAAAATCTTTTCTGGATGATAGAAACCATTGACCAACAATTAAAAACGCATTTCTACAATCAGCCAAAAATTACTGAATTATTGGAATCTACAAAAAAAGAGGTTCAAAACAACACCATTTCTCCTTTTGCGGCAGCGCAAATAGTATTGGATAATTATTTTAAAAATTATGACTAAATCTTGACTAATACAAAACAAATAAAATTAGCCAAAATTATAAAGATTATTTAATTGCCATGTTCCTACTTTTTTAAAATTGCTTTAACAATAAATAGAATTAGTCTATTTTTCTTATTTTTGTCTTTTAGAAAATTCACAATAATAACAAAATGTTTGTTTTTTTTCTTTTATTAAAACAATATTTTTGGTCATTATTTTATGACTCCTCAAAGTTGAATCTTTTAAAAAACTGGCTTTAAGCCAATAAAATAATTAAAGCAGAAAATATGAAAATATTAATTACGGGGGCCGCTGGATATATTGCATCGCATACAGCTGAACACCTGCAATCAATGGGACATGAAGTAGTAGGTTTGGATAACTTTTCAGATTATTATGATGTGTCTTTGAAACAGCTCAATGCAAATGCTTTGACAGAAAAAGGAATCGGAATCGAAAAAATCGATTTACGTTTTGCAGAACAGCTTCAAACATTACCAATTGATTTTGAATATATTTTCCATTTTGCGGCCCAACCAGGCATTTCAGTTACTTCCAGTTTTGAGGATTATCTGGGAAACAATGTGATCGGAACCAAAAACCTGCTTGATTTTGCCTTAAAAAATAAAAATCTAGCCCTCTTTGTAAATATTGCCACCTCATCAATTTATGGAATTCATGCCACATTTGATGAATCCGAAACCCCAAAACCGGCTTCTTTTTATGGTGTTACCAAATTGGCCGCCGAACAATTGGTATTGGCAAGCAGCAGATTAGGGCATTTGAAAGCCTGTTCTTTACGTTTGTATTCTGTTTACGGACCGCGCGAAAGACCAGAGAAATTATACACAAAACTGATTGCTAATGCATTCAACAATATTCCTTTCCCTTTGTACAAAGGAAGCGAAAGCCATTTAAGAAGTTTTACATACGTTCAAGATATCGTTGATGGAGTTGTGAGCGTGATTGGAAAAGAAGATCTTGTTAATAATGAAATCATCAACTTAGGCACCGAAGAGGAAAACACAACCCAACAGGGAATCGAAATTGTCGAGCAGATTTTGAACAAAAAAATTGAATTGCAAATTGTTGAAGCAAGAACTGGTGACCAATTAAGAACGAAAGCCGTTATTGACAAAGCAAGAAAATTATTGGGATACGACCCAAAAACTAGTCTGTACGAGGGTCTAAAAGCACAAGTAAAATGGTATCAGGACAATTTTTGCAAATAAACACTTAACCTGAGTTTAACGCTTTGGTTTGAAACTTTCCTTTACCAAAGCAGAGTTTCGAAAAATTAAACCAAATGTGATAAAATCAATCATTTTTACTAAAAATAAAATACTTTTGTCGAAACTTTCCCTAATATGAACTTTGAATTAACAATCATTATCCCTGTCTATAACGAAGAGGACAATCTTGACCGCGTACACCAAGAAATGAAACAGTTTTTGTCTGTTTCTAAAAAAAAGACTAAAATCCTGTTTGTCAACGATGGATCCAAGGATAACAGTCAAACTTTAATCGAAAAAATCTGCAAAGACACTGACGAATTTACTTTTATTTCTTTCGAAAAAAATACTGGATTAAGCGCCGCCATCAAAGCCGGTTTTGATTATGCCGATACGCCGTGGGTGGGTTATATTGATGCCGATTTGCAAACTGCACCAGAAGATTTTAATATTCTAATGGAATTTTCCGGAGAATATGACTTAGTTACAGGAGTTCGTTCCAACAGAAAAGATTCTTTTACTAAAAACATGTCTTCGACCATTGCCAACGGTATCCGAAGAGCTTTTACGGATGATGGTATGGACGACACAGGTTGTCCCCTGAAAATAATCCGTACGGATATGGCAAAAAAAATACCAATGTTCAACGGATTGCACCGTTTTTTACCAGCCATGATTTTGTTGCAAAATGGCAAAATAAAACAAACACCAGTAAGACATTTCCCGAGAGTAGCAGGAGTATCCAAATTCAATCTTTGGAACCGATTATTGGGTCCATTACAGGATTGTTTTGCGTATTTGTGGATGAAGAAAAAGTACATCAATTATAGCGTAGCAAAACAAGGATAATGAACAACATCGTCATTTATTCCATAGGATTCATTGCTCAGATACTGTTTTCGAGCAGAATGATTTTGCAATGGATTATTTCTGAAAAAAATAAAAAAGTATTGACCCCTATTTTATTTTGGGAAATCAGTTTGTTTGCTTCTTTTTTACTATTTGTTTATGGTTATTTTCGCCATGATTTCTCTATTATGCTGGGGCAAACTATTACTTATTACATTTACATTCGTAACATTCAGTTGCAAAATGATTGGAAAAAACTTCATGTCGCCCTCCGATGGTTCATCCTGTTATTTCCGGCTTTTATCGTTTTGTACGGCTACAACAATAACATCTATGATTTAGACAATTTGTTACGAAACGAGGCTATTCCAAAATGGTTACTTTGGACAGGAATCATCGGGCAGGTATTATTCACATTGCGCTTTGTTTACCAATGGATTTATTCCGAAAAGAAAAAAGATTCCGTTTTACCATTGGGCTTTTGGATAATTAGTTTGACGGGTTCTTTAATTATTTTTGTTTACGCCATAATCCGTAGAGACCCTGTATTATTAGCGGGGCACGCCATAGGATTAATCATTTATTCGAGAAATATAGTAATCATAAAAAAAGATGTCAAAATTAATTCATAATTATACTTTTTGGCTTTTTATAGTAGCCTGCTTGATGCTTTTCCCGCATTTGGATGTTATCGAAACCAACATTATGGAATCCCGAAACTTCATTACGGCCAGAGAAATGGTAACCAATAACCATTGGATTCTAACCACCCTAAATGATTTGCCTCGCTACGAAAAACCACCATTGCCAACATGGATAACCGCCATTTCAGGAATTGTTTTTGGTTTTGAAAGTATGTACGGAATGCGTGTTCCGGTTGCATTAATCACATTACTGCTCGTATTTGGTGTTTATAGACTTTCTGAAAAATTGGGTTTATCCAAAAAACAAAGCTTTCACAACGGTTTGATTTTGATTACCTCTTTCTATATCTATTTTGCTGGAAGAGACAATCAGTGGGATATGTACACCCACAGCTTTATGGTGATCTGTATATTGTTTTTATGGGATTTATTGAATGATGCAAAAAAACCGTTTTTCAATACAGTCATGGCGGGATTATTTTTTGGATTTTCTTTTTTAAGCAAAGGACCCATTTCAGTTTATGCTTTGTTTTTACCTTTCTTAATTGCTTACGGATTCACCTATAAATTTCAGCTAAAAGACAAAAAACTATATCTCTTTTTAGTTCTTGTGATAGGCTTAATCATCGGTTTGTCATGGCCTTTGTATGTAAAATGGACCGACCCGGAAACCTACTTAAAAGTGACCAAAATAGAAAGTAGCCGTTGGGGGAACTACAATACCAAACCCTTTTACTATTACTGGAGCTTTTTTACCCAAAGCGGAATTTGGACAGTTCCCGCATTTATTGCCTTGCTTTATCCATATTTGAAAACCAGAGTTAGTAATCTGAAAACTTATCAATTTACCTTAATCTGGACATTGGCATCGGTAGTTTTGCTTTCGATAGTACCCGAAAAAAAATCAAGATACTTATTACCTGTTTTGATTCCGATGGCTTTGAATACAGGGTTTTATATCGAATATCTGATAAATCAATTTAAAACTATCAGTCTGAAAAAAGAAAAAACAAGTATCTATTTTGCTTTTGGACTTATCGTCTTGATTTGTTTTGCGATTCCGATTGCCATTTTCTTTATTGCAAAAAAAGACATCAGCGGATTTAAATTTTGGTTCATCGCATTGACGTTATCTTTATTTGCAATCGGGTATGTTTTGTTTACCAATCTCAAAAACAAAAATTTCACAAAAGTGTTTTATGCGGTGATAGCTGTTCAGGTGGCGGTGGTGGTTTTTGGAATACCTTTTACCAACCTGCTTTTGAAGAATCCTGATTATGCTAGCGCGAAAGCCATTAGGGAAAAAGAAAAAAGTCTTGGCGTTAAAACCTATGAATTAAACTCATTTACGCCCGAAATCATTTGGGATTACGGTTCCAGTATTCCTCTTTTATTTAGTGAAGAAACTCAAAAACTAACCTTACCTACAGAGAATAAATTTGGTTTACTGGTCTTGGAAACTGACAGTATTAACTCCAAAAAAGAATTTCAGAATTACAATCTTGAAAAGGTTTCATATATCGATTTGAACCACGTACCGAAAGAGGCCAAAAAACACAACGACCGATTGGTTCGAATATACTATATCGTTACGAAGAAGTGATTAGAATTTAACCACAAAGTTCACAAAGTTTTTTGGAAAATCTTTGTGAACTTTGTGGTTAATAATGTATCTCCTACAATTGGTATTATTCCTCGTAACGAGCTATTTCTCTATCGTAAAATTCATTAGCTTGAACAATAAGTCCTTCCATTTCGGCGTTTAATTCGGCTTCATCAAGGTCTTCGGCTTCTTCCATAAATTCAACCTCATCATCCTTTAGGTTGATGATAAATCTTGGATAATCCAAATGAATAATAAAAATATCATCCGGAAAATCTGTATTGTCTCCCAATAAAAATTTTGGTAATTCCATCGTTTGTTTGTTTTAATATAAGGCTGTAAAAGTACACTTTTTATTGAAATTCTCTTTTTTAAATAACAAAGTATAAAGTGTGAAGAATCTGTTGAAAGTTTTCATTTAAAACAAAAATCCATTATTCTCCCTTCTCCAAAACCATTTTCCTAGTCAACCTCGCAAAGCGTATATACAAAAACAGCGCGGCAGCAGTAAGTCCTGCCAAAAGGCCAATCCAAACCCCAACCGCTTTCAAATCAGTATATTTCCCTAAGTAAAAAGAAATCGGGAAACCTACAATCCAATACGCCACAAAAGTAATGTACATGGGAATTTTCACGTCCTGCATTCCTCTCAAGGCACCTAAAACCACCACCTGAACTCCATCTGAAATCTGAAAAATGGCAGCAATCAACAATAATTTTGAGGTAATTCCAATAATTTCGGCGTTGTCAATCGCTTGGGTTGGGTCATCCATATTCAGAAACAAATGTGGTAGAAAATTATGCAGCGTAACAAAAACGAGAGCAAAAAAAGTTTCAACAATTACAACCAATAAAAAAATCGAACGTGCCACAACAATCAGGTTTTTATAATCTGCCAAACCTTTGGAATGACTCACCCGAATCATAGCCGTAACGCTCAAACCCATCGCTACCATGAAGGTTGACGAAGCCATTATCAAAGCAATTTGGTTCGCCGCCTGGCTGTTTTTTCCCAATGTGCCAGAAAGCCAAATCGCCGCCGTAAACAATGTCACTTCAAACAGCATTTGCATCGCCGACGGAATTCCCAACGCAACTATTTTTTTTACAATTGATTTTTTGATTTCTTTGAAAGTAAAATTTTTAAAATACGGTTTCATAATAGCATTATGTTTCATCAAATAATGCATGAAAACCACCATCATAATTCTGGAAATAACAGTTCCCAAAGCAGCACCGATTACTCCTAATTTTGGAAAAATCCAAAATCCATAAATCAATACGTAATTAAAAAATATATGCACCACATTTGCCAAAATAATAGCGTACATAGAATATTTAGTCAAAGATAATCCGTCTGCAAACTGTTTGTAGCCTTGATACATCACAACTGGAATCAGTGAAAAAGCTACCCAGTCAATATATGGCGCCGCCAACACAACTACTGCTTCAGGCTGATCCATAAAGTACATCAATTGCTTGGACAACATCGTCACCAAACACAACGAAACGCCCAAAACAGTACACAGCAACAATCCATGATGAAAGGTAGTCCTAATTTTCTTTTGGTTTTTCTCGGCATCCGCTTCGGCGGTCAAAGGCGTTATTGCTGTCGAAAACCCAATCCCGATTGCCAATGCCAAAAAGATAAAACTATTCCCCAAAGAAACGGCCGCCAACTCGGTTGAACCCAAATTCCCAACCATATAATTATCCACAATTCCTATCAAAGTATGCCCGAGCATCCCCAGAATTACAGGGTAAGCAAGTTTAATATTGTAAGCGAATTCTTTGGTGTATTGTGAAAAAGTCATTTTGTACTATTTGAATCGGCAAAGATAATCAGAACCTTTCAATTGCATTCAAACTCGTTAAAATTAATATTTCCAACTTAGCTACTAAGTTCACTAAGCGAGAATTATGAACACAAAGTTTAGTAATCCTTGTGCTTCTTTGCGTGCCTAATATCTATCAAAAACGCAAAGAAATTAGCTATGAACTTGGTGCCTTTTTTGTGTGACTTGTGGTTAAAAATCAACTAATCACATAATAATTCAAGTATTTACAGGTTTATATCCTTAAGTTATTAGTCTTACAATTTGTAAACTAAATAGCAATACGCCTCAAATTATTAATTAAAATTTTTAGAATGAAAAAAACGAAAATGTTACTCGTATTAGCAATCTCAGTATTTTTTGTTGGGAATGTAGAAGCTCAGGAAACAAATAAAGAATCGACAGTTTACGAAAAAGGTTTCCGTTTGGGACTCGGCTTAAATGGTGGTCTGCCTTATAACAACGATTTTCACAACTGGTCATTGGGAGGAGACGTAAGACTTCAGTATAATTTAAGCAAAAAAACTTCAGTTGCTTTAACTACTGGTTTCACTAATTTATTCAGAGGAAATGATATGAAAGATTTGGGTTTTATTCCTATTAAAGCAGGGTTTAAAGGTTTTGTTTGGAAAAATAAATTCTATCTATTAGGCGAAGTTGGCGGCGGAATTGCTGTCACTAATGGTTATAACCAAAATACCTATTTATGGGTTCCAGGAATTGGATATGCGACTAAATACATTGACGTGAGTTTACGGTATGAAAATTATACTGAATATAATACCGATCAATTTGCCCTTCGCGTGGCTTATGCTTTCAAATTGTAAAACCAACCGATTTTTACTCTATTTTTCAAAATAAAGACTCAATTTCTCACGACCTCCAAAAAAAGACTAATTTTGAGGAGCTTAATCCGGCTGTTCGTTGTAATCTTTTTCAAGAACCGCTATTTTTTCTAAGTCCTTGCAAGAGCTTCCGTTGGTCGCTTTGCCGGAACAAGAAAAAATGGCAGTTCTTTTCAAAAGGATTTCCACTTCCATCCGGGCTAGGGCATACATTTTCAAAACAACTTATATGGAAAAATTCACACTCGAACTGTTGTTTCATATTATCGGAATCGGTTCGGCTTCGGGGCTTATCTTCAAAGACAATAACTTATTTATCATAGGAGACAATAGCGGTTTTTTATACGAATACAATATCGACTCCAAAGACCTGCATCGCCACGGAATGATAGAAAACCCAACCGAAAATATCGCAAAAAGTGACAAACCCGATTTTGAGGCGATTACACATTTTGGCGATACACTCTATGTTTTTGGTTCGGGTTCTACAGAGAAAAGGAATAGATTGGTTCAAATCAACACTGCCGAAAAAAAAATAAGCTACGATGAACTCACCAATTTGTATGCGGTTATGCAACAATTTGGCGAAATAAAACCCGAAGATTTCAATATCGAAGGGGCTGTTTACACTGGTGAAGAATGGTATTTATTAAACAGAGGCAACGGAAAATCGGGTAAAAATGTACTCTTCACCATTCAAGGCAAAAACCTGATTAACGAATTCAGCATCGTTGCCAATAATTATAAATTACCCAAAATAAAAGGAGTTCGCAGTAGTTTCACCGATGCTGTTGCACTTGATGATAAAATTTATTTTTTGGCTACCGCCGAAGACACTGATTCTACTTATAATGATGGTGAAATTCTAGGAAGTTTCATTGGTTGTATTGATGCCAAAACCATGAAGATTACTTTTACCAAAAAAATCAGTGATTCTCACAAATTTGAAGGGCTGACTGTTTACAAAAATTCCTCCGATACAATTGAATTCCTTCTTTGTGAAGACAACGATACCGAAATTTTGGAAACTAATATTTATAAATTGAGTTTAAAAAAGTAAGTAATATTTTGGAGCCACGGAATTAAGAGCTTTTCTTTCAGACAAAAAAATTAACCGCAAAGGTCACAAAGAATTACGCAAAGTTCGCTAAGCTTTGCATTCATAGCGTTTCCTTTGCGCTCCTTGCGGTTAAAAATTAGTCCGAGATGTATGGTATGGATTGTCACCAATAAAAAAACTGCTCAGTTGAAACAACCAAGCAGTTCTCATTATTTTATTTTTTATTGGACTAAACCAATTGTGAGACAAACTCCATTCTCACACTGCCGTCTTCATCGATTTTTGTCAAATTGATTTCATGCAACGTATTTACCAATTCCGGATTCCAAGGCGTTTTTACTTTTACATAATTTTCGGTAAAACCGTGAATATAGCCTTCTTTATTTTCTCCTTCAAAAAGTACAGTTCTTGTACTTCCCAACTGGCTTTCGTAAAAAGCACGGCGTTTTTTCACCGATAAACCTCTTAGCATTTTGCTTCGTTTGGCACGGACATTAGAAGGAACAACGCCTTCCATTTCGACTGCTTCTGTATTATCTCTCTCCGAATACGTGAAAACATGCAGATACGAAATATTCAATTCATTAAGGAAATGATACGTTTCTAGGAAATGTTCATCGGTTTCACCAGGAAAACCAACAATCACATCCACACCAATACAGGCATCCGGCATTACTTCGCGAATCTTATTCACTCGTTCCGTATATACTTCACGCAAATAACGGCGTTTCATCAATTTCAAAATATCATTGCTTCCTGATTGTAACGGAATATGGAAATGTGGCACAAAAGTTCTGCTTTTTGACACAAATTCGATGGTTTCATTTTTCAACAAATTAGGTTCGATGGATGAAATACGCAACCTTTCGATTCCTTCTACTTGGTCAAGAGCCTGAACTAATTCCAGAAAAGTATGTTCGTGTTTTTTGTTCCCAAATTCTCCTTTGCCATAATCACCAATGTTTACGCCGGTCAAAACAATTTCTTTTATATTTTGTTTCGAAATTTCGTAGGCATTCTTCAATACATTTTCCAATGCATCACTTCTCGAAATTCCTCTGGCAAGCGGAATTGTACAATAGGTACATTTATAATCGCAACCGTCCTGCACTTTGAGAAAAGCACGGGTTCTGTCCCCAATCGAATAACTGCCAACGTAAAAATCGGCTTCGGCTATCTCACAGGAATGCACTTCTCCAAAATCATTCTTCGATAAATCATTGATATAATCCCCCAATTTGAATTTTTCGGTGGCACCAAGAACCAAATCCACTCCATCAACATTGGCTAATTCTTCGGGTTTCAATTGCGCGTAGCAACCCACGGCAGCGACAAAAGCTTTGTCGTTCAGCTTCATCGCCTTGCGAACCACTTGTTTGAATTGTTTATCGGCATTCTCTGTAACCGAACAAGTATTGATAACATACATATCGGCCACTTCTTCAAAATCGACGCGGTCAAAACCTTCATCTTCCAAATTACGTGCGATGGTCGATGTTTCTGAAAAGTTCAGTTTACAGCCTAAGGTATAAAAGGCTACTTTTTTTCTTTTTTCCATAATTACCTTAAACTAATGAAATCGTTGTCAAAAAATTTAAGTGCGCAAATTTACAAACAAAAATCAACACTATAAAACCGTTGATTGCTTATATTCCTATCATTTTCAATCGTTAAATAACTACAACGTTATATTACTATTGGAACAGATATAGAAATCTACATTAAAAAAGCTTTATTTTTTCTTTCCCGTTTTGTTTCTATCTATTTTAATAGTATTTTCACATCTCCAAAAACGATTTTAAAACGGCATTTCCTTCATCATTACCAAAATAGGGTAACGCTTGTATGCTTCCAAAATTTCGAAAATCGATTATTTCTAAAATTTTTTCTGCCAAAATGAAATAATAAATGATTTTATCAGTTGTATAAAGAACTTATAAAGGTATTGGCGTTGCATCATTATATTTTTTTAATAGACTTTCGAAAAATCAAATTTTACAAAAAAATCTATTTAATATTAATTAATGGGACTGCCGAAAACCATAAAGAGTAGGTCAAATTTTAATAGTACAAAAAAATGAAATCATTCCGTCTCACAATCTCCCTACTATTCATTACTATTTTTGCTCATGCCCAAGCTCCTGCAACGATAGCAACTAAAAATCCTTTTCCAACAATAAGTACTTTATCAAATTGGGCTAGCTATAATTCACAGGAAAAATTCAATATTGACGTAAGAAGTCTTGGTTTCAAATTTGAAGAAAAATCAGTTGAGGCAGCTTCAACCGCCTATACTTATATCCGAAAAGTTACAGTAGACAACATAAACTATACAGACAGAATCGTTTACAGAATTGCCAATGACAACTCGGCGAGCATCATTTCACTTGTAACCGCTTCAACCGATTTGGTTTCTTTTTTCACACCTCAATTGACTGGTTATAAAACGGGTAAATGTGACAACGAAATGTCCAAAGACAAGAAAACCACCTGTACTTGCTATGATAATGGAAAATTTGTCATCGATGTATGTGACGAAAGAGTAAAACTGACAATGGGAGACGGAAATAATTATTTTATTTCGGTCGCCAAAAAATAACTGATATTCAATAACCTACACTCTTACCCCCCTACCCCCGATAAACCGTTTTGTTTTACTACGAAACGGTTTTTATTTTGGGAGTTCTATTGCACGTTCAATATTTATTTGTCCCAAAAATGTTTCATCATGAGATACAACAATCAAAGTTCCTTGGTACTCGTTTATGGCTGTAGTCAATATTTCAACATTTTGAATATCTAAATTGTTTGTCGGTTCGTCCAGAATAATAATATCAGGTGATTCGCTGTTAATTGTCAAACAGCAAAGCAACAAACGCATTCTTTCTCCGCCACTCAACTCACTACAGGATTTGTCCCAATCATCTTTGGAAAACAAAAAACGGTTAAGCCTCATCTTGATTTCGTGCTCCTGCAGTGCAGAAATATTGAACTCTTCAGCTTGTTCGTATACTTTCAGTTTATTTTCAAGCAAGGAATAATCTTGGTCAATGTAAACTGATTTATTTTCTGCTCTATAAATTATTCCTGTTTGCTGTTCTATATTTCCTAAAATAAGTTTTATCAAAGTTGTTTTTCCCGAACCGTTTGTTCCTTTCAGAGCAATACGTTCACCACTTAAAATTTGAAAATCCATGTTGTTTTTCCAAAGCGGTTGTGCGCTGTAAGCAAAATTGATGCTTGTTGCCGCGAACAAAATTTTCCCTTTGTGCAACGCTGAATTATCAAAACCGAATTTAATTTTATCAATTTCAGGCAAAGAAGAACGAAGTTCCTGTAAATCTTGAGAAATCCCTCCAATCTTTTCCGCGTGAACATTCTTTATTTTTGAAGTGCTGTTTTCGGCATTGTTTCTCAAAGTGTTCATCATTATTCGGGCAACACCTGATTTTTCTTGTTTGCCTTTTCCCCGACTGTCTAATTTTTGAAGTCTTTCAATCGTTTCTCTTTCTTTTTCTTTGGCTTTTCGCAATGATTTTTCCTTACTTTGAATATCTTTACTCAAAGCATTGTTTTCAACTTGCTTTTGTACTTTGTAAAAATCATAATTACCACCATAAACTTTAATTCCATTTTTGCTTAATTCAAAAACGGTGTCCAAAAGATTGAGTAATTTTTTGTCGTGGCTAACAACCATCAATGTGCTTTTTGTCGATTGGATAAAGTCATACAAAAGTTGTCTGCCAGAAATATCCAAATGATTACTTGGCTCGTCTAACAAAACCAATTCGGGTTGATGAATCGAAATACCCGCAAGAAAAACTTTTGTTTTCTGTCCGCCACTTAATGTTTCCATCTTTTGCGACAAGCAAAAATCGGCCAATTGCCAATGCTGCAAGGCGTCATTGCAGCGGTCTTCAATAGTCCAATCATCGTCAAGCAACGAGTAATTTTTTTCGGTTACATTTCCGTTCAAAATTTCTTTCAGCGCATTGAGTTTTTTATCAATTTTCAACGCCTGAGCAATAGTCAAATGATTGTATTGACCGAAAATTTGCGGAATATAATAAGGCTGAACATCTGCACTTTGTAGTCCGCCTGAATATTGAAGATCATTTGCAATAATTTTGAGAAGTGTGGATTTCCCAATTCCGTTATTGCCTATTAACGCTGTCTTTTCGTGTTTATTTACCGTAAGATTGATATCACAAAACAGCAAATTTTTGTTTGGGTGTGTATATGAAATATTTTGAAGAATAAGCATAATTTCTTTTATTAAAATGAAACAACACAACAACCACAAAACGGTTGCTGTCCTAGTTTTACCTAAAAGAAATTATTTTTCACATTTCGTCTTTACTTAATTTTTTGTGTATGCAAATATACTGTTTTTCTGTTTAACGCAGTCGGTCGTTATTTAGCACGTAAATAGCCAAACCTGATTGGAATTTAATTCAAAATAAACCGTCTGATTACTTCAGCAACACCATCATCATTATTCGAAGCCACAATAACATCTGCTTTATCTCTCAATTCAGGTGTCACATTATCCACCCAAACACCCAATCCAGCGTATTCTACCATGGTTAAATCGTTTCCTGCATTTCCAACGGCAATGATTTCACTCTGATGAATATCCAATTTCTTAGCCAATTTTTTCAAACTATGCGCTTTGTCAATTCCCTGTTGTGCCACTTCAAGAAAAAACGGCTTAGACATAGACACACTCAAATGTGGCATAGCCTGTTTCAAATCGTCTTCAACATTTTTTAAATAAGATGGCTCTTCAAGCAAAATACATTTCACCGCATTCGATTGCACAGCATCCTTGAAATTATCTACTTTATTGTGTGCCAAACCTGTAATGTGTTTTTCGATTTCAATAAATTCTGAGTCGGTTTCACTAACAATTTCATCATTTACATAAGTAATGATATGTGTATTTGTTTTTTGACTATAATCATACAATTCGTGAATTTGCTCTTTGGTCAAAGTTTGCTCAAACAGAATTTTATCTTCTTTCAAATCGGTAATTACAGCGCCATTATAGGAGAGCATATAGGAATTATAAAAATCCAATTTCAGTTCTTTGGCATATTTTGTCATTGCCAAAGTAGGTCTTCCGGAAGCCAAAACAACATAAACTCCTTTTTCCTGAGCCTTAAAAATCATTTCTTTATTCTCATCAGATATAGTGTGATCGTCTGTCAACAACGTATCATCCATATCCAAAACAATCATTTTATATTCTACTTCTTTCATTGTACTTTTTTACATAAAAAAACCTTGATACATTAAGCCTCAAGGTCTTCAAAAATTAAATTCTTTTAATTTAATTAGATACTCAACCTGAATTCTTCGATGACAGGATTAGCTTTTGCAAAATCCTTTTCTTCAATAAACACTTCAACAGCTGAGTCCGAATTTGGAAAACCTGACATCCTTGCCGATTGAATGTTATTTTTCACCAAAGTCTCCACACCTGCAGCTTCTATTTTCTCTTGCAAAGCCAATGCCAAAATTTCACTTCCCGAAAAAACTTTCATTAATCCCATACTATTTTTTATTTTAAATTATTTGCATCTCAAATCATTAAACAAAAAAAGCATGAAATTATTGCTACTACAAATCCAGCTTCCCGTCTTCTGATTTATTAATTATTCCTCTTCTTCACCATCAATTTCTTCCTCTTCTTCAAAATCATCTACATCTGGTGTAACTGATTCTTCTTCATCAAAATCTTCTTCATCTTGGTCATATTCCTCTTCGTCGTATTCCTCTTCAAAATCAAAAACATAAGGCTCAACCAACATTTTGTCGGCTAGAATTTCAATTCGTTCAGTCAAACGATCAGTAAAAACAAGACGCTGAGTTTTGGCAATACTGTTTGAAATTCGCATGATTTTTGTTTCATGGCGCATTTTCAGAATCTCGTCAGCGTCATCGAGAATAAACATTCTCAATCGGTTTACATTATATCCAGCTGTACTAAACATATCACTCAACTTAATTGGAGTCCCAATAAGAACATCGATACCTGCCGAAATATAATTTTTATCATAATCCATATCGCCTTTTTCATGAACACCGTAAACCCTCAAATTGGTAAATTTTCCAAATTTTTCAAAAAGACTTTCCAACTCCTGAACTTTGGCTTTGTCTTCCACAATTATTAAGGCTCGAGGGGATTCCTCTCCTTCACAAACCAATTGCTGAATAACATTAATCACAATAGCGGTTGATTTTCCAGAACTTTTGGAAGAAACGATAATCGCATCAGCACCACTTTTTATGGTTGAAAAAGTTTCTTTTTGCATTTCATTGGCTTCCGTCAACCCACAATCGATTAAGGCTTCCTGCAATACTTGATTTATTTTCTTTAGTTTCATTTCTTATATATTGAAAAATTTAAAGATTAAAAAATTGAAAAATTGAAAAAACCAAACAAAGAATCTTTCAATCATTAAATCTTTCAATCATTAAATTAATGTAATTTATTTACTTGCAAAAGCTTTGACATCACTTTCTGAAATTTCGTTTCCACCAAGGATTATCAATCGTTCCACCACGTTGCGCAATTCCCTGATGTTTCCAGTCCAATCGTATTTCTTCAATAAATTAATCGCATCTGCAGAAAAATGTTTGACAGCATTTCCTTGTTCGCCCGCAATTTTAGAAGCAAAATGTTCAATCAACGAAGGGATATCATCTCTTCTGTCATTTAATGACGGAACTTTTATCAGAATCACAGCCAAACGATGGTATAAATCTTCTCTAAAACGACCCGCTTCTATTTCGCTTTTTAAATCTTTATTGGTAGCCGCAATCACCCGTACATCAACTTTTATATCGTTGTCTGCTCCTACTCTCGTTATGATTCCTTCCTGCAAAGCCCTCAAAACTTTGGCTTGTGCAGACAAACTCATATCACCAATTTCATCAAGGAAAATAGTCCCTTTATTGGCTACCTCAAATTTTCCCGCACGATCTTTCACCGCCGAAGTAAAAGCACCTTTTACGTGTCCAAACAATTCACTTTCGATTAATTCACTAGGAATGGCTGCACAGTTGACCTCTACCATAGGAGCGCTAGAACGATCGCTTTTGTCGTGCAATTGATGCGCAACCAATTCTTTCCCCGTTCCATTGGGACCGGTTATCAAAACTCTCGCATCGGTTTGAGCGACTTTATCAATCATGACTTTCACGAGATTGATTGTTTCGCTATCTCCTATAATTTCATATTTTTTACTAACTTTTTTCTTAAGAATTTTATTCTCAACCGCCAATTTTTTTCGGTCTAAAGCATTTCGAACCGTATTCAATAATCGGTTCAAATCCGGTGGTTTCGAAATATAATCAAATGCACCAAGACGCATGGTATTTATTGCAGTTTCCATATCGCCATGACCTGATATCATAACAATAGGAATCTCGGTATCTATTTTTTTTACGGCCTCCAGCAATTCGACACCGTCCATTTTTGGCATCTTTATGTCGCACAAGACCAAGTCATAGTCGTTTTCTTTTATTTTTCCCAGACCTGCAACTCCATCTTCGGCTACATCAACTTCATAAGATTCATTTTCTTCACAAAGAATTTTGGCTAATACCCTTCTGATGGCTTCTTCGTCTTCGATAATTAAAATTTTGCTCATTGTTTTTTTAAGTTTCTAAGTCTCTAAGATTCTAAGTTACTAAGTTTTCTAAAACTTACCAACTTAGAATTTCAATAACTTTCTTTTTGTTATTTTTAAATTCAATGCTTTAAAAAACTTAGAATCTTAGCTACTCAATAACTTAGCAACTTCTCTCTAATATTTAAGCCATTTATACAATTCTTTCCAACTCGGTTTTTTTCCATACATCAAAATTCCAACTCTGTAAATTTTTCCGGCAAACCAAACCACTCCAAAAAATGTTGCAAACAACAAAGATACGGAAATTGCAATTTGCCACCATGGCACACCAAAAGGAATACGCATAAGCATCACTATCGGGGATGTAAGCGGTATCATCGAGAACACCACTGCAACCGTCCCGTGCGGATTATTGATAACCGTAAAAAAACCGATGTAAACACTAAGCATCAATGGCATTATAATTGGCAAAAGAAATTGCTGCGAGTCTGTTTGATTATCAACTGCAGCCCCAATTGCGGCATAAAAAGAACTGTATAAAAAATATCCTCCTATGAAATAAACTATAAAACTGATTAAAATACTGGCGATAGGCAGATTCCATATTTCCCTGATATACATTTGGGCTGTTCCTGTAAATTCCTGTTCGGCCATATGAACCACCTCTGGAGAAACACTCGAAGTTGCCCCAATATTGACACCAAAAAATGCTGAAGCCGCAAACATTAGTGATAAACCGATAAGGGTCCAAATCAAAAATTGCAACAAACCGGCCAATGAAGTCCCGATAATTTTTCCCATCATAAGCTGGAATGGTTTTACCGAAGAAATAATAATCTCCACAATGCGATTGGTTTTTTCTTCGATGACACTGCGCATCACCATATTTCCATAAATGATTATAAACATCATAATCAAATAACCAAAAGCAGCTCCTATTGCAATTTTAATTTCATTGAGTCCCTTAATACTTTCCTCTCCCGAAGCCTTAATCAAATTCAGAACCACGTTGGCTTGGGCTTTTTTTATTGTCAAAGTATCCAAATGGGCATTTTCCAAATTAGTCTTTGTCAATTTATCAGCAATAATTCTTTGGGTTTTTTCTATAAAAACAATGCTTGGACTTTCATTCGAAACCAACATGATTTTTGTCTCCAAGTCTTTATTTACAGCCGTTTTTGGCACATAAAGCAAGGCCTCATAATTTTCTCTTGTAATACTGTCTTTCAACACCTGAAGATTAATTTTGGAGTAATCCAGGTATTTATACTCACTGTTTTTATGGTTTTGTGCCATGAATTCATTGACAAACAAACCTGATTCGTCATGAATGCCAATGAGTTTTGTTTCGGGTTTCATGGAACTCAAATACGCAACAAACCCGGCAACTGCAACAAACAGCAACGGACTCAAAAAAGTCATGACAATAAATGACCTATTGCGAACTTTGGCAACAAATTCTCTTTTTATAATTAATGAAATAATACTCATGCTTCGTAAATTACAAATTTCAAAATTCCAAAACCCAATACTTTGGAATTTGGAATTTTCTTATTGATTTTTATTTTCTGTTACAGTTTGAATAAAAATATCATTCACACTTGGAATTTTTTCGACAAAATGCATCACCTGACCGCGCTGTGATAAGACATGCAGTAATTCGTTTGGTGTGGCATTCCCGAGTTGAATCTCGAGTTTTATTTCGTCATTCAAAGATTTAAAACTCGCCTCGCCTACTTTAAATTTCTGGGTTACATCATACATCAGACCTTCCACATTATCCGACAGGACACCAACTTCAAAAGTATTGGTTTTGTATTTTCTTTTTACATCAATAAGTTTTCCTTCAATCAGTTTATTTGATTTGTGGATAAGCGCAATATGATCACACAATTCTTCAACGCTTTCCATTCGGTGTGTAGAAAAAATAATGGTGGTTCCAGATTCTTTCAATGCCAAAATTTCATCTTTGATGACATTAGCATTTACCGGATCAAATCCAGAGAAAGGTTCATCAAAAATCAACAATTTAGGTTTATGCAAAACGCAAACCACAAACTGAATTTTCTGAGCCATTCCTTTGGAGAGTTCCTGAATTTTCTTATTCCACCAACCTTGTATTCCCAAACGGTCAAACCAATATTCAAGCTGTTTTTTGGCTTCGGCTTTGGACAATCCCTTCATTTGAGCCAGATACAAACACTGCTCACCAACTTTCATACTGCTGTACAAACCTCTTTCTTCTGGAAGATAACCGATGTGTTGTATGTGTTTGGGCTGAAGTATTTCGCCATCAAGAATAATTTTGCCACTATCGGGCATCGTAATTTGGTTGATAATTCGGATCAATGATGTTTTTCCTGCTCCATTTGGACCTAAAAGACCGTATATACTACCTCGGGGAACAGTCAATGATACCTCGTTAAGTGCTACATAATCACCGTATTGCTTTACTACTTTATTTACTTCGAGAATAGTACTCATGCTTGTTTTTTAATTGGTGTCAAAAGTAAAAAATTTCAAACCGAAAAACTTCTATTTAGGTAACAAAAAACCCATCCTAAGTGAATAAAGGATGGGTTTGTATTTTTTTCTTCAAAAGAATTAAGAAAACATATCTTTAACTTTTTCAAAAAATGATTTTTCAGATTTTTCAGGATTTGGAGTAAAGTTGTCATCCGTCAATGCTTTTTCAAAAAACTGTTTTTGTTCTTTGTTCAAAGTTTTTGGTGTCCAAACATTTACGTGTACCAATAAATCTCCGCTTCCGTAACCATTGATACTTGGAATACCTTTTCCTTTTAATCTAAGAATCTTACCGGATTGAATACCTTCTTCCAGTTTGATTCTCACTTTTCCGTTTACGGCATCAATATCTTTTGAAATTCCAAGAACAGCTTCGGCAAAACTGATGTACAAATCGTAATGCAGATTTTCACCTTCACGTTTCAGGAATTCGTGTTCAACCTCCTCAATAACTACAATCAAATCACCCGGAACGCTGTTTCCTGGAGCATCATTACCTTTTCCGGAAACTTTCAATTGCATTCCGTCTACAACACCAGCAGGAATTTTTATAGAAACAGTCTCGTCTTCCACAACCATTCCCTGAGAATCGGCATTACTTGGCTTTTTGTCCAAAATCTGACCAGAACCACCACAAGTAGGACAAGTTGAAGCTGATTGCATTCTACCCAAAATAGTATTGGTAACTCGCATCACCTGACCTTGACCGTTACAGGTAGAACAAGTTTTGTAAGTAACACCCGGAGCCTGAACTTTACGCTTTACTTTTACTTTTTTCTCAACACCATTGGCTATTTCTTCAAGAGTCAATTTTACTTTAATACGCAAATTGCTTCCTTTTGCACGACGAGGACCACCTCCTCCTCCGCCAAAACCACCAAAACCACCACCGAAGATATCTCCAAATTGACTAAAGATATCATCCATATTCATGTGACCTCCGCCAAATCCTCCAGAACCGTCAAATGCTTGGTGTCCATATTGGTCATATTTTGCTTTTTTGGCAGGATCACTCAATACTTCGTATGCTTCGGCAGCTAATTTAAAGTTTTCTTCTGCCTCTTTGTCTCCAGGATTCTTGTCAGGATGGTATTTCAATGCGCATTTTCGATAAGCCTTTTTAATTTCGGCAGCATCTGCACCTTTTGAAATGCCTAATATTTCGTAAAAATCTTTTTTCATAATAATTTAAAGTAAATTCCAATATCTTAAATTCAAAATCCCAACTTAGCAAACTAATCCTTTTTCATCAAAAAACACATTAGCTCAAAAGATTTGGAATTTGGGATTTTATTTTTAGGATTTTATTTTTTTAGCTCCCAGTCACTACTTTTGGAAAACGAATAATTTTGTCTCCTAATTTGTATCCTTTTTCAAGAACATCAATAATTTTCCCTTTCATATCCTCAGAAGGAGCTGGAATTTGAGTAATAGCCTCAGCAAAATCAGCATTGAAAGAATCACCAACACTTACCTCAACTTGCTCTAATCCTTTGGCAACCAAAGTTCCTTTTAGTTTTTCGTGAATCAATTCCACACCTTTAACCAATGATTCATCTTCGGACTTACTGATTTCAACAATTGCTCTGTCAAAATCATCCAATACTGGTAACATGGCAAGCAATACTTCCTGATTGGCAGTTTTGAACAATTCTATTCTTTCCTTTGCCGTACGTCTTTTGTAATTTTCAAATTCAGCGAATAATCTCAAAAACTTATCTTTTTCTTTGGCTAAGTCTTGAGTTAATTGCTCTTCAACACTTAATTCTTCAATAATAAGTTGCTCTCCGTTAGCATTAGTCTCTAAAGTCGCGTCATCTAATTCTTGATCGAATTCTGTATTTTCTGTAGTCATATTACTTTTATTTTTAAAAATATTCTTAAACATGTTTTTATTGTTTATTTGATTGCAAAAGTACTGCCAAAACTTATAAAATGTCAAATTGTCATCTTTTTTTAAGAATAAAATTTCCAAATTCGATTAATCTCTTTTTACTCAGTAAAACTTTAATATATTTTTAAGACTACTTCGTTATAGTTTTTGCTATTTTTGGATTCAGATTTTTATTCGGTACCCCAAAGAATACAACTCTCAAATTTTTGAAGATAAGGTTGTTTTCTATAATAATTATTAATTCAGTATTGCCTTATATCAAAAAAAAAGCTTCGTTTTCAGTAAACGAAGCTTTTTTTATTTATACCCCAAAAGGATTTTTAGGATCAAGACGAAAAGTTGTGGAGAAATTTAAAAATCTAGACATTTGTCATTTCATATTATATGCCAATGCAAGATTCCTTTATCGACTTACTTAAATTGTTATTACCTGAAATAATTGTAGATTATTTTGAACTTACTTCTTATGAAAAAGGAGATGAGATACTTCATCTGTACCTTAGAGAGATTAATTCAGTTCCTAAAGAATACAGGGCGTCTAAATTAAGTTCAAAAGGATTCTTTGATGAGATAACGGTGCAGGATTTTCCTATCCGAGGACACCAAGTGTATTTGCATATCACTCGCAGAAGATGGCTTAACCAAGACACTGGAAAAGTGGCGTTTAGAGATTGGAGTTTAGTAGCGGACGGCACTCGAGTAACACAAGAGTTTGCGTCTTTTTTAAAAGAGATCAATAGATTCCAAACCAAATGATTGTAATGCCATTGCCTCTTTCTATGGAGTTTCAGGTAGAAATTTACAATATCAATACAAAGAGTTTTTAAGTAATTTCAAAGCTTGGGATCAACTCAAACATGCGGAAAAATGGCTTCTCTTTCCCCAAAATATAGGCAAACGCTTGTCAATAGATGAAACTTCCCTCTCCAATGGCGAACTATATACCGTTGTAACCAACAAAGCGGCTAAAGGAAGAAAAGGAACCATAGTTGCTATGATTGCTGGAACTAAAGCGGAAACGGTAATATCTTTCATTGAACAAATCCCAATCAAACAGCGCAAGCAAGTCAAAGAAATTACTTTGGATATGGCAGCAAATATGGGATTAATAGCCAAGAAATGTTTTCCAAATGCAATTCAAGTCACCGACCGTTTCCATGTTCAAAAACTAGCACTAGACGCTTTACAAGAAATCAGAGTAAAATACCGTTGGCAAGCGATAGACCTAGAAAACGAAGCTATTGAGAAGGCTAAAAGCAGTAAAATTAAGTACGAATCTCAAATGTTATCAAATGGAGATACCAATAAGCAATTATTAGCCAGAAGCCGGCACTTTCTCAACAAAAACAAGTCTAAATGGTCAAAAAGCCAAATAATTAGAGCTATAATATTGTTCGATTTATATCCTGAAATCCAAAAAGCATATGAATTAGCTCAAGACTTAAGAAACATCTTCGAGAATACACAGAATAAAATTATTGGACTCTCAAGATTGGCTAAATGGCACGAGAAAGTAAATCAATCCGGATTTAAATCCTTTAACACAATCTCACGATCAATAGAGAATCACTATCAAACAATCTTGAATTATTTTGATAACAGAAGTACCAATGCTTCAGCTGAATCTTTTAATGCAAAAATAAAAGCGTTTAGATCTCAATTTAGAGGGGTTAGAAACATTGGATTCTTCCTTTTCAGGCTAACCAATATCTATGCATAAATTTTACTTCCCCACAGGTTTTGGGATTGATCCTTAGAAACATTGGATTCTTCCTTTTCAGGCTAACCAATATCTATGCATAAATTTTACTTCCCCACAGGTTTTAGGATTGATCCGATTTTTAACTATCGGTTTTACGGAACTTTTTTTGGCACAAAAAAAGCCGAACATCACTGTTCGGCTTTTTGTCGGGGTGGCAGGATTCGAACCTGCGGCCTCCTGCTCCCAAAGCAGGCGCGATAACCGGGCTACGCTACACCCCGAAAAGCGAGTGCAAAGATAGGTTTTTATTCTGCTTTTCAAAACATTTTTTTAAAATAATTAAAATTTATTTCTGTATCAGTTTTTTGGATTTATTTAGGTAGGTATTTTTTAGTAATAAAGTTTACATTTGTAACTCAAAAAAATATAATTATGTCAGATACAATAGAAAAAATTAAATGCCTTATTATAGGTTCCGGACCAGCGGGTTATACTGCTGCGATATATGCCGCCAGAGCCAACATGAATCCTGTATTGTACCAAGGAATGCAGCCGGGAGGTCAATTGACAACGACCAATGAAGTGGAAAATTTTCCAGGTTATGTAGATGGAGTTACCGGTCCCGAAATGATGATTCAGTTGCAACAGCAGGCACAACGCTTTGGTGCAGATGTACGTGATGGATGGGCTACCAAAGTTGATTTCTCTGGAGACATTCATAAAGTCTGGATTAATGACAAAATAGAATTGCATTGCGAAACTGTAATTATCTCAACAGGAGCTTCAGCAAAATATTTAGGTTTGGAATCAGAGCAACATTATTTGAAAATGGGAGGTGGAGTTTCGGCTTGTGCCGTTTGTGACGGATTCTTCTACAGAAATCAAGAAGTTGTAATTGTAGGAGCTGGAGATTCGGCTTGTGAAGAAGCTCATTATTTATCCAAATTATGTTCCAAAGTAACAATGCTGGTTCGTAGTGATAAATTCAGAGCGTCCAAAATTATGGAAGCGCGCGTTCGCAAAACAGAAAATATTTCTATTTTGATGAACCACGATACAGTTGAGATTTTAGGAGACGGTCAAGTAGTAAATGGAGTAAAAGCAAAAAACAAAACTACTGGAGAAATTTTTGACATTCCTGCAACTGGTTTCTTTGCTGCTATTGGCCATAAACCAAATACTGATATTTTCAGAGATTATCTTACTCTTGATGAAACTGGTTACATTATAAATGTTCCAGGAACTTCAAAAACAAACGTAGAAGGTGTATTTGTAGCCGGAGATGCTGCCGATCATGTATATCGCCAGGCAATTACTGCTGCCGGAACAGGTTGCATGGCTGCTTTGGATGCTGAGCGTTATTTGGCCGCTAAAGAATCTGAAGTGGAAGAAAAAGTAATTAGTTAATTTGCAATAGCATTAAATTACTTTTAAAAAATTTCAAAAGGTTTAAAAGGTTAAAAAAAAAGTCCCAATTTAAAATTTGGGACTTTTTTTATGAGAAAGAAAAAACGCTATTATTTCGCTTTTTTAATCAACTGTGCTTCGCCAAGAAATTTTCGAACTTCTATTTTAGGTTTACCAAGTACAAAGATTTTAGAAGCATTATCAGCATCAATTATTAGTGAGGTATCAGCCAATACATTACAGATTGCAGCTCCTTTGGCTGTAACATCTGCATTTTTTATTGTAAAATTATTTCCTGTAAATATCGAATTGTTGTTTTGTTTGATAAAACCATTGACAACATCACCTTCAATGATTGCGGTCGCTTTTTCGGACAAGTCCAATGAAGCGTCTGTCGAGGCAATCAAAGCTTTTACTTGGGCAGTTTTGTTCAATTGAATATTTGCTTTTTCGGCTTTCAAATTCAATTCAACTTTGGATTTGTCATCAGCGACCAATGAAAAATTCTTTGAACTGACATTCAGATATAATTTGGAAAAATCCAATGATTTAAACGAAACACTGTCCAACATAACAGTTTCAAGCGCGTTTATAACGGTTGCATTTTTTGCCACTACCGAATGTAATTCACTGGTATATTTAATTTTAAGAACTAATTTTTTAAAATTGGTAATTTCCTTTGAAGTATAAATTCGAAGTGATTTTTCTTTTAGATCAAAGGTAATATTGTCGTGAATATTATCGTCTGCATCAATTTTTATCTCGTTTTTATCTCCTTTTTCTAGAAAAACAGTCAGATTGTCTTCGATTTCCACAGCAGAAAATTCTCCAACTTCTTTCGTTTTTTCAACAACATTTTTTGAACCTTTTATTCTTTCTTTATTTTGACCAATAGTCAATGTGGTGGCTAAAAAGAAGAATACAAATAAGCATGAATATTTCATTTTATACAATTTGGGTTGAGATGCAAATATAAAAAAATCACCCATTTTGATAGGTGATTTTTGATTTTTTTGAGTTTGACAGATTAATCCTGATGAATACTTCCACCTGAACTTTCTTCTTTTTGAACCGATTTTGGCGATCCTTTGTAAGAAATACTTCCTCCGCTTGAAGCTTCTGCTTTTAATTTTACGATCGGTTGCACGGTTATCGAACCACCGCTGGATGAACTGGCCACTACTAAGTTTGCTAATAGGTCTGTAGCATCAATAACACTTGCACTAGAAGTTTTTGCTTCAATTTGTAAGGATTTACCCTTAATGTCCTGGTTGCTCGCGCTGCTTCCGTTCAATTGAATAATTTCGTATTCGACTGAGGCATGTATGGATGCTCCACTTGATGATACTAAAGAAAGAATAATTCCTTTTAGTGTCGTACCAGAATTTATCGTTGCTGCCGAAGAAGCTTCTAATCCCTCTATAACAGGCATTTTTACTGTTATTTTTTTTGAAGTGATATTATTAAAATTACCTTTTGAACAAGAAATTACCAACGTGCCGTTTTCGTTTTTTGTGGTAATTTCTTTTTGCAAATTATCATCGGCCTCAACAATGATTTCTGTTTTGTCTGATTGTTCAATAACAAGGTCAAGTGCATTGCTTACGGTTACACTTTTAAAATCACCCGAAACTTCCCTTTTTTCGGTAGTTACGTGACCACTGCCAGTTATAGAATTCATATTTCCTATCTGGTTACAGGACCCAAAAAGCAAGGCCATCAGAGTAACGACTATGAAATTTGTGATTATTGTGATGACTTTTATCATGACTATTCTGTTTTGATAATTATACCGTCTTTGTTTATTTTCAATTCTTTAAATTCTTTTTTGGTTTTAACAACCGAATCTTTTTCGATAGTAACACCATTTTTTGTAATGGTCACGTTGGTTTCGCTGTCGTTGTTTTCCAAATCATCGTGATCATTTTCATCGGCTGGACAATCCAAGCATTTTACTTTTGATTCATCTACTTTGTAAGTGTATTTGTCTGAGCTATAATGAAGATTGAAAAATTCATCATCAGACCAGTCATAATCCTGAACACTAGAATCTGTTTTAAACAAAGTTCCTTCTGGTAAATAAAGTATGATTTCTACTTCTTGGTCACGAAATTTATTTTTGGATTCTGTAATCAAATAATTATCCAAAATCAATTGGTTCCCGATTATTTTATAGCCGTAACGAATTGCTTCCGATCTTTTTTTAGCTTCTGTCAATGACTTTCCTTTGGCTTCCTTATCAATTTGAAGATAGGCGTATTTTTCATCTGATTTTTGGATTTTGATGTGAACATTATTAGAATAAATAATATCATTATCCGAAGAGTCTTTTGTAATCATAAAATCATTTCGATCGTTTACATCTTTGGCAAAGTAATCATTGTGTACGAATTTTATCAACAGTGTATCTGCTGGTTTTAAAGCAATTGTCTCTTTTTTAACGGTTCTTCCGCTTATCGCAAAAGCTGTCATCTGGTTGATTCCAATAGATATAGCCAATGACACTGCGATTAACCAAACTCCCAATAAAGTGTATTTTGCAATATTTCCAATCGATTTCATATTGGGAGCCAACAATTTGAACCCTAATAATGTCATGAAAAAGAACGGGATACCTACAGCAAGAAACATTAATAAACCAAAAGCCCAAACAGGATAATCAGTCAAATTTCCGGCTTCGACAAAGCTTTGCCAAGGATAATGCATTGAAACGCTTGTCCCCAAAGTGAATATTCCTATCAGAAGTAAAACCAAAACAGTTAAACCTCCCATTATCAATAATACTCCAAGAAATTTTGCAAAAACTTTAAAAACAGTCATTATGAAATCTCCTAGTCCACTGCCTATTTTATTAGCTCCAGTCTTTACTTGGTTACCAAATTTATCGTAATCAACATTTTTCAATTTGCCTGAAACATTGTCAAATTCCTCGCGAACTTTTTTTTCGATGTTCGAAATAGTAACTGGTTCTCCGGTCATTTCCAGTTTTTCAGAGGTTGTTACCGCCTCAGGAGTTACAATCCAAAGGATGATGTACACCAAAATTCCTGTTCCGAATCCAGCAATTACGAATACCAAAAACAAAATTTTCAGCCATACAGCATCAATCCCAAAATAGTGCCCCAAACCTGTGGCAACTCCACCAATCATTCCGTTTTCTTTGTCGCGGTACAATTTTTTGGTAGTTCTTGGAGCCGAATAGGTACTGTAATTTGTTGGACTTGGACCATCTTCTTCAATAATGTAATCCTCCGGTTGTCCCATAACGGCAATCACTTCGTCTACTTCTCTAAGAGTCACTACGTGTTTTTCCGATTTTTGTTTTTCAGTCAATAATTCCGAAACTCTCATTTCGATATCCTTGATAATTTCGTCTTGTCCAGATGATTTTGACAGTGATTTTTTTATTGCATCAAAATATCGGGTTAATTTTTGGTATGCATCTTCGTCAATATGGAAGAACATTCCACCTAGATTTATGTTTACAGTTTTGTTCATGACTATTATTTTTGGTTGGTTATTAAGTTAACGGCATCAGACAGTTCCGTCCATGTGCCATCCAATTCTTTTAGGAAAGTTTGTCCAATTTCGGTCAGCCCATAGTATTTTCTAGGCGGTCCCGATGTGGATTCTTCCCAACGATAGTTAAGTAATCCATCGTTTTTTAATCGGGTCAAGAGTGGATAGATGGTACCCTCCACAACCAACAATTTAGCGTTTTTTAAAGTGTCTAATATTTCTGAGGTATAAGCGTCTTTCTCTTTTAAAACTGATAAGATACAAAACTCAAGAACACCTTTACGCATCTGGGCTTTAGTGTTTTCAATGTTCATAATGTTGCAATTTGAGTTGATTTTTTGATTAAACTGTTCATTTTTTGATTTTTTCCGCTACGCTCCAAACAATTCGTCTGCGCCTCGGGTGATGATTGATGATTATTATAGTACTTAGTAATTAGTCCTTAGTTGTTAGTCCTTAGTTGTTAGCTTTTATTTTTTTTTTAATTGTTAAAGATGAATCCTTTTAATTTCAAAAGACTAAGGACTAACAACTAAGGACTAATTACTTTAAAAAACCTATTTCAAAAATGGTATCGTAAACGGATAATTATATTCTTCGCCATTCGAAGCTTTGACCGATGCATAGATGACCAAAAAGAATTCGGCTATTTTAATAATGGCAATTATTAAAAGTGCCAAAACTGCAATTGTCAAAATCCCTATACTGTCTGCATAATTAAAATTTTGAAAAATGACATCTTCGTCAACATTATGTATAATATCATTAAAAGAGATGTTTTTCAAAACGGTATAAAGAAATATAGGAATAGCAATTACCGCCAAAACCAGTGAGTAAATTAATATGCTCAATTGAAAATTTAATGCTTGTTTCCCGTTATGGTTTACAAATTCCGATTGGTCTTTTTTGGATGTCCAAAATACAATAGGAAAAATATAATTTCCAAAAGGAATAAAATATTGGGTCAAAGTGCTCAAATGGGTCAGAGCGGCAATGTTTCTTTCGGTTGAAGTTTCCATTTTTTTTGATTTTTTTGATTACGTTTTTTGATTGATGATTGAGTAATAATTGATTGTTGAAAATTAAAAAGCAACTTACCTAGTAATTTCTTATACAAATATATGTTCAAAAGATAGTATCTTGTATCGCATAGTAGTATATATTAACATTTTGTTAACTAAAAAATGCTATTTTGAAAGTTAAAACTTATATTTTTATCTTTATTTATAATCGCAAAATTAAAATGTACACAAATCTAAAATGAAATGTACATTTTTTCACCTAAAACAAGCAAAGCCTGTACGTTACCGTGCAGGCTTTTTAACTACAATTTAAACACCATTTAACCAACGTTTAAATTAAATTTAACCGATTCGCCGCTCAATAGCTCCTTAGTCCCTTCAATATTATTCTCATACACATGAACGTTGCCCAGGAACAACGTAATAGACTTCAATGGCAGCGCAATTTGTTTGCTTATGAGATACAAGTGATAGATGTCCGCGGGTAAGCCTAGATTAGCGTCAGAACTACGTTGGTAAGCACTTACAACGAGCTTTCCTTTCTCTATTTGAAACTGTATTAGGCTAAGGCACGGCTGTTGGTTGCTCTCAGTGTTGTTGGAACCAAGGAACAACACATAGTTCTTTGAGGCGCGCTTTTCCTTATTGATGCGTTCAATAAGCCGTGGCAACTGCTCAAAGTACGTAGGATAGCTATTTACAAGGATAGGCCCGCAATAATCCCACCACGTTACGCCAATATCACGATATGCCTCCGTAGAGCGTTCACCGGCCATAAACAGACCTAATTCATCTTTTAGCTTTTTTCGTGCAACAGCGTGCCCCTCGAACAGCTCCAACAGGTCAATTGGCTTTAGTTCGAGCGGCTGGTTCAAAAGGTAAGTGATTGAACCCTTTTTGTTTTGTTGCACCTTTCCTTTGGTGATAATTTTGTTTAAGATTTGGTGATACTTATTCATTTGATTTTTGATTGATGATTGATTATTCTATATTTGCACCTCTCACGGATTATATAAAATAGCAAAAGCCAGCACTAGAAGACTTATGTCCTCCAACGCTGGCTTTGGTGCTAAAATTAAAATCCGTGAGAAGTTTTTAATTGTTGGAGGACTACTTTTTACTTCCCGTCTCCTGAGAAATACCTTCTAACTAATGGATTTCAAATATTGCATCCAAGCAATGTTTTTCACTCAAAATCCAAACGAGGACTTTCCCTGTTTTGGTCAATGATCCAAGTAGTATGTTTTTACCCAAAGCACTTGAAATCGTTTCTCCTTCCTTGCCGAACTTGTAACCGTTTTTGGTTATTAATTTTTTGTTCCAAAAGGTTCGAAACTCTCTACAGGCAAATATGTCAATTGATTTTGCTGATGAACGGAAATAGCCTTTTTTATCTTCTACAAAAAAGAAGTTTAGCAACGACAACGGCCAAAACAACAGGTAGGCGATTATGAAAAGTAGGAAGCCTAGCATTATTCTGACAACACCCAATTTTCGGGCAACAAATTGTAAATCGTGTGAATATTATCATCAAGTAAATCTGTTTGAACAAATGCTAATAGAGCTAATTTAGCTTTAAGCCATTCTCTTTCAAACTTTGGCATTGAAGCAAAATCAATCTCCAATGTGCTTAAATAAGCATCGAACTGATTTATCTCAACAATCTCTAATCTTTTTTGGCGTGAATTAATTAAGTGTTTTGCGCCACTCTCCAAAATAATTGAATCTTCAATTTCATAAATAGCAAAGTCTTTAAACATTTGCCAGTTTACTATTTCTACTAATAGAGTCCCTGTAAGGGAAACAGCGACTCCTGTGTGCGTGTAGGGGGTATTTGTTTGTATCATAATCGTGGTATTAAAATGATATATTAAAATTTATCTAGTATTTGTTATAGTACATATTGTAATTTGAAGCAGGTAATGTTGATAAATCGGAAGGTATTTGAGCATCAGATCCTATTATATCAGGAATATTAATTTTAGACAATTGCATTATTTGATTAGCCGCCCTCGGCGCAAAATATATTTTACCATTTGGAGCTAAAACACCAAATGCATATTTAGAAGAACTACTATAAATTCCACTTAATAATGATGTTGTATTAGTAGTCGGGTCTAATTGTAAAATTTGCGAAGCTCCATTAAATACAAAATATATTTTACCGTTTGGAGCTAAAACACCACCTGCATATTTATATGAGCCACCATACACACTTCCTATCAAAGAAGTAGTATTTGTGGCTGGGTCTAATTGTAAAATTTGTGAGGCCTGTAATGGCACAAAATATATTTTACCATTTGGAGCTAAAACACCGCCAGTATATTTTTCTACACCAGTGTACACACTTCCTATCAAAGAAGTAGTATTTGTGGCTGGGTCTAATTGTAAAATTTGCGAAGCTGAATATGGTGTAAAATATATTTTACCGTTTGGTGCTAAAACGCCACCTTGATATTTATTCGAGCCACTATACACACTTCCTATCAAAGAAGTAGTATTTGTAGATGGGTCTAATTCTAAAATTTGCGAAGTATCATGTGGCGCAAAATATATTTTACCATTTGGAGCTAAAACACCGCCAATCCATCTTGCTCCACCACCATACACACTTCCTATCAAAGAAGTAGTATTTGTAGATGGGTCTAATTGTAATACCTGATTAGCATTATTTGGCACAAAATATATTTTACCGTTTGGTGCTAAAACGCCACCTGCATATTTAAAAATGCCCATACTAGAATAATTACTTCCTATTAAAGAAGTAGTATTTGTAGATGGGTCTAATTGTAAAATTTGATTAGCCGCCCTCGGCGCAAAATATATTTTACCATTTGGAGCTAAAACACCGCCGTCCCATTTTTCAGAACCACTATACACACTTCCTATCAAAGAAGTATATTTTGATTTTCCAAAATAATATTTCTTTAATCCCATAATTAGAAATCTAATATTATCGTGTTAGTCGAACCTCTACGCATAAAATGACCTACTGTTTTCTCAGGGGTTGTGCTTGGTGTAGTCTCCCAAGTAAACGGAGCGGTAATAGCCCACGTAACGGTTACACCTGCCAATGTTCTAAAGACAAATCCAAGTGAGTTGTTCAATGTTGACGGTACAGTTATAGTGCAATTTGCTGCAAACAATACCGTTTGTCCGTGCCACGCATTAAGAACGTTGCTATTTGCCGAAACTTCTACTTGGTTGTCTTTGTCCTGTTTTAAATCATGTTGAGCCTTGGTCACGGCATGATTTGGCTTCGTTGCCGTTCCAACACCTACAGCTCCCGATCTTTCAATCTCATTATTTTTATTATTACCGGCATCTTTATTTGTGCCATATAAATAAAAAGTTGAAGCTTTTGAAGTAATGGTTTCTGCATCGTAAGTAAAAGTAGTTGCGTTATAAACCCAACTAGATGTATCCAATCCTATATATAAATTATTTACATCCGACTTTAACGAATTATCATTTGTTACCGGAGGATTGTTAGTGTCAAAAATTGTTGCTGTGGTAGGTGTATTTGCATTAACGTAAACTACCTTAGAATAATCTTTCGGAATTTTGGCTGATAGGCTATCAACCAACCCTTTCAACGTTTTTCCCATTTCAGCCGTTAAGGCTTTCGTGGTTCCACCAGTGGTCAGGTCATTCACCAAGATCGTACTAAGCGAAGTTTGAACCGTCTCAATCGCATCTACAATCTCCTGGACAGTATCAAGATTAATATTGTCCGAAGTCAATAAGGTGTTAATTGCGGTGATTTGACCTTGCAAAGTCGTTATTTGTCCAGCGGTCAAAACATCGTCTTCCTGCAAATCAGTAACTAACCCGTTAAGTGTTTCAATGGAAGTGGCTAGGATTTGGGCGTTTCCGGTGTAGCCTCCGTGGGGTAATTTGGAGTTAACTTCCGCCATTCCCGGAATACCTACAAAAAGCGAATCCAGCCCCTCAATATCGGCCACGGGAACCTTTTCGCTCTTGTGGCGAAAAGAATCCAACATAGCCCAAAATTGGGCTTGTGTGGGTTTTAAATGGGTTTTAAACCAGTTTTTTATAGTATCTAAAGCAGTAACAGCCATTTTTAAATCGGGATTAAAATATATTCATAATTAATATCCTGTATTGGTGTAGCGGTTTCCCTTATGGTAAGTTTGAAAGAAGTATTGGTTTTCTCTCTCACCGCTACAATCACATCGTTGTCATCGGCTGAGTTACTTGAATTCGAAATGATGGTACCCAGCACCATATAACTACTGGTTCCTACATCCGGAAAAGTAACCGTTCGGTAGGCATCGGCTGTAAGCACATCGCCAATATGATAGGAGCCTTTATATAAAATCGACACTAACGCTGGTTTGTTCTTGATGAACCCATCTTTTGTATTATCAGTCTCGTTCCAATCCGGCTGCACGTTTTCCTCAGCACTGTAAGCAATAGTGTCAAGTTTAAACTTCATCGCATTAACCAAAGTAACCAACGGAGTAAAGTCGTATGTATCTACTTTAGAATCCAACATTGGAGCAACCATATTCAACGGAATACATTCCACAAAATCAGCCCACGGATAACTTACCGTTGCCGTTCCAAAAGTGGCGTAACGTTTATAGAAAACAGTTCGAAGCTCTGTGTCTTCAAACTCTCTTAATTCGGTATCTTCAACAATAATCACGTTAGGCTGTTCAAAACCACCTACGAAAGGCAACAACTCCCCATTTACATACACGAGTCCATCGCTTACGCTAGTTCCTGTAGTCACACAGCCCGAAATAATGGAACGATCACCCGCTAACTCTCCAATTTTATTCAGCAAAAGCGAATAAGTGGCCTGCATGAAATCTAAGGTTTCGGTTTCTAATGGAAAACCACCGGGTTGGTTAAAATCTATCTTGTTCATATCGTTATAGTGTCAAAATTTCTATTCTGTATCGCTTGCCCGCCATTTTATAAAAATCACAGTAAGCCTTAATCTTTGCCAGTTGGTTATCGGTCATACCGGGCGGAATGTTCACAACAAAATCAGAACCCGAGCCTATATAATCTTCATTGGAATAAATGAACAACTTGCCCAGGAACTTCGGTTTGTTTTCCGCTTCGGTATAAATGTATTTTCTCGGGAAAGAGTTCCCGTCTGTAATGGTGATTCGCCTTAGTTCAGAGTCCACCTTATCGTTCAAAACCTTTCGTAAACGACACACTTGGCCTGTGTGGTTCATTTTGTACAAATTGTCGTCCCGTTTCAGCATCCACCAATAATGAACCTGAGCCACCGGTAGAACCATCACCTGTATAAAAACAACCGTCTTGATCTTCCGCATAAATGTGGGAAGCATCATTATGACAAACTTGCCCCAATCTACCTTATACCACATAATTGATATTGTCAAAATTTGTAACTTGGAAATAACCCGCTTCCGGTATTTTCTTTACGGCAATCCCCACAAAGTCGCCATAAGTATGACTCACCATGTTATAACTGGCCGAACTGGCCGAAAGAACATGAACGTTTATCACCCCATCAACCGCCCTCAAATAAGCGATAAAGTCGTTTATAATAAAGGCACCGTCAAACGGCAAAAGTTTCAAAAATTGTTTGATGGCATCGTCAATAGGTTTGTTACCATTGGCAATGCTAACACCGGTACTGTCAAGAACCAAAGGGTCGCGGTAAACATCCAAGTACAACAGCAGCGCATCGGCAGGGTTATTGATTACCGAGATTTTCACCCCTGCGTACTTAATATCGTTCATATAAGCCGTAAAACTGGCAATCTGTCCACTCAAAAGAGGTGACAGTTCCCCGCCCGTTTCACCCGCAATCTTTACCACAAGTCGGTTAGATTCCCCCGTTTCGTTCACCGAGCAATACTTCACGATTTTCGAAGCGGTTATCTCCTCATCGGTAAACCCGGTATTGTCAAACCGATCTGTGTCGGTCAACAACGCAAAACCGTACTGAAACGCCAAAGCCATGTTTTTATACCAGGGCACAGTTGCGCTTTTTTGCTGTGCGATTAGATCGTCAACTTCTTTTTTGTGGGTATCGAAGAGGGTTTCTAGGAGCCAGTGGGCAAAGGCAACAATACCAAAAGCAATACTTTCAAGACTGACAATAGAAAATTCATCCTCAAATACGGCACCTTCCGAAAGTCCGTAAGAATCACGCACCACTTCATTAGACAAATATGCTTGCCCTATTGTTTGTTTTATTTCTTTTATATCTCTTGCCATATTTTAGCTTACAATAAATGTTTCTTCTATGATCATCCAACCGATACCCAAATCAGGATCTAATAAGCTTTGTTGTTCTTTAGTTATGTCTGAGGCCGGTAATATTTCTGAAGTCGTTAAATAATCAAGCTCTTTTTTTGCAATTGTTAATCCATCAGGAATTACAATCATTTCGCCAACTGTCAAACTATCAGTTATCGACTTTCCATTAGCAAAAGCAATGGTATAGGCGTTAATGACAGCACCAGTATATTGAATGGCTATATCAAATAAACTTTGTCCGGATAAAACTGTTATATTTTTCATTCGTAAGAAGCGTCAATGTTAAACCCCTCATTAGTCATTATAACTGAGTTTACTTTCATCCCGTCAAGACCAAATTCCCTCCTTATCTCACGAGCCAAATTGTCGGGGGTGTTATCCTCCAAAAAGCGTCTAGCTCCAACACCTCGCATCGGTGTAAACTTTAGCTCTGTTTTTTCAATCAGAATCAAATTCTTTTGATTTTGCCCGATAACATCACCAATAACAAGGGATTTTTCCTTGATTAATAAATCTGAGTTCTCATCCAATAAGATTCCTTTCCCTTTCATTTAAACTTATTTTAAAAGCTGTTTAAATCGTGTTTTTAAAGTGGTAAATTCTGCTATATTCACCATTGATGTTGTATTGCCCGATGGCGTTACAAAAACCATATTGCCAATGGCAGCAAATAGGTCATCAAATAAAGTGGCGAGGCTTTCACCGTTAGCCTCAATGTGGACTTTATCAGTAAGCTCCATTTTCGTAATGCCTATTTCAAACCCAACCTTTTCAATTTCATCGGATGCAATCACCATCCAATCGTCGTCGTCTTCAATACGAATAGCCAAAACATAACTTCCGACTTTCGGTACCAGGACAAAACTCTTTTTACCGGAAAGAACTGGGCGAAGTCTTACATCAAAAAACTCCTGACCGTCTTCATCCTCCAAAATACAAGTGGCTTTGTTTTCGTCAACCGATTTCACCTTAGCGATGTTACTCACAGCTGGTCCGTGATTTTTTGCCAGCTCTTTAAGTAGCTCTCGTATTTGTTCGGGTGTCATAATTATTTTGCTATAAAACCAAGTTGTATTTTTTGTCTGCCTCCATTTTTTCCAAACTCTCCCGTAACCGTTTCAACAAAATAGCTTCCTTCACGTTCAGGGTATAGTTTATCGGTAATAACTGCAATCATTCCTTTGTTTGCTGCTGGTTCCAAAAATGCTGTTATATCACCTTCATAACCATTGTAATTTTTCTTTGTTTGTAACCGATTAGCAATTTCTTTCAATAAATTAGCAGGAATACCCGCTTTTATCTTTACTGTTTTATCGGGTCCGTATTTTTCAATATCCGACTTGGTTTTTCTTACCTCGCCATTACTATTTTTTTCCTCAATGACAATACGTACATTTTTGTCAACGATTCTCTTTTTTAAATCATCCTCTTTAACCGTGTTCCAACCCAATCGAAACTTAACCGTGTTTTGCTTTTTACCAAATTGAGTCCCGACATACAGCTCATTAAAATTGAAATACACTACTAAGTGACATTCCTTTTCTAACCATTCCAATACCTGAAATCCTGTAGCGTTTTTAAATCGAACATTCTTTAACGGAATGTTTGGCATTTCAGGGGACAGTACTATATCGGTGCCGGAACACACATCAGTCAATAATTGCTTAACCGTTACATTGGCATAGCTCTTATTAAAAATGATGTCATATAACAAATAGCTGTAACCTTCACATTCTATTTGTACAGGCATCCCCATATTGACTCTTTTAATAAATCCCTCAAAACGTTTGACATTGTTACCGTCATAACCTAGTGAAACACTTATTTTATCGTTTTCCTTAAACACATATTCTTTGCGTTCGTTTGGTTCTTGCATGTCTTCGGTTACAGTTCTAACCGTTTTCATATACGTGATCCTGGGCAAATCAATTGTACAAGTGTCTGTAAAACTATTCACGCTCGTTTTCCAAGTCACTTTTGATGCTTTTACTTGCTTGTAGCTTCCAATGGTTATGTCACTAGTGAGGTAAAACATCTATTCTATAATTAAGTTTTGTATAAAATCGGTTTCAATAATCATTGCAAAAGGACGAATCCAAGTAGCTTTCCCCTGTACTTCGGGAAAGTCAAGCGCACTTATGGCAACCCTACAACTTTCGTCCAGGAACATTTCAGGATAACCACCGTGCAACTCGATAGGCTCAGTTGTTTCAAACCATTCTTTCAATTGCAAAATTTGATCTTCGGGCACAATCCTGTTTTTACCAATCAAGAACCCCCTCACGGCAAAACGATAATCGTCAATAGCAAAGCACTCTTTAACCGTTCCTTTGCGTTCGCTAACGGCAGTGCGAATAATCGTTTTGCTTAAATTAACACCTACCGTACAGGCATCAATTTCAATAAGCTTTTTATTGGACTTCCATAGTTCAATTGGAAACCAAATGGCCTGACCGTAAGAACCAATTTTGTTTAAGGCAATGCTTTTACTCGAATAATCGATACTACCTCTAGGGCGTGGATTTTCGGTTGTTATTGCGTAGCCTGGCTCTTGTGTCAATGGTTCGTTGGAACCCGCTTTGGCAATGAAATAAGGCGAATTATTAAAGTATGTTTTATAAAGAGCGTGTATGTCAATTACTGTATTTGTACTCATTTTAAACCGTTTTTGCACCGTTATACAATACTCTCGCTAAGCACTCCAAAACAACTTTTTCGACTTCTGTAGCTGACTCAGTGGAATTCATTGTTGTAAAATTTATATTGTCAAAGAACTTTCCAACATGAATATTGACCACTTTAGGACCAGCACCAGAAACGGTGTCGCCTGCCGTTTTACTGGAATTGTTATTACTTGCCATTAACGAAGCTCCAGTACCTATAGGCGAATTAGGATCGTCGGTTTTAGGTTTTGGTTTGTTTAGGCTAGAAACTTTGATTTTTACAGTTGCTTCGCCTCCTTTAATCCACTTCCAAACTGAATCAACAGCCTGTAATATTGGTTTCAATACATTTTCCCATAGCCATATTAGTTTATCAAAAAGCCATCCAATGATTTTGAATGTTTTTTCCATAATCCAGCCTTGCATACGAAAAACGTCTTTTAATATTTCGGAGTTTTTAACAAAGTCAACAATTGAAGAAACCAAAGACCACAACTGAACTCCGATTTTTTTGGCAAACTCCCACATGTTCGAAAAGTTGTTCTCAGCAGTGGCCAAATAATCTGCCCAGCCTCCTGTAGTGTCTTTAATGGTAGTCACATAGTCAATCACCCTCCCAAATCCGTTCGCAAATCCATCAATATAAGGCTTAGTTCGTTCAAGCATAGGTGTGATGTTGTTGGCAAACTTGATTCCCAAATCCAAAAGCTTTAATATGACAGGTGAAAAAGCGTCGCCAATATCAGAAAGTCCAGTGACAACATTATCTTTAAATGTGTTCCATTTACCTGATTTTGTCGCACCTTGTGCTTGTAAAGCACCTTCATAGATTCCACCTTTACCAGCTGACATCGCAAGAGCCTTTTGCAATTGCTCATAAGTAACGTCCATTTCTTTAACCTGGGCAATGTTTTTACCTGTTGATCTCGCAAGCATTTCATATATGTTAATACCTGCTATACCAAACTGGCGTATATCCATTGCGGTAGCCTTACCGACGGTTTTAATCTGTTGCATATTAGCCGCCATTCGGGATAAAATATCATTGCCACCACCAACAGCCGAAACGGCATTGGCTAAGTTGAGCGTGTCGGCTCTAGCGGTCTTCGCATTCAGCCCCGCGGAAATCAAAGAACGGTTAACCTCCAATAACGCTGCCGTATCAAAAGGCGTGTCGTTGGCATCTTTTCGAATATTTTTATAAGCGTCTGTAGCTCCTTTTTTACCCAAAAACGTTGTTAGTCCTGTTATCGCTTGCTCTTTTTCAAAGCTTTTCGAAATCATTTCGCTAACTCCCGCCTTAATAGCACCCGCTGCCATAGAAAGCCCTGCTGTTGCCATCCCGCCTATCATGGTACCCATTGCAATACCTCCAAGTCCAATACCGCTGGAACTTGACCCCGAACTGCTATTAGTATTCCCAATATGATTTGCAGACTGTCTTTGTAAAGCGGCCAACTCTCTTCGAGCTGCGGCAATTTGACTAGGAACTGTACTTTTGCTAATAACACTTTCAACCTCTTTAATTTTAGATTGAAGCTCGTTAAAGCTCATACCTAAAATCTTATTTCGGCCTGTCATATTATCGGCCGACTGACTCATTTTGCTAAATGTCGATTGCGAGGTCGAACCAACTTTCGTTAAGTTCGAACTCAGCATATCGCGCATTCTTAAAACAAAATCAATCGTATTATTCATTAGTTTTCTTCTTTTTTGCTTAACTCTAAAGCAATACCGGTGCGATAAAAAAAGGTTTCCTCACCCCATTCCTTTAAAGCATTTGCGCCAAACTTCATACTCCCAAAAACTATCAGGTAATCAATACTGGCTTTCTTGTTTTGACAATCCTTTATTCCTTTTTCACTAAAAGCGAAAGTAGTCTGCTTTTTTCCCCTCCAATAGATTGTTTATTTGAAGGAATACAGCGATAAACTTGTCTTCATCTTCTACCAAAGGATGGTCCCCTTCGAGCCACAATTGTTCCAGGATAAAAGCAACCGCTTTACTCATTCCGTTTGTACCAATCGACATCATGTACTCTCCCAAGTCGTCAGCCGTTGGCGGACGTAAAACGGCCATGTCGTTTTCATGTTTCAAATAAATCAATTGACGGCCTCCGTACTCTTTTTTCCACTGATCTAATTTTTCAGCTCCAAAACGGTCTATAAAAGGTTTTCTCTTTTCTTCTATACTTACCTCTGAATCAACTTTTGCAGATTCTTTAGCTTGCCTATTTGCAAATACCGACCTTAAGTCGCTTGTTGGATTTGGTTTGGTTTTCATTTTGTTGTTTGTTTTTTATGGTAATTTGACATTCATTGCCAAATAAGGCAACGTGATTTCTCTAAATTTGGCGTTTTGCTCCAAGTCGGTTCCACACTCCGTAAAAGCAACTCCCGAAGCGGTATAAGTGCTAATTGGATCAATAGCACGCTTTTTATAAGCACACGTAATTACAATAAGCTCATGGGGTACATCGGTTATGTCTTCATAGCCTCCTGCACGAGCCGCTTTATTCATTGCGTCAGCCTCAAATCCTAAAACCTTGATGTTTCCAGAGCCTTTTTTGTTACCGCTTACAATGTCAATAGCTTCGTCACCTGCTGCAAACAAATGCTCTTTGTCTACTTCTTTTTTAAAGCCAAAGCCACGAAGTCCTTTAATGGTTCGCCCTAAAATTTGAATTTCAAAGCGTGACCAGGCACACTCATCGGATGTTATATTTACATTCATTGATCTATAAATTTGCGGTTAAACCTATCGTTACTGTTATCCAGGTCATATAACCCAGTGGCAACACTTTTACTTCAATTCCTCCGGTACTTGTGTTGATAATATTGGAATCCGTTGGTACATTCACGTCAACATCACTCACTTGACCCGCAAGCTGTGATTTTAATTGTTGCTCAATTGTGTCCTCCAAATGCTTCGCATCAGTAGCGTTAATAGTTCCGTCTGCATTCACACGAACCGTTGTTTCCAACAAAGGTGTTGCGGCTGCAACAGCTACACGTTGGGCTTTATCAATAACACGACCATGAACCAATATTCTGAAATCATCGTCAGTGGCCATATTATCTCTTCCGAAGTAATAACCCGCAGCACCATCACGACGGTGCATAAGGATAAAACCAGCATCGGCAAAAGCGTCTAGCTCTTCAGGGAAATACTCTTCAATGGTTTTGTCACCAATGTAGGCTTGTGGTATAGTAAGCGCACCATTTTGACCGCTTCCTATTTTGATGTGAGAGCCGTATTTTACAGCTCTAGCCAAAGCCAAAGCAACTCCACCGGCACTAGAACCGTCAGCAACATTGCTACTCAACACCACGCCCGCAAAACCATTCCCAACCTCATTAGGTTCAAACAAATCAGCTTCTAAATCGTTAGTTCTGCCCTCAATCAAAATACGGACAGGTTTATTAATACCTTGTTGATATTGGCCTAATGTTTTAGCCGCCAAAAGAGCGTCCTCAACATCTTTGTCAAGGAAGTGGTCAGCGACCATTGCATAACTTCCGGCTGGCTTACGAATAAGACCAACAACAGTAATTTCACCTTGTGCCGAATTCAACAATTTTTTCAAACCATTGGCATTCGTCGAAGTCGCCATTTGGGTTAAGGTCATTGTGTCCTCAACACCTAGAATGCGCAACGCCTGGTTACCGCCCAACTCTTGATAAAACAATTGAATGAATGCATTCAAAAACGGTTCTGCTACAGCGGTATATCCTTTGCTTACGGCATCATCATAGCTAAATACCGTTTCAATTACACCAATTTTGGTTGCAGCAGTTCCCACAATTCCCGCAACGCCGTCCAGTACTTGAACCTGACGTTGTAGGTTGCCAGAGGCTACGGCTACCGTAACCTTTGGCGTTCCTGTACCTTGTGTCATTAGGCTTTTGGTTCTAAGTTTGCTTTAGCAATTTCAAGAGCGGCCAATAAGTCAGGCTGTTTTAGCGTTGGAGTTCCAAGGCCTAATGCTTTTACTAAAGCTTTTATTTCTGGATACTCAGCCTTTGAAGCATCAAAGTTTCTCAAAGCTTCAATTGCTTGCGCTTTTTCGTCATCATCTCCTATGCCTCCGTTTCCTGTATCACCAGTTACATGATTTGGATCATTCACGTCGATGTTTTTTACATCAATTTCCTCTCTTTTAAAAGACTCAATTGTGTTGTTTTTCAAGGCACTTGCAAAACCTTGTGCCGATCCGATGGTGTGAAAAACACGACCGTCTGAGGTTATGTGGCATTCGTTGCTTGATGGGTGTCTGTCGAAATAATCGACTGCTAATTCTTTTTGCATTTTAAAATGGTTTTAAATGGTTTTTAAATACGATTTCTAAGGACGAATCCAAGACCGAGTAAAAAGGCTATGAATAAGAATATTCGCCCGAGTATAATTTGTGTTTTCTGCCACCAACTCAATTCTTTTTCGACTATATAAGGATGCTTTTGAATAACTTCAATAACTTTATTGATATAGGTTTCCTTCCATTGAGCGAATAATTTTTGCGCCTCGGCTTCACAATCGACTTTCAGCATATTGTCTTTGATTTCGACTTTTGGAGGCTTTAGATAACTTCCTTTTTTGGTTTTGACTTTTGAAGGCTGATTAATAACAACCTTGCCGTTGACACACTCTAAGTATGCTTCGTAATAGCTGCTATCTTTTTTTACTTCAAAAACAGTGTCGTGAATGATTTCTTTTACCGTTACAGTAGAGTTTGTTTGTGTAGTTGTTGGCGGAACAACACTAGTGCTTTTGCAAGCTACTAGCGTTGTGGCCAAAACAACAAAACAAAAAATGGACAAAAAGTGGTTTAGTTTTACGTTTTTCATGATTTTGGAATTAATTTTTCAATTGATTTTGCAATACTTTTTAAGGTAGTTGCGTAGCTCGGATCAGTAGCATAACCGGCTTTGGCTATTTCATCGATAAATTGGTAAGGGTCACTTTTTACAGTCATTGCCTTAGCATATCGCTTGTTTCGAATAAAGAAGTTTGCATGATCTACAAAGCTTTCTTTAGGAGTAGGATATTTTCTGAAATAATCCTTGATTTTGTATTTGAACCATTTTTGCCCGTTGCGCATTACTGGTGTTACCGTAATGATGTTAGGAAACTTCGCATTGGCACTTTTGGAATATTCTGTTGTTGTTATTAATTGTTCATTCCCGTTCACACCGTCAGTGTCTTTAACACCAAAAAGCATATTGCCGGGTGCAACTTTGCCCCATGCACTTTCTAAAGCTCCTTGTGCTAATTGGGCAACTGCTGAAATACCAGTTATTTTTTCACTGGCTAGCGCAAATGGGTAATAAAAATTAGTGTACTCCTGTTTTGTCATTCCTCATTCTTTTTACTTATCCCTAGCTTAGACTTAGCGTAAACCGAGGCTAGTTTTAAAATTTGTTCAATCTCATCCAAAATGAGCTTTGAAAAGACTCCTGACAATCCACAAGCTGCGAAAATGATATTTTCATTTGTCACCATTAAGTAGTCTTTACAGGCGATACCCATACAAATGGAAATAAAAATGGACACGATAACCGATTTAAAAAAGGCCATCCACGACATTTCTGTACGCATTCTGTGTATTATTGAGCCAATAGCCCCGCCTAATATGTATGGATTGAACCGTTTAAGAAAATCCATAATGCTGTCAATTACTTCTATCACAATCGTAGGTTTAAAAAAAGGCTGCAATCACTAAAGAGACAGCCTTTTGCTATTTATATTCTAAGGGTTATTAGGCTGCCTGAACAACAAGACCAACACCTTTCCAGTCTTCACGACGGCAACGACCACCCATTTTCACTAATCCCGAATGAATGTCACCATAGTACAATGGGTTGTCAAAATCTTGGAAAAGTTTAGTATCTCCCAATGCCTTAGTTACGCTATCTTTTTGCCAAAAGATACTTGCTAGGTTATCGGTAGCTGCTAAAGCTTCGCCCGGTAATCTAAATACACCGGCAGAAGTCAATGCTAAAACCGAACTTCTTTCTAAGAAGGTGAAGCCTGCAAATTTTCCAACAATTCCGTTTGTCAAATCGGCTGAAGCTTGGAATGCTGCCATTTGATTAGATGATAAGGAGTCAATAAATTGTTGGTACATGTAGCTTTCAACCATCGCGTAACGGTTAGCTTTGTCAACATTATCTTTATTGAATTTTGCTTGCATTGCCTGAACTTCCTTATACGTAAAGGCTTTACGTGTTCCTGTTTGACCGTCTTCAGGATTCACAGTTGTTGCAGCTCCTGTAGTTGCAATTTGTCTACCTGCTGGTAAATACTCAACAGTAGTACCACCGCCTGCGGCTGGCTTTACACCTTTAATCCAGCTGTAAGTCAACTCATCACCAATAGTTTCGGCAAGTGTACCAGTATGATCGCCCAGAACGCTGTCTGTTTTTTCATAGCTAATTTCGTTTGCTTCCGCCGCTGTGATTGCAGTTGGATCAGTTGTCCAGGTATCAAGCGCATACATAATCGCTGTATCGCCACGTTGCACAGCTGTAGCAGCTCCAAAACCTCTGTTTTTTACAACATTTGGTTTTGCTCCGGCTTGCGGTATGTACACCACTGAACCACCCATAATGTATTTTGACTCATCAAAACAAAGGGCAATGTGTGGATTTGTTCTACGTAGTTTTTCTACGATGTACGATGCCCAAAATTCTTGGGGTATTTTTGGATTTGCCATAATTAAATAAGGTTATGCGTTAGGATATTTCTCTTTTTTCAATTTTTCGTACAAGTCTGGGAACTGAGTGCGTACAGTTTCCAATTTGTTCGACTGGTACAAATCGTCCCAAGATTTACCGATAAACTCAGCCATATCTTTGTTGTCTCCCAATTGATCGGTAATCAACGTTTGAGCTGGCATAGCGTCAATTAAATCTTTCAAGCCTTTTGGGTCAGTTTTATAACTTTCACCCAATTTTGCCGAAACCTCTTTGGTTAGTTTTTTATCGGCTTCGCCTTTTGCCAAAAGATCTTGAACCTCTTTAGCTACGTTATCGGCTTTTAGGTCGTCCAACTCCTTTTCCTTGTTAGTTAAGGCAGTGGTTTTGTCCGCTAAATCTTTCTCCAAACCGGGTACTTTTTTAGCTAGGTCAACTAAGTCCTGAAACGCTTTGGTAGCGTCGTCATCAGAATACTTGTCGCTTAAATTTAAAGCCGTAAGCATGGCGGCCGTTAAAAGAATTTTACTCATTTCATTGGGTTTAGGTTTTACAAAATCAGAAAGGTTTAATTCGTTATCATCGATGTCGTATAGATTGGCAAGCGCATTATAGTTGCCCGGAATATCAACCAATGAGATTTCACGAGGAAACCATTCAGTTATGGTCAATCCTGTTTGTCCTGGTAACATCAAACTTTTTTCGTCTGAGGCGTCTAAGCAAACAATACGACCAACACTTGCAGCGTTTAAAAATCCGTTTTCTATTTCCGACACAATGTTTTCACCTTCAGGGTGTGCCAAGTTGATAACAGGTTTAGCGTAAACCTTGTCGCCATCAATTCGAAAGTCTTCCCATCTTACAACAATCCCGTTGTCACGGTTGTGCATCTTAAAGCCGATAGGATTTTTTTTGACTTCATCCATTAACATACCCGAAGTAAGACATCGATAGCCATACACATTTACAGAGTCGTCTGTAATGCAAAATTCTCTATCGATTTTCTTCAATTTAGGTGTACTCATTAGCCTTGCTCGTTTATGTGTTTCTTAAAGTGAGTACAAACTTGCGAATACTTCAAACCCTTTAAAAATAAGGGCGCAAGGCTTGCACAACTATTTTAAAACGGCTGTGTTTTTGGTCAATTTTGCCCTGTAATCAAGTAGTAAAATGGGAATTTCAAAGGCACAAGAGCGTGAGTACGCTCGAATATTATATGTAAACGAGCGCATCACCTTCAAGGAGATAGCCGAACGTACAGGCGTTACTGAAAAGACGATAGGTAAATGGGCTGAGGCTGACAATTGGGCGAAGCTTCGTAAAAGCTTGTTGACCACCAAAGAAGCTCAATTGGTTCATTGGTACAATCAACTTGATGCGCTTAATGAAGATATTGCCAAAAGAGACTTGCCAATACCTAGTGCAAAAGAGGCAGACATTATGTCGAAAATCACCGCAAACATCCAACGCCTGGAAACCGAAATAGGTTTAGGCGAATATGTGGAAGTTTCTCGAAAATTATTAACGTTCATCCAGTCAGTTGATCTGGACGAAGCAAAAAAATTCAAAAATTACATTGATGAGTTTATTAACTCAAAATTAAAAAATGGCTAAAAGAGTAACTGATAAGGAATATTTAGAAGCGTGGCGTGAGTTCTGTGAAAACATGGACAACGCAACACCTATAGACTTAAACGAAACTCATTCGGCAAAAATTAAGAGAAAAAATCATCTAGAAAAAAATCCTGAGGAATGGTTTAAATACTATTTCCCAATGTACTATACCAGTGAGCCTGCTGATTTTCACATTAAGGCAACCAAAAGAGTTTTAGCTAATGCCGAATGGTACGAAGTTCGTTCTTGGTCGAGAGAACTATCAAAGTCAGGTCGAACCATGATGGAAACTTTGTACCTGGGTATAGCTGATATTCCTGTTGAATTAAAAGTTGATACCATTCTTTTGGTATCGGATTCTTTGGATAATGCCGAACGATTGCTTTTGCCCTATAAAGGAACCTTAGAAAGTAATAACAGAATTATTAATGACTACGGTGTACAAAAAAAAATAGGCGGGTGGGAATCCACAGAGTTTACTACAAGAAAAGGATTGTCATTTAGGGGAATTGGTGCAGGACAATCGCCTCGTGGTACTCGAAACAAAGCCAAAAGACCCAATTTAATACTAATTGATGATATTGACACCGACGAATTATGTCGAAATATCGAAAGAGTAAAAGAACGTATTAAATGGATTGAGCAAGCCCTAATCCCAACTCGTTCTATTTCTTGTGGCTTACGAATTATTGCTTGCGGTAACATCATTGCAAAATATTGCTGTATTACTGAAATGGGTAAAAAAGCCGATAAATGGGAAGTAATTAATATCAGAGATAAAAGCGGTAAAAGTTCGTGGCCTCAAAAAAATAGTGAAGATGCTATTGACAGAGTTTTAAGCTTGATTTCATACGAAAGCTACCAAAAAGAGTATTTCAACAATCCAATGGATGGAGGTGACACTTTCAAAGAAATTCAATTCGGGAAATGTCCGCAATTACGCCATTGTGATAGTGTTGTAATCTATGCCGACCCTGCACCATCAAATAAAGATAAAACTAGTGCCTGTAGTAAGGCTATTGCTATCATAGCTAAAAAAGGACTTGATTTTTTCATATATAAAGCGTGGGTAGATCAAATGAGTAATGCCAATTTTTGCGAATACTTGTTTGAGGCTCACGACACCTGTAAACGTGCAGGAGTTGACCCAATATATGTATGGATTGAAAACAATTCACTACAAGACCCCTTTTATGAACAGGTTATTTTACCACACATTTACCGTATTGGTGACGAACGAAAAACCTTTTTACCTATTCGTCCGGACGATCGTAAAAAGCCTGAAAAATATGCTAGGATTGAGGGTACACTTGAACCTTTGAACCGTTTAGGACATTTGATTTTTAATGTTATGGAGGAATCCAATAAACACATGGAACGAATGGTAGCACAGTTTACTGGTTTTAACAGAAAGGCAAAATTAATGGACGGTCCCGATTGCGTTGAAGGTGGCGTATGGATTATTAATGAAATACAAATTACAACCGCTACAGGAGCTATCGAAACTTTTGAGCGCAAAAAATCTAAACACAGAATGTAATGGCAAAAGACAAACCACAATCCGTAACCTATCAGATAGGAGTTGACATTTTAGGCTTCCCGATATTTATTGAACATACTATTATTTGCGAAACGCAAGTCAATTTTATCAAGCCCAAAAAGACTTTAAACGTTTTACAACGAATTTTTAAACAGCATTAAAATGTTAGTACAACCATCAGAACTAAATACCGAGTTATACCCTGAGATTATCACAGCAATAACCCGAAGTGATCCAAACGAGGTAATCAAACAGATAAAAGCAGCTGAGGACTTTTGCAAATCATACTTGTTTAAATACGATTTAAAAGCCCTTTTTGGTGATGACAAAATTGATCCGGTTACAGCTCCAACAATTGAGGACGAGCAATTAAAAAAAACGGTTAAGATTATTGCTTCGTATTGGTTGGTACGCAAAGCAAATCCTAATGTAAACCTTGATTTATTTCGGGAGGATTGGGAGTTGATGATTGGCAATAAAGAAATACCCGGATGGCTGTATGACATAAAAGAGGGAAACATTAGTCCTGATTGGCCATACAAAGCCGATAACATCGAAACACCGGAAGACGAAAGCGCCGTCAATGACGGAACATACTGGAACTCCAACCCAAAACGTACCCAAAGATTTTAAGCTATGGCAGAACAAAAAGAAACCGCTCCTTTTATCATACACGATTTAACACTTGTTTCACCTGATAGGAGTAGTAAAGACATTGGTAAACTAAAAAATGGTATAGTAAGTGCCGAAAGCATTCATTATCCTAATCGTGTATTGCTTTATGATTTATACCACGACATCCTGTCTATGGATGGTTTTTTACGTGGAATTATTGAAAAGCGAATTAATGCCGTTTTAAATAAGAAACTAAAGTTTACCAAAAAGGGCGGTAAACAAGGAGACGAGCTGACCGATTTAATCAAGAGCCAAAGTGGGCGTGATCTTATCACGCTGTTGATGGAATCAAAAATTTGGGGTATCTCAGGGGTTGAGTTTGTTATTGGTGAAGAGTTAAACTTTAAGGAGGTTCCTAGAAAACACATTAAACCTGAAAAGGGGATTATCACTAAGTCACAATACGGAGTTTCAGAAGAGGCAGGCTTTAAATATCAAGATATGCCTTTTGTTTGGGTAGTTGGTAAAGAGAATGACTTAGGGCTTCTTTTGGCGTGTTCTATGTATGGTATATACAAACGTGGTACCTTCGGAGACTTTGCTCAATACGTTGAGATTTTCGGGCAACCGGTACGTATTATGAAATACGACGCTTATGACACCAAAACCAAACAGGAGTTAAAAGGCCTTTTGGATAACAGCGGTTCGTCATTAGCAATGATGATTCCTAAACAAGCCGAATTTGAAATGCTGGACGGCAAAACATCAAACGGTGACGGTAAGTTACAGGTTAGTTTAAAAGATGCCTGTAATGAGGAAATGTCCATTGCTATTTTAGGAAATACTGAAACAACGGTTTCAAGTAAGTCAAGCGGGTACGCTCAATCGAAAGAGCACGGAGAGCAACAGGACGAATTAACAGTATCGGATTTAATATTTGTAGAAAACTTGTTGAATAGCAAGAAATTTAAACAGATACTAAAATCATACGGTTTTGATGTTGACGGTAAGTTTGAATTTGAGCTTGATCTTAATTTAAACACACTAAAGCTTCGTATGGAGATAGACACCTTTGTAAGTCAAAAAGTGCCTATTGGTGACGACTATTGGTATGAAACTTACGGTATTCCAAAGCCTGACAACTACGATGAGTTAAAGGCAAAAATGGAAGCCGCAGCGAAAGAACCAGAGCAAGAACCAAACAACACCAACGGCAAAAAAACGTCTGAACAAAAGCCAGCCAAAAAGGGACAACTAACCGAAACCAAGAAGCAAAATCTTATCGATTTACTTTTTAAAGGTTTAGCCGATTTTTTCGACCAAGCCCAACAATAGTTGGGCAATTAAACAATTTGTATAGCGACACTTGCAATTGTTGTTCGTTATTGCCTGACTTAGCCGATAATGGCGAAAACTGGGACGATATTTACACCGAAATAGCAAGGCAGTTACTAGAAGGCGAAGACCTGGACACGGACTCTGTTTACAGAAAAACGGCAGCGGAATTGGTCGAGGCTATGAACAAAGGTTTTGGCGGAACCGTGTTTGATGACAATGACAGCCGAAAAGCATTACAAACGAAATTCACTCAAAATATTGAGCATTTTAGTTATGCCAAAACACTAACACAATTTCATTTGTTCAAGGATCACTTGTTTAATGATAAAGGGCAAATTCAAAGCTTTGCTGCTGTCAAAAAAGCCGTAGCAGACACAGGCGAAGTTTTCAATAACAACTACTTGCGTGCCGAACATCAATTCGTTACACAGTCGGCTATTATGGCCCACAAGTGGGATACTTTGAACTCTGAATATTTGGAATTTTCAACGGTTGGTGATAGTCTAGTCCGTCCAGAACACAAACTATTTGACAAGTTTACAGCACCAAAAACCGATAAAATTTGGCTGAGATTATACACGCCTCTTGATTGGGGTTGTCGTTGTACTGTTATTCCTGGCAAAGCCACGAATGTGAGCAAAGAGTACAATAGTGACTGGGCTAACAAAATGGTTGATCCATTGGTTAAAGGAACTATTTTTGATAATAATGTGGCTCTGACAGGGGTTATTTTCAATGACAAACACCCATATTTTAAAATTAGCGACAAGAAAACGGCTGGTATTAAAAAACCGTCAAAGGAGAATGTTATTGACCTGAACAACCATATAAAAGGAGAGTTCCCAACGAACAAAGAGATCAAAAACATATTAATGGAATATGCTAGGATTTCACCTAGTGACTTCCGTAACGGTTTGGATGATGTCAAGTTTTTAAAATCAAAGTCTTATATGATGCAACACTCCATGTCGTACAGCCCATATACTGGCGATTGGGTGGGAGGTTCTAAAATAACACTAAGCTCCTATGAGTTTTCAAGTATAAAATTCAACCCACTGGAAGAGTTTAGAGCTGGATTGGCTGCGATCAAGAAAGGTTCAAAAATGACCTTTAACCAGGAATACTCATTTGAGAGTTTGTGGCATGAGATTTTACACGCCAAGACGAAAACAAAGCCTAGTAGGTTGTCGCAGATTGGCACTAAAAACATGGAGACAATCAACCAGTTTTGCGCTCGTCATACTTACCCAGATTTTATAAAGAAACTAGGTGGTGAAGCCATACACCAAAAAGACATTTTAGATAATGGCTACGGTTATAAAAGTTGGATAACTGAGTTTAGGCAAGGTCTGAAAAATCGAAATATCGATGAGTTTAAGGCTGCCAAAGATTTGATGCCGTTCTTAATGACCGATTATAGCTCAATTGGTAGTAAAGTAGTGGAATATTATAAAGAGAATGCTAAATAGCAACGTCAAGGCAATCAAAACCTAAACCGTCGGTTTGATAGCTTTTTGGATGTTTTGCCCAGTATTCGTCTGCTTTAGCTTGGTCGTTTCTAAATTCGAACAAAACGGCTAAATCATAATAGGCATTTTCTTGGGAAACAAGTTCTTTATAAAGCTCAGGAGTAAGCTCTTTATTGGTGTCAATACCAAATTTTTGACATAGCGAAAGCGCATCGAAACGAATATCGATGAGTTCTTGTGGTGTTGGGTTAAAGTCAAAAATGGTTATCATAACAGCAAATTTAATAAATGTTCTCTGAACAACAATACATTAAGCAAAATAAAGTCAAAAATGAGTCCTGAAGAGTTCGAAAAAAAGCTACAGCAAAAGGCAAAGGAAATACAAAACTATGCCAGTAACCGCTTTCCATCGGTGGCGGGAAACATTGCTTTGCGCTTTATTAATGGAAACTTTAGGGCTCAGGGATTTCAAGGCCAAAGTTTTGAACGTTGGAAAAAAAGCAAGAAAAACAAAGGCACTACGCTAGTCGACAAGGGACCTTTGAGAGCTGCAAATTATTACACCACGCAACCAGGACAAACCACTTTAAAAAACAGTTCACCGTATGCCAAAGTACACAATGAGGGATTCGAGGGAATTGTTACCATAAAAACGCATAGCCGGAACCGATATAGCAAAGCCAAGAAAGGAACCGGTAAGTTTACCAAAAAAGGCAAAGAACGTACGCAAACCGTGACCTATAAATCAGGCAGTAGCCAAGTGAGGGAGCACCAACGCAAAATGAAGATACCAAAACGCCAATTTATGCCGACAAACGCTAATGACAGTCCAGTTCTAAACAACGCTATCATTAGGGAAGTGGCACGAGATATTAACCAAATAATGCAATAATTATGGATGATCCAGAAGCAGAATTATTACTTGCAATTCAAGACCGAATTCAAGAAAAGGTCCCCGAGATAAAATACACTGACCAGAACCTGGGACAATACCAAAATGAGAAGTTTAGAGAGAGTATGTTGTTTCCTTGCCTTTTGATAGATTTTCCCAGCACTTCTTTTAGTGCATTGCAAGGAAACAACCAATTAGGAGATGCTTCTATTGTGGTGACATTGTTTGTCGACATTTGGAATAACACCAATAGTTTGACTCCCATTGAAATTAAAAAAGCAGGATTAAATTATCTAGCTATCAATCAAAAGATATTTCAAGCTTTACAAGGTTGGAGCCCCGATTTTTGCACTCCTTTTGTAAGAGTTCAAAAAAAGAGCCATAATGATAACGAAATAGGTTTAAATGTTAAAGAAACGGCTTTCAGTAGTTCGTATGAAGACTACAGCTGTGAAAACGAAACAAGGGTAAAACTAAATTTAAGCGCTGAATAAGGACAATTGCGCTTGATTTTCTTTAGGGATTGGCATCCCTTTAATGTTCATCCACTGGCGGTATGAGATAAAGATATTGAATTTAGGAAATATAGTACGTACTATCTTAGTATCAGGCACATCAGAGTGTTTGGCGTTTTTATAAACGTCAATAATAAACTGGGCTCGCTTATTATAGTTCTTTTTATTGTAGGCCATGACACAAAAATAACTTACATTTTTATTCTGTGCAACACGAGTTTTCGGGCATAAAAAAACCCGTCCCGATAGCTATCGGGACGGGTTTTAAATTCTATTTAATGATTGTTTAATTCAATCGGCTTGACATATTTTTCAAGTACCAAAGGCCGTCGGTATTTGTTCTAGCAAAATTGTACCAATAACCGTCTTTATCTTTTCGAGTACTGTAAATACCTGTAGTCGTTGTTTTTTCAGTTGTTGCAGTTGGCTCAATGTTTTTTTGATAGAACGCAAACAAATCAAGGTATTTTCCTTTTACGTTATCAAAAACGTATTCCTTAGTGCCTTTGATTTCAAGGTCTTTATTTTCGCCAACTTTATTAACTTTAAAGTGAACGCACAAGCAGTTATCAAGTTGTAATTCATACCTTCCGGTATAGTTTGAAAGATAAGCCTCGATTGACTTCTTATCTGAGTCGCTTAAATCATCTTTGATATACACAAACGTGACTAAGTTCAAATATGTAGACTCTTTTGATGTTAAGTAAACATACTTCGTTTTTGCGCTTGTGCTAATCTCATCCGAAAGCGATTTAGCGAAGGTTAAATCACATTTATTAGCTTTATGCAACAAATCAATATTTTGTGATTGAACAAAACAACCAATTAGTAAAGCGGTTAATAATAGTACTTTTTTCATTGTTGTAAATTTAAAATTCTGATTAATTCGTTCTCGTGTTTTTCAAAATAGATGCAATAAACAGCAATCTCATTTTTATAGTTTTGTATAATATCAACATTTTGGTATTTTGTTGGAAAATGATTTTGCCAACTTATGCTATACTTTTCTTTATAATAATAGTGCATTGCCTCACTAACCCTTTTAGGTATTGATATTCTAATGTCCCTTGGATTAAGACCGCACTCATATTCTAAATACCTAAGTGAATCCCTTATAAATTGTTCAACTACAGAAAACATGCTTATTTGTATTTCATAGGTTATGCTTTTGGGAACATGTCTAGGGCTTTTCGAGGTGTTGTTTTTTGGCTCCATAGTTCAAATGTAGTATTTTTATTAATACCTAAAATCCGTCCAGTGAATAATTTTACCCGTGAAATCCTTATCGAAGTAAACAAAGAAATCCTCAATAGTATCGAAACCGTCGTTTTGGGCTAGTTGTAGAATCTGCTCTTCGTCGATTTGATCAATGGTATATATTTGTTTTCCATCGATTCTTACCCAAGGTCTTCTTTCTCCTAATGGAATTGTCAAGGGTATCCACTTTATTTCAATTTTTTGAACACTCACCACTGGCAGAACCGGAGCAAACCGGAACATAGTTGGTTGACGACAATTGATAAAGAAATCAATTTTGTTACCTGCTTTCCAACGGTCGGTTTTATCTTCACGGATGGTGTGGAGTTTTGGATGTATGCTATCTGGAATATCCCATTGATCGATTACATTATTTATTGCAGCTTCATCTCTAAATCTATGATAACCTATAAGGTTTAAATGACTTCTCAAAAGTCCAAGCCATATTTTTTCAATAAAATAATTGGGCTTTCCGTTGATCTGTGTGCTAAATGGTAGTATCATGAGAAATCGTTTTGGACGTTATATACTGAAATACTAATCACATCATCAACATAATAATGAGTATCATTTTTGTTACCCTCAAAGGTTTTAAGTGGTGGAACGGCAGCATTACCTTTATATTCCCTTAGCGCCTTTTCGTAAAGTTCTTTGATGTAGTTTGAAGCTTCCTGCTTATTCGCAAAAAGGGTAAAATCAACAGTCTTTAAATAATCATGTATTAAAAGCTGTAATTTGTTTTTTGTAGAGTAGGTCTTGGTAACCTTAGTGAATTGTTTTGCCATAATTGCTGTATTTTTCTTTTAATTGTTCGATTGTTTGTCCTGGCTTAATTTCGATTCTTGTTTTTGGGTTCAAGTAAAAGAAAGTCTTTTTTTGTGGTGGCGGTGCGGGCGGTGGTGGGTTGTTGTCGGGGTTTCGTTTGCCAAAACTGCCGTTGTCCCGGTTGCGTTCTTTGATGTTGTACCAATCGAGTTTGGAACGAAACAACTCCAATTGTGAGAGCTTCTTTTGAATATGCTTTGTTGTCCAGCCTTTTTGCTTTGGAAACTCTTTGTTGAATATTCTGCAAAGTTCCCGGTCGCCAATGGTTTGATAGTTGGCTTTTAAGAACTCAACCGCTTGGATTGGCCAGTATTCAAGCTCCATGCGCTGTAAACCCAACTCGTAAGCTTTCATGCGTACAATTGTCTTTTTCAACCCAAGCGCATCGGCTATTTGCTGATTGGTCATTGTCTGAAAATTGCCTTTGATAAACTGTATGTCCTGGTCCGAAAAAACAACTTTACCGTATTTGACTATTGTTGCCATTTTTTATTTAATTAGAATTCGGAAATAGTTAAGCTTTCCTTGTATTTATTGGTGTCTCTATTTAATTCTTACGCCATACTAGCCTTTAAATTCGGGTAAAATTCCTAAGTTGAAAAATTTACCGTTAACACTATTTACAGTCCTATAAGTGAATACTTTTTTGCCTTTATGATTTTCAAATGAATCTACTGCATCACCGCCTTGTTGCGCGTATTCACTTGAATAGTGAGTAGGAACACATTCTAATATATCGAGATAAAGTTCTTCATCTATTTCACAAGGTTCATTTAGATATTCATCCATATCTAAATTTGATTTTTCCCATCCTTTAAGTGTTTTCATAGTTGATAAGTTTTAAGTGGCTTAATCTTCATCATTAAACCTTTTTTGATTAATCCATGTTACTAAATGCGCTTTGGCTTGGCCTGTGGTTGCAAGGATTTGGTTGTAGCGTTTGAGCCTTAAAAAGCACTTTATTTTATCGGCATCGCTTAGTTTGTTCCAAGCCTTTTCAGATAGTTCTTTTTTGACCTTGTAATCATATCGCTTCCAGAAATTCGCAAAACTTAAATCGGCTTCGCCAACTTCGACGGTGGTGTGGGAATAGAGCTTTGACCATTGCTTGATTTGGGTTTCTTTCCAGGGGAACTTTCCATCCAAATACAAAAACTTTTCTTGTTTCTCGGACAAATCACCCTCCATTACATTAAAGTATATTAAAACGCCTTTTAAATTGTATTTAAACTGCCAGACGCTCCCGGACTGCATTTTGACGGTGTAAGTAGTTTCTAAGGCCATAATTTATATAATGAAGTAATGTTTGTTGTTCGGGTCAACAACCGGCATAAAATCGGGTTTGTTATAAAAAATTTCAAGTTCCAAAACGATAGCCAGTCGTATTTCAATTTTTGCCACTTTGCTATCATTCCAATCATCGAGAACCAAAATGGCATCACAATCAGCCAAAGCTTTAATACACTTTCTCATGGCTACGTCCCAAGGAATGTCGAAATCTTTAACCACTTCGATGGGATTAACAGCTTCGAAGCCTAATTTTTCGATTGTTGCTTGTGCAGTAGAAAATTTGTCTTTTACTTCTTGTGGGGGTAGTCCGGTTACTTTGCCGGCGATGTAGATTTTTTTTATACTCATTTTAAAAGGTATTTTACGGGTTTCGTGTGAATAAAGTTTTTTGATATTTAGAGAGCTTCTTTCTTTAGTCGTGCTTCAGTTTCAAAGATGCTTTCAGCTTTTTTGGTGGGTTTCGGGAGTTTACTTTTTACGGGCATTAGGCTAATTGTTGATTAAGGGTTGAGGCTATTTGATTGATGGCGTTTTTATCGTATTCACACATTGGAAAGGAATACATCGATACTAAATGTTGCTCTAAAAAATGCGCTTCTACGAGTTCCAGCGAAAAATCAAACTTTTTCTTTTGGTTGAAAAGATTGGAATCCTGTTGTACTTCCAATTGCCTTTTTCTAACTTTTAAGACTACTTTGTCTAGGACACTTTTTGCTACTTTGGCAACCCTCTCTTTGGGTGGTGTCCTTGGTGTTTGGTTGAACGAATACACCAGCGCACCTATTTGTTTTTCGGATAGTTTTAGTTTTATTTTCATCTTAACATTCGGTTTTTGGTTCTGATAATTCTTTGCCACAGGCAATACAAACGAGTACGGTTTTTTCACAGGTGGCGACACTTTCTAATACTCTTGTTTCGGCTATGTCGTGGGGACATACTTCGGTGATGCTATACTTGGTCATTATTTTGTTTTGACTTCTTTTGAACTGTTTTCCCGTAAAATGCCTTAAATGGAATCCCATTCTCATACATGTCTTCGTGTTCTTGACACATTTGCTTACCGTTCCCGATGTTCTTTTTTTTGCATCCATCGGCAGCGCAATCATTTACAAATACTATTTTCATCTTACTTATACGTTTTTCTTATCATTGATTTGAAACACTCTATGATTTTTGAAACCTCTTCGGGCGTCATTTGCTTTAAAGGCTTTTTAACTGGCGATTTATCACTCTTTAAAAAGTCACTCAATCGGTCGAGGTCGGCAACTTCGCCATGTCGTCCATGTTCTTTTGTCCATTGCAGTGTACGAAGCTGTGAGAGTAAATTTCTATGCTGTTGGTTGTCCTTATCGAATAAACCCCAATTGCTTTTACCTATGGTTCGACCTCCTTCAATGATGGTTTGAAGTTGTTGCTTTGGTTGGTTTACGTATTCGGCTCCTTCCTGCTGCATGATGATTTGCTTTGCCTGCGCTTGTGTGATTGATGTCAAGCTAGTGCGTTTGGTGTCACCGGTGACCCATTGCACCCATTCGGCTTTGATGTCCTCGTTGTACCGGCAGTTTTTCATTATCCGGTTGACCTGCCATAAGAGTATTGGATGATTGTCGCCTATGGTCTCGTTTGGTTTTAGTTTAGTTGCTGTCATCTTTTATAAGTTCTAATTGTTCGCACCATACTCGACTAATTATAATTCCTGTTGATGACTTAATATCAAGTGATACATTGCAGTCTCTATTTTTGCAAATGATTTCCACCTCTTCGTTTTTTTGAATTTCATCACCTCCAAGGTTTCTTTGCTTTACTAAAACTTTGGCTTTTTTGCCATTAAAAAAGGAGTTGCCCTTGTTTTTTAAAAATGTTGATGTCATGTTGTTTGTTTTAAAAGTTTGCTCCCGAGGCAGGCTTCGATCCTGCGACCCGCCACTTAAGGCACTCTACCAGCTGAGTTACTCGGGAAACCAAATTAACTAACCCTTGTACGTTGCTTTGGTGTGTTTTTTGAATGCTTTGTTGTTTATGACCAGTTTTTCGTACCGCTTGAATGCTCTCATTTCTTTATCACTCAAATCTGTTCGGCTGGCCCAATTGCCAAATTGGTCTTTGTAGACGTGATGACTATTGACGGAGTATTGTTCGTGATCAATTATGGGCTCTATGGTTACGCTCATTGTTTTCCTGTTGTTTGAAGTAAATACGAATCTTAAATCGGAGCCACTCGAAATAATTATAAATGGCCTTTCCGTTAAGTACTACCAGCAGGATTGCCAGTAGTACTGTTGTGGGGCTACTCGATAACATCGGTCTGGTGAATTTTTTCGCTGAAAAAATCAAACTTATAGGCTCCTGAGAATCCAACGGCAGACATAGACAACGGCACGTTGGTTTTGGTACCGTCTTCGTTGATGATGCTGGCTTCGATAAACCATGAAGAGCGAACCGGTTTGTATGCGGCAGCTATTATTGCCACACCATCTGTAAACTCTTCACTGTCGAAATCTTTTGTTAGCTTTTGAAGCTCCAAAACTCGTGAGCCTTTCAGATTTCCTTTGGCATCTTTCTTTAATAGGTTGAAAACTATTTTTACCAGTGCTGCCGTTTCATCATTGGTGGCAAGTGAGGTGATGTAGTTTTGCACTTTCTCAATTCCTGCGGTTACGGTATCATCCCAACCGTCATTGATGCGGTACCCGATTGTGATCTCTTCTTTGTCTGTTGAAAACGTGTGTGATTGCTGTTTTTCTTTCAATCCGTACACTTGATTTTTTAGGTCTAAGATGTTTTCAAAGAATTGAAACGTCTCGGTTTTTGCATTGCTTATTACCTCGGAGGCGGCACAAAGTCTGAACATTGCTTTTGGTACCGTTTCGGCAACTAACGCCTTATATGATTCTCGGTCTTTATCTTTTTTGGTTTCGATTTTCGCCAGGGCTGCTTTTAATTGTTCTGGTGAGAATTTTGTTAAATCTACTGCTGGTGATTGTGCTTCTGTCATCATAATTGTTGTTACTGTTTTATTAAGTTGTTATCTGATATTTTCTTAAGGGTGAACTGTATTTTAGACTCTAGTTCGGGAGTTTGCACCCAGGTGGTGTCTTCATTGAATAATCGGCTACGTTCTTGATTAATCATCCATCGCTCTACCGTGCCGAACACTACTGGTTTGCCTTTGTTTTGTTGGTCACTACAATATTTTAATATTTGGCCTAGAGCATTATTGCGTTCGTTTGGTCTGGGTAGCTTCATACGTTGTAAAAATTAGGTTCCCGCATATCGAAAGTGTCTCGCTCGTATGGTCGTGGGATTGATTCTTTTTTCAATTCCCTTAAATCGGATTGAATTTTGGAGCGGTCTGCATGGTTTGGGTTATCCTGTAGCCATTGCTCTAGCTGGGCAATTTTATTGGTACGTTGTTGGGGTGTCATCATTTAATTAACATTTAAAGCATTAAAGGCTGGAACACCTTTAACTTTTGGTTTAACAATTCCATTAAGCAAGGCCATTGGCCTAATATTGAATAGCTTTTGGGCGCAATCGGCGTAACATTTACTATAGTCCTTTGGAGTGACATTTGGATTAGTATAGTGGCGGGTTAGCATCAAGAATTCTTTTTCACATTTTGTCAGTTCAACCCTAAACCATGCGTTAATTGAGCTATTGGCTAATACTTGTTGGTATTCCCTTGTAGTTATTGATACAGATTGACACCAGTTGTTGTAAAAATTCCAAATCATTGATTCGTATTGTTCAGGGGTAATTGCTAGTTTTTCAAGTACTTTTTTCATGATTTTGTTGTTGTTTTAGTATTATTGACTTTCTCCTCTTGCTTTATCGTAACCTTCTTTCCAAATGATAAATAATCCTCCATTGGGTCCTATAGTTCTACCTTTACAGACCGATAGAAAACCACTTACGAATATTTTTTGTTTAGCATCATACATGATGTCTTTCTCTAGTTCTGATCTAGGATTAGCACCTTGTGCGTGTCCCGTTATGATGATAATTTTACTCTTAAACATTTCTTTGAATGCCAAATACTCAGCGAAGTTTTTAAAGAAGTAAGTTGCTGAATCTATGATTACCACTTTGGGCGAGTTCCTCTTCTTTAAATAAGCCGTTAGCTCTTCTAGCGTATATTTTTGCATTAAAAAATTATCCTTCACATCGTGCATATCGAACATGTCCACTCGTTCAATAACATCCGAGTCATCCAATTCCTCTTCCAGTAGGTTATAGAGCACTTTTTCATGTTTAGCGAACTCTTTCGCTGTTTGCATTACTTTTGAACTTTTACCACTACTGGAACCACCCCATATAAACCAAACACCCTTATTTTGTGGTTGTCTGTATGCTTCGTAAAAGGCTCCTGAAAATGGTATTCTTTTAATCTTTTGGGCTTTAATGTTGGCAACCGTCAGGGCTTTTTTTACTACCATAACAAATTACCTTCAGGAAGGTTAAACACCTTTCTAACCAAGTCCAGCGTGAGCGGTTCTTGAAGTCTTTCTGCCTCTCTTGATGCCGGAACAAGGACATCGTGCAACTCTCCATAATTCCCGCAATTGTTCAAAAGGAACTTTCTTAAATGGCGATCTTCAATGTCTGCCAGGAACAACTTATAGCTTCTATCGATGCTTGGTAACAATCTCAACCCAAATTTGATACGGCGGTGAAATTGTGGGATGCCTGATTTGTTGCGTTTTTTGAGTTTTTCGATGTTTTCGACCAACTGATCTGTGCCTATAAAAACCAAAGAGCAATAATCAGCTAAGTTGTCGTACAGTTCTTTCATGGCACAAAGAGCCGCTTGTTTCAGGTACTCACTTTCATCTATGATAAGCGTTGGTTTGTGTCCGTAGGTTTTTAACATCTTCATTTTAATGGCGACTTGTCGAATTTTGGTTGATTTGCTATTACCAGTCGCGTGAATGTTCAATTCCGAAACTATTTTGTCAATCAAGTCACCTAGTGTGTCGCTGGAACCTGCTGTGACGATAAAGGTGTCGATTGGATTTTTTGAAGCAAACATTTTGGAAGTGAACGACTTTCCGCATCCCGTTTCACCTATCAATACCGCTGTTGAATGATTGTTTCTTGCGTCTTCCAGGTGAGCCAAAATAGATGCTGTTTGTGCGGTAGGCTGTAAGCTCCAATAGGCTTTCTCAATTTGGTACCCGATTAAGGTAGCTAAGGAGTGGAAGTGGTGATTTGGAATAAAACCTTTGGCACCACCTCCTGCATCATACATAAAATCGCTGTTCTCTTTCAGCATGATAGACAGGTACTCTTTTCGTACTCCTGATTTGTTGGCAACATCTGCCTGTTTTAAATTGTGTTCCTGCATGTAAGCCGTTAGGCTTTGAATAATTTCTTTTTTGGTGATTTGGTCCATTAGATGTAATTGTTTAGGTCTATTTTGTTATTGATGTATTCGTCTTGTTCGTCTTGCCACGACTTTTCAGCCGCTTTTTGTATGATCCTTTCTTGCTTTAACAGAACCTTTTCGGCTTCCGGCTGTAATCGTTGTTGGCTTTTGTTGTCCTTGTGTTGTCCTCTCGAATCGGTTAGTAAATGTTTGGCCAGTGTGTCATTGAGTAGCGGGTTTTGATTGAAAAACTGATCTAACACGTTTGCGTTGTCACCTCTTGTATCAGCGATGTACTGAATTGCATTTTTGTTGTAATCCCTAACCATTTTCATGTGAATCGTGTCTTGTTCTGATTGTTCGGCAATAGCCATCGAGCCTATATGTTTTTCTTGGAGCATGAAGCGATGCTTTTGATCTGTCGAAATCGCTAAAACCTCGCTCAAATTTTCCTCATCATAATGAATACTCCAATTTCGATTTGATTGCATCCTGAAATCCAATTCAAAACAGTCGTAAGTGTGTTTAACCCCATTGATTTTGATGTTCAGTCCTGACCCCTCTAATTTGTTCGTGTGTCCTGATGTTTTACCAAGAGCCAGCAAGTAGTTTTCTGTTGGCATTGGTAAACGGTGTTCTTGTGCTGTGTTTTGCCATTGCTCCAAGTACTGTTTTTGTTTTTTGGAGCGTTCCGCTGCTATGATACTTTGCAACTGTAAACGACAACCCATTTCGTCGGGAAACGTTTTACTTAGTTTAGCTAACATTTCGGAGTTAGGCTGATTCTTAGACCCCGAACCAACACCAAACCCGCTCCAGTTGTCCATTAGCTTACAATACGTTTTATTGATGTGAGCGAAATACGGTTCAATTACTTTTGACTTAGCATTTTTCACCGCTGCGGGTGTGTAATGTTTAGTACATGCTTCGTAAACTGGTGTAAGTGCCTTTTTTTGGTAATTATCAGACTGTAATTGGTACGGCTTAAAACGTTGTCCGAATAATTCAGCGGTGTGATTGATAGCATTACGTAAAGCCTCTTTAATCAGTTCCGGTGTTTCATGCGTTCCAATGGCATACCCAACCGGATATTTATTGAAAGGATCAAGAACCACCACCATAGTTAAACGGTTGTGATAAGTCGTAACACTGTAACCTTTTTTGTTGCTTGTCGTTTTTTGGTACAAAAGTTCTGCGTCCCAGCCGTCCAAAGTCCAGTAAAGCATTGGTGATGTTGGAGCTTGTCTTTTGTTCTGCATCAAAATGTTATTAGACAATGCCGAAACTCCGTTACGCCCTGCATAGATCACTAAGTTTGATTTTTCCTTACGATTACCAACTGTTTGAGCCGTAATCGTTGGCCAGTTCTTTTGTTCGGCAACGGCATTGTAAACTGTAGCAATCAAAGTGTTATCTAAATTGGTGTGCTTTGCCAAAAGTTCGTCGAGTAAGGCTTCCTGTTCACGTTCTTTTACTTTCAAGGCGTTTTGCATTCCGAATTTGCCTGAGATCAAGCCGCCGTAACCTTCTTTTATGTATTTGTTTACCTTGTAGCGTAAAGAATCTTTTGTAGTTGGTAAATTATGTTCTACATCACGGAAAGCGTTTACATCACGACTCAAACTATCCCAAATATCTACTGAAGTATAGCCCAAAGCTTTCAGATACTGTTTGCGGTTGTTTTTCATTATGATAACTGTGTTCAGAACCGAGGCATTATAAGTGTATTGCTCTACGGTGTCCAATTCAAGCTTTTTTGTGCTCTTTTCACCGTAGCGGTACCCGATGTAAAAATCGAACGCCTCACGGTCGGCGATATAGTGTTGAGCGAACCACGATTTTTTAACCTCTTCTTGTGGTTTTCCAAACTTTGTTGTGATTTTATCCTTCCATTCTTGTGATAGACTACTAAACAACACCAATGCGTCACATCCTAACGACGCACGGCGAAGTTGCTTTTCAGAACATGTGTCAGATTTCATTCGCCCGTTTATAGCTTTGTAGCTAATTAACTTTAGGCTGTCATTATGAAAATCACGGTCAAAAATCAAATACTTGATTTTAAACCCTAATTTTTTTTCATAATATTCGTATGGTGTTGTTTCCAAATCGATTAATTATTTAATGATTTTGTTTTCTATCGCAATTTTTGAAGCGGCAACACTATCGTTGTAGTCTTTTATTATAGCATCTGCCATAAGTCCGGTACGGTCACCACGAAGACATTTTCTGATGTAGTCAAGTGAGTACCCATATTTTTTTTTGATAGCATCTAATGCCTCCTCGTTGTAATTGCTTCTTTTTTTATTAGATTTGTCCATTGCGTTATTTTGTCTTTTGCATGAGACAAATATATAAACTTTGTTTCGATTAATAAAAATGAAATATAAACTTTTTTTATATTAAATGTAATATTTCCTACTATATGACTAAAATTGAAAGAGTTAGAAAGCTGTGTAAGTGGCTTATTTATGATGGATTTGCGGAAAATGATAAAGAGTTAGCAGAAAAATTAGGCTATACTAAGTCTTCATTTTCGCAAATTTTGAATGAAAAAGTGCCTCTTTCAGAAAAATTCGTCGAAAAATTATGCGCTGTAAATGAAAATATAAACAAAGTTTGGATTGACTTTGAAGAGGGAGAGTTATTAAAGACTTTTTTATCCAATCAATTGAATGAAACCACCACTGTTTATAAATCAAAGACTGATACTATCCAGGAGAGGCAAATGGTACCGCTTTATGATACGCAGGCATCAGCCTCAATGGTGTCATTATTCAAAGACAGCAACGGACAAACGCCAATAGATCATATTTCAATACCTAACTTACCAAAATGCGACGGTGCTATTTACGTGAGTGGTGATTCTATGTACCCATTACTTAAATCGGGCGACATTATTATGTACAAAAGGTTGTCTGCATCAATTGAAAATATATTTTGGGGTGAAATGTACCTTGTGTCACTTGTCAACGATGATGGTGACGAGTTTGTAATGGTTAAGTGGGTTCAAAAGTCTGAACAGGGTGTAGAATACATCAAATTAGTGAGCGAGAATCGTCACCATCAACCAAAGGATTTTCACCTTAAAAATATCAAAGGTTTGGCCTTAATCAAGGCAAGTATTAGGGTTAATTCGATGTATTAAAAATCAAAACACTACAAATCAGACACTTATAAAAATTAAACATCTTTTTTTATATATTTCGGGGGGTGCTAACTCCCTTTTTTTATACTTTTAAGTTGCTAAAAGTGTTATTATGGGGTATTCTATCAAATATTTTACTACATCATAGAGGTTACCCATGAGGTTACCCATAAGGTTACCCAGTGAAATTAAAGTGCATTTTTTCAATTGTACAAATTATTGTTTAAATCGGCTTTTAAATACTGTTTAAATCAAAGTTAAACAGGGTTTAAAATGATAAAAAAGACTTGTTTTTGGTGGCTTTAAGCCATTTTTCACTGCTAAGTGGTATTATGGAAGGGCTAGTGGTAATTGATCGTTTCTAAAACGGTACAAAAATGGCACAATACGGAAGCAAACGAACATTTTAAATAATCACAAAAAAAGCCCTCACGTTTTTGTGAGGGCTTGATTTTGTTGGTTTTTTAGACCTTTTTCGACCTTTTTTGGTTGGAGTGGTATTGGTTATATTATTTTATAGCCCGTATATTTCTAAAAAAACAATGAAACGTATTTTTAATTCGAAATAAAGAAATTTCTTTTTATTATATGTACGCATAGTATTTTTTGTACATTAGCTAAAAAAACAATGGTCATAACAGCATCCAAATTAAACCGATTTCTGTTTTTCAAACTGCCTTCGGCGTATATATGCGGGGTGCGGGTAAAATCTATCGATAATGAAAAATGTGTGGTGATGGTAAAACACCGATGGATTAACCAAAACCCATTTAATTCCATGTATTTTGCTGTTCAGGCGATGGCGGCAGAAATGACAACTGGTGCGTTGGTGATGGATAAAATAACCAAAAGCGGAAAAAAAATTTCGATGCTCGTTGCCAATAATAAATCTAGTTTTTCTAAAAAAGCTACTGGCCGAATCACTTTTGTGTGTCAAGACGGCCACTTAATTGATGATGCAATCCAAAAAACAATTGCCAATGGTGAGGGACAAACGTTTTGGATGAAATCCATTGGAACAAATGAAGAAGGAATCCAAGTTTCTGAAATGGACTTCGAATGGAGTATTCGATTGAAGTAAGCTTTGACAAACAATTTCGAATAAAAATTCAAAAAGAAGATAAATCCTCAACTTCAAAAAAACACCAAACTCCAATTTTTGTCTTTTTATAAACCAGAAAAATCACCGAAAAATTGAAAAAATATTGTTATATTTACATATCAAATATTCAGTTTTTATTATGGAAATCTTTCTTTTACTCGGTGTATTCATATTCTTATTTGTCATTCTTAACACTATCAAACAACGATTTGACAAAATTGAATTTGATATTTTTTCATTGAATCAAAAACTAGAACTCCTCAAAAAAACAGAAAAGCCCGTTGAAAAAGTATTTGAGAAAGAAATTGAAAAAATTATTCCTCCAATAATTTCAACAGTTAAAGAGGAAGAACAAAAACCTATAGAACCTGTTCCTGTTGAAAAACCTATCGAGAAAATAGCTGAGAAATCTATTTTCGCAATGGATACCGATTCGAATCCAAAACCTATTTCACCAACATTTGAACCAAAGGAAAAAGTAATTTTTGAACCTGAAAAAACATTTTGGGAAAATTTCAAGGAAAAAAATCCAGACTTGGAAAAATTTATTGGTGAAAACCTCATCAATAAAATTGGAATCTTAATCCTTGTTTTGGGAATTAGCTATTTTGTAAAATACGCTATCGACAAAAATTGGATAAACGAACCTGCCCGGGTAGGAATTGGTATATTATCCGGTGCATTGGTTATGGGAATTGCCCATAAACTCAGAAAAAATTATGCAGCTTTCAGTTCGGTAATTGTTGCCGGAGCCATTGCTATTTTCTACTTCACTATCGGAATTGCTTTTCATGATTATCATTTATTCAATCAATCTTTCGCTTTTGGAATAATGGTTGTCATTACCGCTTTTAGTGCACTCATATCATTATCGTATAATCGTGTCGAACTTGCCGTTCTTTCCCTGATTGGCGGATTTGCAGTTCCCTTTATGGTGAGCACAGGCGAAGGCAATTATGTCGTCTTATTTTCATATATCACCATCCTAAATATCGGAATCTTAAGTCTGGCATACTTTAAAAAATGGAATCTTGTCAATATTCTATCCTACATATTTACAATCATTTTGTATGGTGCATGGCTGATAAAAGAAATGCACACGGACAAACCTCATTATTTAGGCGGATTACTTTTTGGCTTTGGCTTTTATTTCATTTTTATTTTGATGAACATCATCAACAACATCAGAACAAAAGGGGAATTCTCAAATACACAATTGACCATACTGGCCAGTAATACATTTTTATTTTATGGAGCCGGAATGGTCATTTTAAACAATTACCATCCGGAATTCAAGGGATTATTTACAACCAGTATTGCACTACTTAATTTAGTGTACGCTTGGTTTTTATACAAAAAATTCGGATTGGACAAAAAAGCTGTTTATTTAGTCATTGGCCTAACCTTAACCTTTGTAACCCTTGCAATCCCAATTCAGTTTGAAGGGAATTATATCACTTTATTTTGGGCCGCCGAAGCTGTGTTGTTAATGTGGTTGTCTCAAAAATCGAAGGTTACCGGTTATCGATTTGGATCGGTGATTGTCCATTTTCTAATGTTAATCAGCCTTCTTTTAGACTGGGAAAAGTTCTATAAAGGCGAAACGGTTCTAAATATAATTTTGAATCCAATTTTTACAACAGGAGTGTTTACAATTGTTTCTTTATTTTTAGTAATTCATTTACTTAAAAAAGAAACTGAAGAAATAACCTTAAACGGAATCAATTTTGATCCGAAACAATACAGCAAATATATCTATGTCTTGGCAACAATTATTTCTTATTTAGTTGGATTATTTGAAGTCATTTACCAATCCAATAACTATTTGCAGAATATAAATTCTGCACGCGCAATTCAAGCCATTTATCACCTACTCTTTTTCGCGGCACTAAGTACTTATTTGATGAAACGCAAAACGGACACCAACAATAAAGGAGTTATGATAATTGCTGTTGCCAACATCATTTTATACACCATTTGTTTCTCAAACTTTGCTTTCAAAGAACATTTTGCAATTATAAGACTAGAATTAGCAACTCCAATTGCTTTTTATCTACATTATATTTCTCTAGCATTGACATTCTATTTTGGTTATCAGCTCTATTTGTTAAACAATGAAAAACTGATTTTCAATTACATTGACAAGAAAAAAATATTATGGATTGCTGCTTTTCTAATCGTTTACATCTGCAGTTCCGAAGTCATGATTCACGGTTTGCAGATTCTCGATTCTCCCCTAACCGCACAAACTATTCAAGCTAGCCCTCAATATACAGATTACAAATTGGATTTACCTGTTTTGAAAGAAATTATATCTTCAGAAATCATTCAATCAACTAGAACCAAGATAATAAAAACCAGCTTTCCGATTCTTTGGGGAGTTTTGGCGTTTGTTTTTCTTATTATCGGAATAAAAAAACAAGTAAAAACAATCCGAATTATTGCCTTATCATTATTGGGATTGACAATAGTAAAACTATTCCTGTACGACATAAGCAACATTTCCGAAACTGGAAAAATAATATCATTCATACTGTTAGGAATCCTGATTTTGATTATTTCTTTTGTATATCAAAAAATTAAAATTCTGGTTATAGATGAAACAAAACCAAGCATTACCGATGAGATACAATAAATTCATACTACTGTTTTTTTGGGCAAACTTGACAATTGCACAAAACACCACTGCAAAAATTCAAGCAGTGCCACAAAATGGACTACACAAAATTGTTCTGCCACCTGCCATCCGCTCTTTTTCAAAACAGGACGTAAGTGATTTTAGGATTTTTGACTCCAAAGAAAATGAAGTACCTTACTTTTTGGTTCAAAATGAAAACGAAACGATTACAAATGATTTTGACGAATATAAAATTACTTCCAAAACGGTTCTTCCAAAGAAAAGTACTTCTGTTATTATTGAGAATCCTTCACCCAAAAATTACAGTCAAATTTCACTTTATATTGCCAATTCCAATGTGGTAAAAGAGTATTCTATTTCGGGAAGCAACGACCAAACCGAATGGTTTGGATTATCAAACAACCAAGAACTATCTGATTTGACTTCAATCAGTGAAACGTATGTTGTAAAAACTATTTCGCTTCCGCTAAGTTCCTATAAATTTCTCAAAATAGATTTAAACGACAAAAAAACCTTGCCCATCAACATATTGAAAGCAGGAAATTTTAAAAGTCATATTCAAAATAATTCGCTACTAGAAATTATTCCCAAAGAATTTTCAGTAGCGCAGATTCCTGCAAAAAAGGAAACAATAATCCGAATTGTTTTTGATGCTCCTCAAATCATAAATCAATTGGTTTTTGAAATTTCAAAACCTAATTTTTATACCCGAAACACGACCCTTTTCAAAAACGAGGCAATAAAAGTTAAACACAAAACAAAAATTCTGCCAACAACAATTACCAATTTTGAACTAAATTCGAAAACAAAAAACACTTTCAATATTCCGGAAATATTCGAAAAAGAGATTTTTATAAAAATAGAAAATCAGGATAATCAGTCCCTCACAATCACTTCTGTAAAATGTATGCAGATTCCCGTTTCGATAATTGCCGATTTGAATGCAAATACTGAATACACCGTAAAAACTGGGAATCCAAAACTAAGTTCTCCACAATACGATCTTTCGAATTTCAAAAAAAACATTTCTGTTAATTTACCCGAAACCACTATTTATGATATAAAAAAGAATATCCTCAAAGAAAACAACGACACAGTCAAATCATTTTGGCAACAAGCCTGGTTTATGTGGGTTTGTATAGTATTAGGTGGTATCGCAATTTTCTATTTCACAACAAGTTTGATTAAAGATATGAAAACGGAATAGCCAATAAACCTTAAACCAACACACTCCAAAAATGGTGTCTTCGCAAAAAACAACAAAAAAGAATGAGTGTTATTAACTTTAATTCAAAAAAGAAAATTCAATATCGTTAAATTCCTATTTTTGCCACATAAAAATCAACAAAAAATTTATGCTCATTATAGGTATCGCAGGAGGAACGGGATCGGGAAAAACGACCGTAGTGCATCAAATCATGAATGAATTGCCCGAAGCCGAAGTAGGGATTATCGCCCAAGACTCTTATTATAAAGAAACTCACGACCTGAGTTACGAAGACCGGTCCAAAATTAATTTTGACCATCCAAGAGCTATTGATTTTGAATTGCTTGTGGCGCACCTAAAAGAATTAAAAGCAGGAAAGACTATCAATCAACCTGTTTATTCGTTTGTTCAACACAACAGAACCGACGACATCATAATTACACATCCTCGAAAAGTAATGATCGTAGAAGGGATTCTGATACTCACCAATCCCGAATTGAGAAATCTTTTTGACATCAAAATATTTGTTCATGCCGATTCTGACGAACGATTAATTCGACGCATGAAACGAGATATTGCCGAACGCGGAAGAGACATGCATGAAGTACTCAGCCGTTACCAAAGCACCCTGAAACCAATGCATGAGCAATTTATTGAACCCTCAAAAGCCTTTGCCGATATCATAATCCCAAATGACAAATTCAACACTGTAGCTATTGATGTAGTTCGTGCTGTAATTAATCAACGTATTTTATAATTTTATCGTAATTTTATCCTGTTCAATTCGCTGTAACTTTAATGCATCAGTAAATGATAAAATTAAAATGCAGCAATACAATTAATCGCTTTGTATTCAATTGGATTTAAAAAACATTCCCAATGAAAAACCCATTTAAAGGCAAATCCTGGTATAAAATTCTAAGCAACAGATATGTTTGGGTCTCACTATCTTTCATAACTTGGATGCTTTTTTTGGACAACTACTCTTATTTTGAACACCGCTTTTTGAATAAACAAATCGACGAACTTGAGGAAAACGCCAGCTATTATCAAAACGAAATAAAAAAAGATGAGGAAAAAATCAAGCAGTTGAAGAATCCTTTACAAATTGAAAAATATGCCCGCGAAAAATACTTTATGAAAAAAGACAGTGAAGATATTTACATCATCGAATTTAAAGGTGACACTGTTAAAAAAGAAAAGTAATCCTATCGCATTTCAAATTTAATTCCAATTAATAATGGACCAAAATTTATTCGAAGATTTCAGCCCGGTTTCTACAAAACTTTGGAAACAAAAAATCCAGTTTGAACTCAACGGAGCCGACTATAATGAAACTTTAATTTGGAATTCACCCGAAGAAATCAAGGTAAAACCTTTTTATGATAGAGAGGATTTGTCCAAAAAACTTCACGTCACCACAAAAGCCTCACAATTCAGAATATGCCAAAACATCTTTGTTTTTGATTTAGAAAAATCAATAAAAAAAGCACTGGATTCGCTCAATCGTGGAGCCGAAAGCATTCGCTTCACTATTCCTGAAAGCACAATTGACGTAGCAAAAATATTGGAAAAACTTCCTTTGGAAAGAATAGTTATTTACTTTCATTTCAATTTTCTTTCAATCGATTTCGTCAAAAAAATTGACGCTATTGCAAAAGAAAAAAAAGCAACAATCTATTGCATTTTAGACCCAATCGGGCAATTGGCTAAAGAAGGAAACTGGTATAATACCCCTGAAAAAAACAATTTTGACGCATTAAATATTCTTACCAAAGAAACCAAATCTATTTCGTTTATAAGCATCAATAGCGGATTATATCAAAATGCTGGAGCCACAATAGTTCAGCAAATCGCTTACAGTCTGGCTCATGCCAATGAATATTTCAACCGAATTACTACTATAAACAATCCTATTGTTTTTCAGATTTCTGTGGGCAGCAATTATTTTTTCGAAATAGCAAAATTGCGCGCATTTCGAATCCTTTTCAATATCATTGCCAAAGAATACAATCATAATTTGGATTGCCATTTACTGGTTACTCCCACAAAACGCAACAAAACTATTTATGATTATAATGTAAACATGTTGCGCACCACTACTGAGTGTATGGGAGCAATTCTTGGCGGAGCCAATGCCATCGCCAATTTACCCTATGATTCTTTGTACCACAAAGACAATGAATTTGGAGACAGAATTGCCAGAAATCAATTGTTGATTCTTAAAAACGAAAGTTACTTCGACAAAGTGGACAACCCGGCCGATGGAAGTTATTATATCGAAAGTCTGACCCAACAATTGGCAGAAAAGTCACTAATTTTATTCAAAAATCTAGAAACCAATGGCGGTTTTCTGAAACAACTAAATGAAGGAGTCATTAAACGAAAAATTCAAGAAAGTGCCGATGCAGAACAAAATCTGTTTGATTCTGGAAAAGAAACGCTTTTGGGAACCAACAAACATCCTAATCCAAACGACAGGATGAAAGGCGACTTAGAATTATTTCCTTTTGTTAAAATAAAACCCAGAAAAACACTGATTACTCCAATAATCGAAAAAAGACTGGCCGAAAAACTAGAACAGGAACGCCTTTCGAACGAATAACAGTTATCGGTTTTCGGTCATCATTTTTTAAGATTCGTCCAAAAACTTAAATGACCTTAAATGACTTATATGGTTTAAAAAAAGTGATTTAAAAAACTTAAATTGCTTGTATGGTTAACCCAAAAAAAGATGAAAAGAAAAGATTTACGACATATAACTTTAGAAAACTCAAAAAATAAAATTGCTTCGCCAGTTCGCTATCCCTCGAGCCCAAATTCCAACGATAGGAAACTTAGTAATAGTTTTGAGAACATTTCAGCAGAACAAAATTTAAATCAAAAACAAAATTTCCTCACTTCCGAAGGGATTGAGTTACACAAAACTTATTTCGAAAAAGATATTGAGTCCATCGGACATCTTGATTTTGGGGCTGGCTTTGCGCCAAATTTACGCGGGCCTTATACCACAATGTACGTTCAAAAACCATGGACAATACGGCAATATGCAGGATTTTCAACTGCCGAAGACAGTAATGCTTTTTACAGAAGAAACCTTGCCGCAGGTCAAAAAGGACTTTCAATCGCTTTTGATTTACCAACACACAGAGGCTACGACTCGGATCACGAACGCGTTGTAGGCGATGTTGGGAAAGCCGGAGTAGCCATAGATTCTGTAGAAGATATGAAAACACTTTTCGACCAGATTCCGCTCAACGAAATGTCGGTTTCCATGACAATGAACGGCGCAGTTTTACCAATAATGGCTTTCTATATTGTAGCCGCCGAAGAGCAAGGTGTAGAACCAGAACAACTTTCGGGAACCATCCAAAATGACATTCTGAAAGAATTTATGGTGCGCAACACTTACATCTACCCTCCTGCTCCATCGATGAAAATTATTGCTGATATTTTTGAATTCACCAGCAAAAAAATGCCGAAATTCAACTCTATTTCCATATCCGGGTATCATATGCAGGAAGCCGGAGCCACAGCCGATATCGAATTGGCTTACACCCTGGCAGATGGTTTGGAATATATAAAAACGGGACTTGCTACTGGAATGAAAATTGATGATTTTGCACCACGCCTCTCTTTTTTCTGGGCAATCGGCATGAACCATTTTATGGAAATAGCCAAAATGAGAGCTGGAAGAATGATTTGGGCCAAACTAATAAAACAATTCAACCCAAAAGACGAAAAATCATTGGCATTGAGAACCCATTGCCAAACCTCTGGTTGGAGTTTAACCCAACAAGATCCTTTCAACAATGTAGCGCGTACTTGTATCGAAGCAGCCGCAGCAGTTTTTGGAGGAACACAATCGCTGCACACTAATGCGCTCGACGAAGCGATTGCTTTACCTACCGATTTTTCGGCTAGAATTGCGCGAAATACCCAAATCTATCTACAGGAAGAAACCAAAATCACAAAAACCGTCGATCCTTGGGCCGGCAGTTATTATGTAGAAAGTCTGACCAATGAAATAGCCGAAAAAGCGTGGAAACTCATCGAAGAAGTAGAAGCACTGGGCGGAATGACCAAAGCCATTGAAACCGGAATTCCTAAAATTCGGATTGAGGAAGCCGCCGCGCGAAAACAAGCCCGAATAGACAGCAGCCAGGATATCATTGTTGGTGTTAACAAATACCGCCTGGAAAAAGAAGATCCATTACAAATTCTGGATGTGGACAATCAAATGGTTCGACAACAACAATTGGAACAATTGGACAGAATTAAAGCATCCAGAGATTCCATCAAAGTACAGGAATCGTTGCAAAAGTTAAAACTTTGTGCCGAAACTGGAGAAGGAAACTTACTCGAATTTGCTATTGAATCGGCAAGAAACCGTTGTACTTTGGGAGAAATCAGTGATGCACTCGAAACTGCATTTGGAAGATATAAAGCACATATTAAATCTTTTAGCGGAGTTTACAGCAAAGAAATGAAAGACGATAAAAGCTTTGAAAAAGCAAAACAACTGGCAGACCAATTTGCCAAACAGGAAGGGCGCAGACCAAGAATCATGATTGCCAAAATGGGACAGGATGGTCATGACCGCGGCGCCAAAGTAGTTGCAACCGGTTATGCCGATGTAGGTTTTGACGTAGATATTGGCCCATTATTTCAAACACCTGCAGAAACGGCAAAACAAGCTGTCGAAAATGATGTGCATATCCTCGGAATATCCTCACTCGCGGCAGGTCATAAAACATTGGTTCCGCAAGTAATTAAAGAACTCAAAAAATACGGAAGAGAAGACATTATGGTCATTGTAGGCGGAGTTATTCCACCTCAGGATTATCCATTTTTATTTGATGCCGGAGCAGTTGCCATTTTTGGCCCCGGAACAAAAATTAGCGATGCCGCGATTCAAATATTGGAAATTTTAATGGATTCATAAAAGTTCTCTTTTGAATTACATCTTGTACTATTTGAAACAGCCTTTTATCATCTTCATTCGATACTTTAGCAATCAGTTAGAGTATCGATTTTTTTTATCAAAATCACTAAGAAAAACGCTGTCATTTGTAAATACAAAAAAGGTAGTGAAACAAACAAAAGTAAATTCCAAAATCAGATAATCAGCTGCTTTTTGATTCCAAATATTTTAAAACCTAATCCTACTATTTTATCGTTATGTAAAAAATACGGATTAAATACTTTAGAACTAAATATTATAACATTCTATCTGAATAAAATCATTCTATAAATTAACACAAACACACAAACCGTTAACACACAGCAAGTTATAATTAAGCTACATTTATCATAGATTTTTAAAATAAATAAACAACAAAAAGGGGAAGCAACCATGATAGACCTTCATCTTTATTTTAAAAGTCAGCTTTCAAAATATAATATTAATTTAAAGAGAATATTATGAAAACAGTTTTGATTATAGTATTAATTTTAGGAGTTCATCTCACCACATTCTCACAGAACAAAGAAATGGAAGGAAACGATGAAAAAGCAATGAAGTCAGTAGAACTGCCTGAGATTGTTGTTAGAAATGCAGGAAAAGATTTTTCATATTATTTGCCCGACAAAAATCCAGACCCAAGTGTAAAAAAACTTCAAAGTGATTTTGTTGCCTATAATTTAGGCAAAGATTACGAAGGTTATGACAATTTTCTCGTAATCTTGGAAGGAGAAAAAGGAATTTTGACCGCCACTTATGATGCAAATGGAAAACTTACCAGCGTTATAGAAAAATACAATAATACACAACTGCCCGTTCAAGTAATCTACTCTATCTACAAAGCTTACCCAGGTTGGCAAATTGTAAATGACAAATTTTTATACTCACAAGAAAATGGCAATATTAAGAAAAAAGAGTACAGCCTAAAACTGAAAAAAGAAAATGAAATAATTAAACTAAAAGTCGATCCCAATGGTCAGATTATTGCCAATGTAGATTGAATTTAAGAGGCGGTTTTGAAATTTTCAAACCGCCTCTTAAATATAATTTAAAATTCAAGAATTTATTCAAGACTTGGAGTACTGTCAGCTACAATAAAGGAAGTATCGTAACCTCCAAAATTTTTCAGATAACTTCTTAGTGAAGTTCCGTAAATGTCTCTAAAAAAACGTTTCCCATTGTATCTGAAAAACTTTTTTACAGATCCCACACCAGCAAGATGAGCAGCTGCCAAAATACCAGACTCCGTAATTCGGATTCCATTCAAAATGGTGCCGTCATACTTTTCAATTACCCCTCTTAATTCCCATTTGTTTTTGGATAAAAGGGCCACAAAAGCTTTTTCCTGCAATCGTGGACTGTTTAAGAATGCATCACTATTGTGAATTCCAATAGTTTTTAAAGTTTCTATACCAAATTGGTATTTTCCTAAATAGCCGAGAGAATTAATTTTTTTGTATTTTCCCTGTGATTCTTTGAAGCCTATCGCTTCCTTATAACCAATAAAAAAGTTCCCTGTATATGGAATCTCAGATTTGGTATAATCGCTCACATTTAATGATGGTAGTAAGTAGGATGTATCATCTGTTTCGTTAATTAGAAACCATGGGGTAGATTCTAATTTGGAGGGTTTAAAACCTAAGCTTAAAAAAGCAACTACGACAATTAAACTTGTGTAATAATACCATTTTTTTATCATATTTGAGTTTTCTTCAAAACCTGTCACATTCTGAAATTTCTACATCGCAAAGATACGACTTAAAAAACAAAGCTGAAAATCAACACTTTAAACTTATCAACTTTTTAAAATTTTCCCACCTTAAGCAACTGGTAGCTCGAGGGTTCTGACTTTCAGAAAAAAATGAAAAAGTTGCAAAAACACAAAATAATCAAACAAAATATATAAGTTTATTCTTGTTTAAAAAAAGTAAAAAAGTCTAAAAGAAATCAAAATAACACTGAAATAATTACAAAAAACCTATTTCATGATAACGTTTGAAATGATAATAATATATTTTTTTAAAGCAAAAAAAAACTTCAAAACTGTCCTTAAACAATTTTGAAGTTTTTTAAAATTTTCTTTTGATATAAAAAAACTATCGCTGTACTCCTTGGCCATTAATCCAATCCGAATATTTTTTGGCATTGACATTATGCTCCGCCAAAGTAGCGGCAAATTCGTGATAACCAAAACGGTCTACACTGGCACAAAAATAAATATAATTGTTCTTTTCGGGATTTAAAACCGCCTCTAGTGCCGTAATATCAGGCATGGCGATTGGTCCTGGAGGAAGCCCAACATTTACATAAGTGTTATAAGGCGATTTCATTATCAAATCATTATAAAAAACTCTTTTGATAACCTGATTAAAATCGTTGGATTTCTTTTTCATCGCAAAAATCACGGTTGGATCTGCCTGCAATGGCATTCCCAATTTCAACCTGTTCAAATAAACGCCTGCAATTCTAGGTCTTTCATCTTTTTTAACCGACTCTTTATGCACTATCGAAGCCAAAATCGTTGCCTGAACGGGAGTTAAACCTTGTGCTTCTGCTTTTGCGGTACGCTCTTTGTTCCAAAATTTATTATATTCCTTTATCATTTTATCACGGAACTTTACCGCCGGAGTATTCCAATAAACTTCGTATGTATTTGGAATAAACATAGCCAGTACGTTCTCTTCAGTAAATCCGTTTTCTTTCAAAAAAATGGAATCTCTAAATGTATTTAAAAGTTCCAAACTGTCCGGTTCGATTTGTGAACCCACTCTGCCAGCCAAATTCTCAATACGCTCTTGATTATTAAAAGCCAAACTTACGGGATCGTTTTTTCGCATCGCTCGAACCAAGTCATAGCTGCTCATTCCGTTTTTTAATAAAAAACGCCCTGGTTTTACATTTTCAGGATAGCTTGCTTTATTGGCAACCAACTCAAAACGATCCAAATTCTCTACATACGGCGCAATTATTTTCTTTACCTGCTCATAATCAGAACCTGTAGGTACATAAACGTACACTTCTTTTTCTTTAAATTTAGTGTTGCCACTAAAAACCTTATACATCAAAACTGCTCCACAAACAATCAATATGGATATTAATGCAACCGCAACTAATGAGATTATTTTTTTTTGCTTCAAAATAAAAAATTTAGATTACTGCGACAGTTAGCTGTCACTTGTTTGATTATTAATTAACTGAAAAATTGCCTCGTCTTTGTAAACTCCATTTATCAAAGTCCAATCTTTTTTTACGCCTATTTTTTCGAAACCAAATTTAGTAAAAAGAGACAAACTTGCCTTATTTTCGCAACCAATATTTGCATATAATTGGTGCAAATTAAGATTTATAAAAGCATATCGAATAAGTAAGCCCAAAGCTTCGGAACCAATATTTTGATTTCTGTTCTCTTCGCCCTGAATCACGATGCCAATTCCTGCTCTATTATTTTTTGGATCAAAATCAAATAAATCAATCAAACCCAAAGCCGGAAAGTCTTGATCCTGACAAATCGCTAATCGCAATTGTTTGGCTTCATAAATATCCTGATGGGCATTTTCCAAATACTGCTTCACCAAAAAACGACTGTAAGGCGTATGAGTATTGCTCACCTCCCAAATGCTTTGGTCATTTTCCATCGCATAAATAAATTCCAAATCATTGGGTTCAAGTGCTCGAAGGTAAATAGTATCGCCTTTTAATGTTATCATTAAGATTTCTGATTGTTGATTTCTGATTGTTGATTGCAGATAGCAGAAAATCTAAAATCTGCCATATTAAATCTACAATCTTAAATTTCTATTGTTCCTTTGAAAACGAATTCTGCTGGCCCTTTCAAGAAAACATTTGTAAAACCGTTTTCTCCTTTATCGAATGAAACTACTAATTTCCCACCTTCAACATTTACGTTAATGGCCGTAGCAGCTGTTTGTCCTGTTGCGTTCATAGCGATTGCGACTGCAGTTGCTCCAGTTCCACAAGCCAAAGTCTCGTCTTCAACTCCTCTTTCGTAGGTACGAAGTCTAAAAGTGGTATCGTCAATTTTTTTCACAAAATTAATATTACTTCCAGCTGCGCCGTATAATTCGCCATAACGAATTGCAGCACCTTCTGCTTTTATATTATAATGCTCTAAATCCTCAACCATTTGAACATGATGCGGAGAACCAGTATTCAAAAAGGAGTGGTCTTTTTTGATATCAATTATTGGAACATCAATCATTTGCAAAGAAACCAAGCCATTATCTTCAAATGAAGCGTGGTGTAATCCATCTGTAGCTATAAATGTGGTAGCATTTTCAATCACATTCAAATCTTTGGCGAAAGCCACTAAACATCTTCCACCGTTACCGCACATTGAACTTTGATTTCCGTCTGAGTTGTAATACACCATTTTGAAATCGGTTTCAGAATCATTTTCCAATAAAATAAGACCGTCTCCGCCTATTCCAAAACGTCTGTCACACAAATGAGCAATTAATTGCGTGTCTTCTTTTGGAAAAAAACCAGAACGATTGTCAATCATAACAAAATCGTTTCCAGTACCTTGGTATTTATAAAATTCTAATTGCATTATTATTTCAATTTTTTACCACACAAAAGTACAAACTATTAATGAATTGTTAATCATTGTTAAAGAGCGTTAATCCATATTCAACGAAAAAAAAAATCTGTTAAATTCGTTATCAGATAACTAAATAAAATATGTTTTAATCATGAAACAAATTTCAAAATTATTTCTGGTATCATTGTTGAGCGGCGCTACCACCCTGGGCGCATACAAATTATTATTTGACAACAATGGTTATTTTTCTTCCAACAAAAATGGAATTACTACAATCGCCCCCGACTACTACAATCGACAAACTAGTTTGGGCGCTGAAAACGTTGACTTTACAGTCGCGGCAGAAAAAACAATTCACACCGTAGTACACGTAAAAAATGTATCGGTACGAACTGTTACCAATCCTATTATGGAATATTTTTACGGTTATGGAGGCCAGCAACAACAGGAACAAGTTGGAACTGGATCGGGAGTTATTATTTCTGAAGACGGATATATTGTAACCAATAATCACGTGGTGAAAGATGCAACCGACATTGAAATAACCCTGAACAACAAAAAAACGTATAAGGCAAAACTTATCGGAACCGATTCCAAAATGGACATTGCCTTGCTAAAAATCAATGCCGATGAAAAATTGCCGTATTCCACATTTGCCAATTCCGATTCGGTTAAAGTAGGCGAATGGGTATTGGCTGTTGGTAATCCGTACAACTTGACATCAACCGTAACTGCAGGTATTATTTCGGCGAAAGCCAGAAACCTAGACACAAGAGGAATTCAGTCTTTCATTCAAACTGATGCCGCCGTAAACCCTGGAAACAGCGGAGGCGCACTTGTAAATACTCGTGGTGAACTGATAGGAATCAACACTATGATTTCGTCAATGACTGGTTCTTATGTTGGCTATTCCTTTGCTGTTCCTTCTAATAATGCCCGAAAAATAATCGAAGACATTATGGAATTTGGAAATGTGCAAAGAGGAATTCTGGGAGTTGAAGGCGGAGAACTAAACGGTACCGCTTCCAAAGAACTGGGAGTTACACAAACCGAAGGCTTTTACATTAAAGCTGTATCCAAAAACTCGGGTGCCGAAAAAGCCAAATTGCAAAAAGGTGATATTATTGTCAAGATAGACAATCAAGATATTAACACATTTGCCGATCTTTCGGGATATGTAAACACCAAAAGACCGAATGACAAAGTACAGGTAACCATTATAAGAGACAACAAAAATTTAGTGGTTCCTGTTGTGTTGAGTAAAAACGACAACTTTAATACAGAATTCAAAGGAATCGAACTTGAAAACATCGATGCTGCCGACAAAAAGAAATTCAAATTGGGCTATGGTGTGAAAATCAAATCCATTAACAACGAGAATTTGGAGCAATATAGTAATGAACTTGTCGGAAATATAATTTTGAGTATTGACAACGTAAAAGCAACCAATGTAGAAACGGTTTCTAAACTTTTGAATAATAAAGACGATAAACAAAGTATCCGTATCGAAATGATAAATAAAAACGGTGAGATCATGCGAATCATCATCTAAAAAGTTAAAACCATAAATTCTAAGCCAGCTTGTTTCTACAAGTTGGCTTTTTTTATTTCAAAAAAACACAAAAAAAGTTATAAAAAAAGTTACGAAATCGATTGAAATAAATACTTTTGCACAAAAATCACAAAAAAACATATTTATATAACAAGTAGCTTTTCAAAATGACTTACATAGATTTATACGAAAAAGAGGTCACGTTTCAAGCCGACAGAAGACGTTCCGGAGTAGAATTAATTAAAATAATTAGTGATTTATGGTACGACAAATCAATTGAACTTGTTTTGTTCCGCAATCAATTAATCGACAAAAATGTAAGCGAAATAATCAACTTACACGAATACGCAGGGAAGTTTGTAGGCAAACCAATCTCTGTTTCAGATTCTGTTGAAATTGCCAATGTTATCCTGACTTTGGATTTACCGCCTGCAAAACTAGACATCGGGAAACTCACTTACGAATACCGATTGGAAGATGAAAAATATCCAGATGCCAGACATTTTGTTTTGGACAAACTAAAGCAAGCCAAATTCTCAGAAGAAATCCAACCCAAAGATGTAGTACTTTATGGCTTTGGACGAATTGGCCGATTATTGGCACGAGAATTAATGTCCAAAACAGGAAAAGGAGAACAAATGCGTTTGAGAGCCATTGTAACAAGAGACAAAAACGATGCAACGAGCCTGGAAAAAAGAGCTTCTTTATTACGTTATGATTCCATTCATGGCGATTTTCAAGGTTCTGTAATTGCCGATGCAAAAAACAATGCGCTCATCATAAATGGAACTACTGTTCATATGATCACCGCCAATATTCCTGAAGAAATCGATTATACCCAATACGGAATCGATAATGCATTGGTAATTGACAACACAGGAGCATTCACAACAAAAGAAGCCTTGAGCCGTCACTTAATTTCAAAAGGCGTAGACAAAGTATTGCTTACTGCTCCTGGAAAAGGAATTCCAAACATTGTTCATGGAGTAAACCAAAACGAATACAACCCGGACGAAATTGACATTTTTTCGGCAGCATCCTGTACAACCAATGCAATTACGCCAATCCTAAAAGCTATTGAAGACACATTAGGCGTCGTAAAAGGACACTTGGAAACGATTCACGCTTATACAAACGATCAAAATCTGGTCGATAACATGCACAAAAAATACCGTCGTGGCAGAGCAGCCGCTCTCAATATGATCATCACCGAAACCGGTGCCGGATCTGCCGTAGCTAAAGCATTACCTTCACTGGAAGGAAAATTGACATCAAATGCTATTCGTGTGCCCGTTCCGAACGGTTCACTGGTAGTATTAAATCTTGAAGTAAACAAAAAAGCTTCCGTTGAAACCATTAACAACATCATAAAAAAATACGCACTCGAAGGCGAATTGGTAGAACAAATAAAATATTCTATCAACAACGAATTGGTTTCCTCAGACATTGTTGGAACTTCGGCACCATCGATTTACGACAGCAACGCCACAATTGTTTCCAATAACGGCAAAAATATAGTGCTTTACATTTGGTATGACAATGAATATGGCTACAGTCACCAAGTTATCCGACTGGCCAAATATATTGCCAAAGTAAGACGCTTCACATACTACTAACCAAAACCCCTGGACTGGGAATACTTTTTCTTCTTAATTACTCAGTTTTTCAACCATCAATTCCCAGTCCAAAATCACCAAAATCCGCCTTGTTTAACCAACTTGGCGGATTTTTTAATTTAAGCTGCACCATAAAACAACGTCAAATCCAACGAAAAGTTTCAAATTTAGCAGAATCATTTTTTTCTGATATCTTTGTTAAAAAACCAAAATACCAAATATTTATTTTCTCCAAAATAATAAAAAATGTTATTTTCACACTTTTTATTATTCAGCAAAAATTATCAAGAAAAAAAAGAAGAATTCGATATATAATAATTAATACAAATACTAAATGAAAACAGTAGTAATTACAGGAGCCGGAGGGATTTTGTGCAGTACACTAGCAAAAGCATTAGCCGCACAAGGGCATAAAATAGCTCTTTTGGATTTAAAGAAAGAAGCAGCCGACAAAGTGGCTCAAGAAATTAACGCAGAAGGAGGAATTGCAATAGGAGTTGAAGCAAATGTTTTGAAGAAAGAATCGCTGGAAGCAGCAAAAAAGGAGGTAAATTCAAAGTTAGGACCTTGTGATATTTTGGTAAATGGAGCTGGAGGAAATCACCCACTTGGAACTACAACTAATCCTCATTTATTGGCAGAAGATTTAATCAATGCAAAAGAAGGTTTTAAAACTTTCTTCGATCTGGATGCCGAAGGAATTCAGTTTGTTTTTAATCTAAATTTCATAGGTACTTTACTTCCAACACAAGTATTTGCTATTGATATGGTGGGAAGACAAGGATGTAGCGTATTGAACATTTCGTCAATGAACGCTTATACTCCTTTAACCAAAATTCCAGCTTACAGTGGCGCCAAAGCAGCAGTATCTAATTTTACGCAATGGCTAGCCGTTCACTTTTCAAAAGTTGGAATTCGTGTAAATGCACTTGCACCTGGTTTCTTTTTGACAGATCAAAACCGCACACTTTTAACTACAGAAAACGGTGAATTAACTGCCCGTGGAAACACAATTATTGAGCAAACTCCAATGGGACGATTTGGAGAGCCAAAGGATTTAATAAGTACGACACTCTTTTTGTGCGATGATGCCTCATCGTTTGTAACTGGAGTTGTTATCCCTATCGATGGAGGATTTAGTGCATTTAGCGGGGTATAAAAATCAATGAAAAAATATTTAGCAGCGGTAGACTTCGGTTTACTGCTGTTTTTTTTTACATCTAAATTGGCAATACCGTTGTGCTCTTCACTTCTGAAATGATAAAAAAACTATTTATCAATGAAACTTCAGGCAAAATCGAGAGTTTCATTTGATGAAAATGATGATAACTTTCCATATCAGGCAAAACAATTTTCAATAAATAATCAAAACTTCCCGAAACGAAATTACATTCCACTACTTCGGGTAAATTCAATATCGCCTGATTAAAACTTTCAGAAATATCGAAGGTTTGTTTTACCAACGTCACCTGACAGTAAACCGTCAAATTTATTCCCAATTTTTTTTTATTCAAAACAGACACATATCGCTCAATAATCCCCTCTTTTTCAAGTCTTTTGACCCGATCATGAACAGGAGTTAACGAAAGATTTATTCGATTTGAAATGTCTTTCAATGTCAAATGCGCATCATCCTGCAGGAGACGCAAAATTTTTCTGTCATTTTCATCTAAAATCATAACAAAAATTGAATTAAAAATATCGATTTATAACAAAACAATCCGATTAATTTTCTTTTTACAAATATAAAAAGACATGCATACCAAATTATTTTCTACCAAAGTACTAATTTAAAATAAAATTTTCTTATTTTTTATTATCATAAATAAAAATTTTCTTTATCTGTTAAATTTGTAATTATAATAAGATTTAACAATTAAACACAATAGTTATGATAATTGGTGTACCAAAAGAAATCAAGAATAACGAAAACCGTGTTGCTTTAACTCCAGGAGGAGTTGCCGAAATGAAAAATAACGGGCACAGTGTTTATGTTCAGGCAACAGCGGGTGAAGGAAGTGGATTTGCAGATGAAGAATATGTAACGGCTGGTGCGGTAATCTTACCTACTATCGAAGAAGTGTACAGTATTGCTGAGATGATTATCAAAGTAAAAGAGCCTATCGCTTCTGAATATCCTTTAATCAAAAAAGATCAGTTACTTTTTACGTACTTCCATTTTGCTTCATCAGAACCTTTGACTCACGCCATGATTGAGCGTCAAGCCGTTTGTTTAGCCTACGAAACCGTAGAAAAAGCAGACCGTAGCTTACCATTATTGGTTCCAATGTCTGAAGTAGCAGGTCGTATGTCAATACAGGAAGGTGCCAAATACTTGGAAAAACCATTAAAAGGAAGAGGAATTCTTCTTGGTGGTGTACCAGGAGTTCCTCCTGCCAAAGTATTAGTCCTTGGTGGTGGAATCGTAGGAACCCAAGCTGCAAAAATGGCCGCAGGTTTAGGAGCCCAAGTAACAATTATGGATGTAAGTTTACCACGTTTACGTCAATTGAGCGATATTATGCCTGCCAATGTGACAACCATAATGTCTAATGATTATAATATTAAAAAAGCTATAACCGAATCTGATTTGGTAGTTGGAGCCGTGTTAATCCCAGGAGCAAAAGCACCGCATTTGATTAAACGCGATATGCTAAAATTAATGCGCCCTGGTACCGTACTTGTAGACGTAGCTGTAGACCAAGGCGGATGTATCGAGACTTGTACTCCTACGACTCACGAAAACCCAACGTTCATTATAGATAATATTGTACATTACTGTGTGGCCAATATGCCAGGAGCAGTCCCATATACTTCGACATTAGCACTTACAAATGCCACTTTACCTTACGCATTGCAATTGGCAAACAAAGGATGGCAAGTAGCCTGTGCTGAAAATGAAGAATTAAAAAAAGGATTAAACATTGCCAACGGAAAAATCCTTTACAAAGGAGTCGCCGATGCCTGGAATCTTCCTTTTAATGAAGAGTTAATATTAGAAAACGCTGTTTGCTAATATTAAAATAAGTGCTTACTAAACACTGGAAAAGCCCGTTATGGTGATCATAATGGGCTTTCTGCTTTTTTGTATAACTGCTTACTCAAAAACTGTACACTGAATACTAAACCCTTTATTCTTTTGGTTTTGACAAATAATAAATTGGAATACCTGACAACATAATCAAAACTCCCCAACCACAGGTAGAAAACTTTGTAGCCAATAATCCAATACAAATTGCGATTGCCACAACAATATACACTAATGGTAAAAATGGATATCCAAAAGCCTTGTATGGTCTTTCTACTTCTGGCATTTTTTTTCTTAGAATAAAAATTCCGTAAATAGTAAGGATATAAAAAATCAATACGATGATAATTACAAAATCCAATAAATCACCATATTTTCCGGTCAAACACAAAGCCGAAGCCCAAAAACACTGAACCCACAAAGCCCATGCCGGTACACTGGCATCATTAAGAACAGCAGCTTTCTTGAAAAACAGACCATCTTTCGCCATTGTATAATACACTCTAGCTCCCGCCATAATTAATCCGTTGTTACAGGCAAAAGTTGAAATCATAATCATCAAAGCAATAATTATCGTTCCCATATCCCCAAAAGTATATTGCGAAGCTACAACTGCAACCCTATCCGATTTTGCGGTGGCGATTTCCTGCATTGGAATCACAGCCAGATACATCAAATTCGCCAAAATATAAATAATTGTCACAATAAAAGTTCCCAAAAACAAACTCAATCCTACGTTCCGTTCCGGTTTTTTTATTTCTCCCGCAATAAAAGTCACACCCACCCAGGCGTCACTTGAAAACAAAGCTCCTACCATTGCAGCAGAAATCCCGGTTAACAATGCAGTCCCTCCAATAGGTGACCACGATCCAGCCTCTGTATCATAAGCTCTTGAACTCCAGGCATCAGACCAGTTGGCATTCCAAATATCAGCTTTGGCAGCCAACACAAAGCCAAAAACAATCAATCCGAACAATGACAAAATCTTAATTATTGTCAAAATCGTTTGAAGAATTTTACTGTTCTTCACTCCACGGCTATTGATATAAGTCAATAAAACAATTGTAATTATGGAGACAATCTGAGCCGCATTCAATTTAAAAGCTCCAATTTCACATAAAATATTTTCATCACTCAAAGGCGGATACAAATAGGCCGCAAATTTGGAAAAACCAACACCAACCGCTGCAATTGTTCCTGTTTGAATTACAGCAAAGAAACTCCATCCGTACAAAAAGGCAACTAATTTATTATAAGCTTCCTTGAGATAAACGTATTGTCCTCCGGCGTTTGGAAACATGGCACTTAATTCTCCATAACTCACAGCAGCAATCATGGTAATCAATCCCGAAATTAGCCATATTAACACTAGCCAACCTGCCGACCCAACTTGTCTGGCAATATCGGCACTTACAATAAATATTCCGGATCCAATCATCGACCCTACAACAAGCATGGTTCCATCAAGTAATCCGAGTTCTCTTTTAAATTCTACAGGTTTATTCTCTTCCATTTTTTGGTTAATTATTTGGTTGGCTAAAGATATACTTTTTTTGGAAAATGAATGATATTATCCTTTCTACAGAAAAATATATTCTAAAAAAACAAAAACCCTTAGAAAATCTAAGGGTTTTTGTTAAAAATATTTTTTTTCGCTTTATTTTATTACTCTATTTACCTGAGCAAAGTTTCGTTGATAATAAGGTTCTTTTGTAGATGATATAATTACTCCGGAATGAATCGAAGAATGAATAAATTTAATTTCATCCTCAGCCACTTCAATCACCATACCGACATGATTGATCTGACGCCTTCCATTGGTCTTAAAAAAAATCAAATCCCCTTTTTGGACATCTTCGTCATTAACTTTTTCCCCAATAGCAGCCTGTTCTATAGAGGATCTAGGCAATTTTAAATCAAATTCAGCAAAAGTAGAATACAACAAACCAGAACAATCAAATCCTGCTGTTGTTGTACCACCGGTTCTATATCTAACACCTATCTTTTCGGATGCAGATTGAATAATTTTATCAATTAAATCAACATTCGGAATTGCAACAAATACTCTAGCTGTGTCTTTTACCTCAGTTGCTTTTACAATCTCCCTTGGAGATTCTTTTGCAATTTCTTCTTTATTCTCAACAATTTTGTCTTTATTTATTTCTTCAAATTTTTCATTGGAAACCTGAATATTCAACTTAGAACCAACCAGCAACTTTTGACGAGTCGCAGGATTTTGTTTTTCTAATTCCGAAACAGAAATCCCATACTTTTTGGCAATTCCGTACTTTGTTTCTTTAGTTAAAACTTCATGAATGATTTCTGACGTTTGAGTTTGAGGCTCTGTATTTTGCTCTTTTACTTTCGTTTCTTTTTCAACTACAGTAGGAACAATCTCTTTATTGCCTTTAACAGAAATTGGATTTTCATTAATTACCGTTTTTTTATCTTCAACTACAACTTCATTATCAGGCATTTTTCCGTTACTTGGAATCTGGATAATTTGACCAACACCCAAACCTTTTTTACCTATTGATGGATTCGCATTTTGAATTTCTTTCAACGTAACTCCATACATTTTTGCAATAGCGTACAAAGACTCTTTAGCTTTAACTTCATGCGTTAAAGAAACTTCTGTTTCAACTTTCGCAACCGACTCTTGTGTTGTTGAACTTGACAATCCTGCAATTTCTGCTTTGGTCAAAGTTGACGGAATAACAATAGTCTGTCCTATTTTCAAACCTTCCGTTTCTAATTTTGGATTGGCCTTATAGAGTAATTTTATATTTGTCTTATATTGTTTGATAAACCCGTACAATGTTTCCTTTGGCAGTACCACATGTGAAACTTCTATTGTTTTTTCAGAAACTTCACTTTCTGCAGTAATAGATTTATCTTTATCTGATTCTGATTTTGGAATACTCAAAACCTGATTGAGTTGCAGCGTCTTTTTGGCTTTAGGATTTAATTTATAAATATCAGAAATGGAAACATTATATTTTTGGGCTATACTGGAAATCGTTTCACCTTTTACTATAGTGTGTTTAATCGTATTTTCTTGCGAAAAAACACTCATACTACATAAAAAAAAGGCTATAACAATTAATTTAAAAAACTTCATCATTTTATTTTTTTCCTCATTATTTAAACATACACACTATCGAGGACTTTTTTTAATTAGTGCATTTTAAACCTCAAAAAACACTTTTTTTTTGAAGAATTACAAATATAAGTCTTTAACTAGATTTGAAAGCTAAAAGATTACCAAAAAATCGCTAAAAAAACAACAATCATCATCGTTTCAGCTTCAAAATACTAACTCACAAACTTTTCAAAACAGCAATATAATGGAATACGGTTCCGAGAAGCACAAAAAAATGCCAAACCGCATGAAAGTACTTTTTATAACTATTTACATAAAAATAGACACCCACCGAATAACTTATCCCTCCTGCCAGAATCCACAAAAAAACCGACAAAGGCATGATTCCCCACAAGGGTTTTATGACAAATACAATCATCCAGCCCATCAATAGATACATGACAACCGAAGCCTTTTTAAAACGATTACTATTGATTATCTTAAAAAAAGTTCCCAACAAAGCAATCAACCACATTATTCCCAAAAAAATCAAAGCTGTACTTCTATTCAAATAAGCAATCATCAATGGCGAATAGGTTCCTGCAATCAGGTAATAAATACTGATATGATCGGCTATTTTGAGCAATTGTTTTCTTTTCTTATTTTGCACTAAATGGTACAAAGTAGAAAATGAATACACCATTAACATCCCAATTCCAAATACAATAACGGAAGTTAGTGTCATAAAATTGTGATGCTCATTTGCTTTTGCAATGAGAAAAGGCATTCCGATCAAACAAAAAAGTATCCCGAAAAGGTGAGAAATCCCATTAACTTGCTCTTCTCTATGGGTTTGAATTCTCTTTGTCATTGTATTTATTGTTAATAAAAAAAGAATTTATTTTATTAAAGATAACCATCATAAGCTACATCATTAATCATCCTATTCAACATTTATTTTGATTCTTTCTATCAGATTTTCCTAAAAACATCTTGCAAAACAAGAAAGAAAACAAGAATAGCTCAACAAAAAAACTCCCAACTTGTCGTGAGAGTTTTGAATAAAAAAATGTTTAAGATATTTATCCTTCTATAAATTTTAATGCCTCGTCTAATTGCTCTGTATCAAAATATTTTTCTTCAAGTGCATTATTAAAAAAATGAAGCACTTTGTTTTCGACCTTGACTACTGTCTTGATAAAATCAGAATGTGCGACAACTGCGCAACGACCTATTTTACCAAAATGCTTGATCCCCCATATTTCGCCATCCCAAAAAGCTTTCAACTCCATGTTCTTGAGTATAGACATATCTTTTACCTTAATCAATATATTGACATGTTTGTGACCAGCACTCAATTTTTCCTCAAAAAGCTGTTCTATCAAAAGAGCATCACTCATAGTGAATGAATCCGTCAACTCCAATGCGATGGAATCACCTTCGAATATTTTGATTTGTTTTACCATAATTTAAAATTTAATAAATGTCCCGAAATATAAAACTGACTATACTTTGCCAGCAGCTATCAAATTAAGAGCCGAACCAGCTTTGTACCAACCAATTTGACTCTCGTTGTAACTGTGGTTCGCCAAGATACTATCTTTGCTTCCGTCTGTGTGAACGAATTCTAAAGTCAACGGTTTTCCGGGAGCGAAATCTATCAAATCAGTAAAATTGATGGTGTCATCTTCCTGAATTTTGTCGTAGTCTGTTTCATTGACAAATGTAAGTGCCAACATTCCTTGTTTTTTCAGGTTGGTTTCGTGGATACGGGCAAATGATTTTACCAGAACCGCTTTTACACCCAAAAAACGAGGCTCCATAGCGGCATGTTCACGGGAAGAACCTTCACCGTAATTGTGATCTCCTACAACAATTGAAGGGATTCCAGCGGCTTTGTAAGCACGAGCTACGGCTGGAACTGCATCATAAGTAGCTGTCAATTGGTTTTTAACCGAATTTGCTTTTTCATTAAAAGCATTAACGGCTCCAATCAACATATTGTTTGAAATATTATCCAAATGCCCACGGAAACGCAACCAAGGACCTGCCATAGAAATGTGGTCTGTGGTACATTTTCCGAAAGCTTTAATCAAAAGTTTTGCGCCCGTGATATTTTTTCCGTCCCAAGGATCAAATGGAGCCAAAAGCTGCAATCTATCCGATGTTTCAGAAACCACCACTTGAACCGAAGAACCATCAACTGCCGGAGCCTGAAAACCGGCATCCTCTACATCAAAACCTCTTTTAGGAAGTTCATCACCAAAAGGTGCGTTTAATTTTATAGCTTCTCCATTATCATTCAGCAAAGTATCTGTCAGCGGATTAAAATCCAATCTTCCCGAAATTGCCAATGCAGCCACCATTTCTGGCGAAGTCACAAAAGCATGTGTATTTGGGTTACCATCGGCTCTTTTGGAGAAATTACGGTTGAAAGAATGAACGATAGTGTTTTTCTCTCCTTTATCGGCTCCTGCCCTGTCCCATTGTCCGATACAAGGTCCACATGCATTAGTAAACACTTTGGTTCCCAATTTTTCGAAAGTGGCAATAATGCCGTCTCTTTCGATAGTATAACGAATTTGTTCTGAACCAGGATTAATTCCGAATTCGGCCTTGGGAGTGATTCCGTGTTCAACCGCTTGGTTAACTATGGATGCAGCCCGAGCCATGTCTTCGTAAGATGAATTGGTACAAGAACCTATTAACCCCCATTCTATTTTTATTGGCCATCCGTTTGCGGCGGCTTCGGCTTTCATTTTGGAAACAGGTGTTCCTCGATCTGGCGTAAAAGGGCCGTTGATATGCGGTTCTAATTCGGATAAATTGATTTCGATAAGTTGATCGAAATATTGTTCCGGATTTGCGTAAACTTCAGGATCTGCAGTCAGGTAAGAAGCTACTTTGTCGGCAGCATCCACTACATCCTGACGATCTGTTGCCGTCAAATACCTGCGCATCGAATCATCGTAACCAAATGTTGATGTAGTTGCACCAATTTCGGCACCCATATTACAGATAGTACCTTTTCCAGTGCAAGACATCGAAGTTGCTCCTTCGCCAAAATATTCTACAACAGCACCGGTTCCTCCCTTTACGGTAAGAATGTCGGCCACTTTTAGAATAACGTCTTTTGGTGCCGTCCAACCGGATAATTTCCCAGTTAATTTCACTCCAATTAATTTAGGAAATTTCAATTCCCAAGACATTCCAGACATTACATCGACAGCATCGGCACCACCAACCCCAATAGCCAACATTCCCAATCCACCAGCGTTTACGGTATGTGAATCGGTACCAATCATCATTCCTCCGGGGAAAGCGTAATTTTCTAAAACAATTTGATGAATAATTCCCGAACCTGGTTTCCAGAAACCTATTCCATATTTATTGGATACTGATGATAGAAAATCAAAAACTTCTTTTGACTGGGTATTGGCTACAGCCAAATCTGTAGAAGCTCCGACCTTGGCCTGTATTAAGTGGTCACAATGCACAGTTGTTGGCACCGCAACTTTACTTTTCCCTGCATGCATGAATTGCAACAAAGCCATCTGAGCCGTTGCATCCTGACAAGCAACTCTATCTGGAGCAAAATCTACATAATCCCCCCCTCGGGAAAAGGCTTTAGAAGCGATTCCATCCCAAAGGTGACTGTATAAAATTTTCTCTGTTAAAGTAAGCGGACGACCAACTATCTCACGCGCTTTATCCACACGTTCTTTCATATTTGCGTACACTTTTTCGATCATTTCAATATCAAAAGCCATAATTATGTAATTGTTTTGTTATTAAATCTTTGAACATTACAAGGTACGAAAAAATAGAGTAGCTATAAAGAAAAAGCCCGAGTTTTACGACTCGGGCTTTTAGAATATGATTAATTTATCTTTCGATTATTTTACCAATTGTTTGTGTGAAGGAGCAAACTTAGTTAAGTTAATGCCGTTCACTGCAGCGGTATATTCATCGATTGTTGGAGTTCTACCAAGAATTGTAGACAATACTACAACTGGAGTAGAAGAAAGCAATGATTCTCCTTTTTTCTCAGCAGAATCCTCCACAACTCTTCCTTGAAAAAGACGAGTAGAAGTTGCCATTACCGTATCACCTTTAGCTGCTTTTTCCTGATTACCCATACAAAGGTTACATCCTGGGCGCTCTAGATACAACATCTTTTCGTATTCAGTACGAGCTGCTCCTTTCGGTGCGTTATCGTCAAATTCGAAACCAGAGTATTTCTGTAAAACTTCCCAGTCACCTTCGGCTTTCAATTCATCAACAATATTGTAAGTTGGTGGAGCAACGACAAGCGGTGCATTGAATTCTACTTTACCATTTTGCTCTTCAATGTTTTTAAGTATTTGAGCAAGGATTTTCATATCGCCTTTGTGAACCATACAAGAACCGATAAATCCAAGATCTACTTTTTTCACACCTCCATAAAAAGAAAGCGGTCTGATAGTATCGTGAGTATATCGCTTAGAAACATCTGCATTATTTACGTCTGGATCTGCAATCATTGGCTCTGCAATTAGATCCAAATCAACAACAACTTCAGCATAATATTTTGCATTTGCATCTGGAGTCAAAGCAGGTTTTTCACCCGATTTAATCTCAGCAATTCTCTTATCTGCTTTATTAATTAACCCCTGAAGAACCTGATTGTGATTATCCATGCCTTTGTTGATCATAATCTGGATTCTTCCTTTAGCGATTTCCAATGATTCAATTAAAGTAGCATCTTCAGAAATACAAATAGAAGCTTTTGCTTTCATTTCTGCAGTCCAGTCAGTAAATGTAAATGCCTGATCAGCTGTAAGTGTCCCAATGTGAACCTCAATGATTCTACCTTGGAATACATTTTCACCACCAAACTGTTTAAGCATTTGAGACTGTGTAGCGTGAACCACATCACGGAAATCCATATACGATTTCATATCTCCTTTGAAAGTAACTTTCACAGATTCTGGAATTGGCATAGAAGCTTCTCCTGTAGCCAATGCAAGTGCAACAGTTCCTGAATCTGCACCAAAAGCAACTCCTTTAGACATTCTGGTATGAGAATCACCACCGATAATGATTGCCCATTCATCTATAGTAATATCGTTAAGAACTTTGTGAATTACATCTGTCATTGAGTGGTAAACACCTTTCGGGTCACGAGCTGTGATCAAACCGAAATCATTCATAAACTTCATCAATTTTGGAATGTTTGCCTGCGCTTTTTTATCCCAAACCGAAGCTGTGTGACAACCAGATTGGTAAGCACCGTCAACAATTGGCGAAATCACAGTAGCTGCCATAGACTCCAATTCCTGAGCAGTCATAAGACCAGTTGTGTCCTGAGATCCTACGATATTCACTTCTACACGAACATCCGAACCAGCATGCAATACTTTTCCTGGAGTTGTACCCACAGCGTTCCTGTTGAAGATTTTTTCAACTGCTGTAAGACCTTGTCCCTCGTGCGATATTTCTTTTGACGGAGCAAATACAAGAGGTGCTTCAACACCTAGAATCTTTGCTGCCAATGTTTGAAGTTTTTTTCCGAAAACAATAGCATATGACCCACCCGCTTTGATGAATTCCAATTTTTGAGGCGTGAATGCCTTAGAAATATCTATTAACTCTTGGTCGCCATTATAAAGTTTCTTTGTCTTTGTGTTTATGGTAAGAACCGTTCCGGTAGCAACAGAATAGGCTTGCTCAAGAATAGGTTCATTATTTTCATTACGAACAGGATTACCATTCGCGTCAAGCTTTTTTACCCAGTTTTTAAGGTCAAGTCCAATACCTCCTGTTACATCAACAGTAGTAAGGAAAATTGGAGAGATACCATTTGTTCCTCCAACAATTGGAGCAAAATTAACAAATGGAACATACGGGCTAGCTTGTTTACCTGTCCAAAGTGCCACGTTGTTTACACCAGACATTCTTGAAGAACCTACACCCATAGTACCTTTTTCTGCAATCAACATTACAGATTTATCAGGATGTTGCGCTTGCAACGCTTTGATTTCGTCTTGTGCTTGAGGCGTAATCATACATTTACCGTGAAGTTCACGGTCTGATCTTGAGTGCGCTTGGTTTCCTGGAGAAAGCAAGTCAGTCGAAATATCTCCTTCACCAGCGATAAAAGTAACCACTTTAATTTCTTCAGCTATCTCTGGTAAATTTGTAAAAAACTCAGCCTTAGCATAACTTTCTAGAATTTCTTTGGCGATTACGTTACCACTTTTGAATGCCGCAATCAAACGGTCTGTGTCCGCCTCATAAAGATAAACCTGAGTCTTAAGAACATTTGCAGCTTCTTTGGCAATCGAAGCATCATTACCCAAAGCCAAATCAAGCAATACCTCAATAGAAGGACCACCTTTCATATGTGATAATAATTCAAAACCGAAAGCAGGTGTGATTTCTTTAACAACAGATTCTCCAAGAATAATTTCCTTTAAGAATTTAGCCTTTGCCCCAGCGGCAGGAGTTGTTCCCGGCAGTGTATTATAAATAAAATACTTAACCGAATCTTCACGATTTGGGTTATTCAAATCTTTAATTTGCGCGATTATTTCGCTTAGCAATTCGGCACCATCAATTGGTTTAGGATGAAGTCCCTGAGCTTTTCTTTCTTCGATTTCTTTAAGATAATCGTTATAAATATTCATAATAGAGGCTTTTCGAGTTAAAGACAAGTTTTTTTGATTAATTCAAAACCAAATGCCATAAATAATAGGTGTTTTTGTTTATTTGAACGGCAAATTTAATAATTAAAGATGATAATTTGAAAAAATTTAACGGATGGACCATTTTCAAAAATTATTATTGCAAAATAAAAGATTTTACTGCGTTAAAATAATAAATAAGCATAATTCAGGTGTCAAATTTGTAAAATTCACAATTTCGATTCCTGATTTAACAAAAATTAAATCTTTTGTAAAAACAAAAAGTGTTGCATTCATAACTAAATGCAACACTTTTCAATAATTTATTGTTTTTTTCTTTTAAATCAGCTTATCGATTATCATTTCCTCAGAAATCCCCTCAGCATCAGCTTTGTAGTTTTTAACGATTCTGTGTCGCAAGATTCCAGTAGCAACCGCTTTTACATCTTCAATATCCGGTGAAAATTTCCCATTGAAAGCAGCATGAGCCTTGGCCGCCAAAATTAAATTCTGCGAAGCTCTTGGTCCCGCACCCCAATCCAGATAGTTTTTCACAAATCCATTGGAAAGTTCATTATCTGGACGTGTTTTACTCACTAGTGTCACAGCATATTCCACCACATTATCAGCAACAGGAATTCGACGAATCAAATGTTGAAAATCTATAATTTCCTGAGCCGTAAACAACGCATTAACTTCAGTATTCAAATCTGCCGTAGTGCGTTTTACCACCTGAACTTCTTCCTCAAACGAAGGATATTCCAGTTTGATTGCAAACATAAATCGGTCTAGTTGCGCTTCAGGCAAAGGATAAGTCCCCTCCTGTTCGATTGGATTTTGTGTTGCAAGCACAAAATAAGGGAGGCTCAATTTATGATTCACTCCTGCAATTGTAACCGATCTTTCCTGCATAGCCTCCAACAAAGCCGACTGTGTTTTTGGTGGTGTCCTATTGATTTCATCTGCCAAAATAATATTAGAAAACAACGGTCCTTTTATAAATTTAAACTGTCTGTTTTCGTCCAATATTTCACTTCCTAAAATGTCCGAAGGCATCAAATCCGGTGTAAATTGAATTCTTTTAAAATCCAATCCCAAAGCTTTTGCCAAAGTATTCACCAATAACGTTTTTGCCAATCCAGGAACTCCAACCAACAACGCGTGTCCTCCTGAAAATATACAAAGTAAAATTTGATCTACAACCTCTTCTTGACCAACAATGATTTTGGCAATTTCTTTTTTTAATTCATTTCGTTTTTCAACTAAATTTTGAATCGCAGTTACATCCGACATTTTTACTGTATTTTTTAAAAAATTAAAAAGAGTTAGTTCTATGAAAACATAAAACTAACTCTTTTTATCTATTTATCGAAAATTATTTTTTTAACCAATTATTGGTAAAAGGGCAATCTTTATATTCGTCAACAATCTTGATATAGGTATCTTTAATTTTTGTATCAAACCATTTTCCGATAGCTTTGAATTGTTTGTCCTTCAAGGCTAAATCTTTAATTTTAACGTAATCCTTAGCATAATCAGCAGTATGCGAATCTATCCTATTGGTTACAGTCATAATCTTATAATCTTTTTTCCCTTGAACATCTTCAAGATAAGGCATTGAAATTTCGTTATCCTTCAAATTAGAAACTTGGCTATAAATAGACGGATCCATATTTGTCAACTCAAAACGGGTATCCTGCGTTTTTGGATTCACTAAAATTCCACCATTAGCTCTTGTTTCTTTTTGATCAGACATAGTTCTTGCCGCTTCCGCAAAAGTGATTTCTTTATCCAAAATCTTTTTTCTTATTAGCGTAATTTTATCATTCGCTTCTTTCAAAGATTCTTTATTTACTTCAGGAGAAATCAAAATATGTCTCAATTCTATTTCCTGCCCTTTTATCTTTTCTACATAAATAATATGAAATCCATATTGGGATTCAAAAGGTTCTGAAATTTCACCTTCAGCAAGACTAAAAGCCACATCTTTAAACTCTTTTACAAATGGTGTTTTACGAGTCATTTTATAATAACCTCCATTTTTACTAGATCCAGGATCTTCAGAATACAAAACTGCTTTGGTTGCAAAACTTGCTCCCTCAAGACATTCTTTCCTATAACCTTTCAGCCTCTCAATAACTTTTTGCTTATCTGCATCAGTAACTTTCGGTAGTATAACGATTTGAGCCACTTCTAATTCTGCACCAAAAACAGGCAAATCTGCAGCAGGTATTTTTTTGAAAAATTCACGAACTTCTTCAGGAGTAATTTCTACTTTTTCAACAATTTTCTTCTGCATTTGCTTAGTAAGTTCCTGCTCTTTCAAAACATCAAAAAAATAGGTTCTGAATTCTTCTTCTGAACTTTTCTGATAATAAGCAACCAATTTATCCATTGACCCAATTTGTTCCAACATATAATTCAATCTTTCATCCATCTGCCCTTTCACTTCAGAGTCAGAAACATTTATACTATCCTGAACTGCTTGATGCGCATATAATTTATCTTCGAGTAATTTACCTAAAATCTGACATCTGGTTATATCTTTTACAGAACCACCTTGAGCTGTAATCTCCAAAAATCCTTTATCAATATCTGAATCCAAAATAATATAATCCCCTACGGTTGCTACTACTCCATCAACTTTTAGTTTTTTAGTGGACGGCACGGTCTCTTTGACAGGAGCAACAGTATTATCTTTTATAATTTCTTGAGCATTTACAAAGCTAAAAACAGAAAACAAAAGAAAAAAAGTCAACACAACTTTATTAGTTATGGATTTCATTTGTGCATTTTTTAAAGGCATTTTTTATATTTTATATTAATATTATTTCAACAAAAGCTACTTTACAAAAGCATTCTGACCGAAACCGAATATTTTATAACGGAACTATTTTGTTTATTATTTTTTTAACAAAGAACTAAAACGCATTAATTCTGAAAATCACTTACAATTCCTCAAACTTAAAGCCAACAAAAATAACAATTCGGAGGCATTAAACAAGTTTCCCTAGTACTATTAACAAAAAATTATTAAGTTATATAATAAAGAGTAAAACGGTGTTTGTTTTAATACCCATATATTTTTTTAAATAGCATTATTAAATAGTACTTTTGCAAACTATTGAAATAAAAATATGAGTTTTTTAAAAGAAATACAGCGAAGACGCACTTTTGGGATTATTTCACACCCCGATGCAGGAAAAACAACGCTAACTGAAAAATTACTTCTTTTTGGAGGAGCAATTCAGGAAGCTGGTGCGGTAAAAAACAATAAAATAAAAAAAGGAGCCACCAGTGACTTTATGGAAATTGAACGCCAGAGAGGAATCTCGGTTTCAACTTCTGTTTTGGCCTTCAATTATAAAGAAAAAAAAATCAATATTCTAGACACACCCGGTCATAAGGATTTTGCCGAAGACACCTTTAGAACACTGACCGCTGTTGACAGCGTTATTGTTGTAATCGACGTAGCAAAAGGTGTCGAAGAACAAACCGAAAAACTGGTTGCCGTATGTAGAATGCGTAACATCCCGATGATTGTTTTTATCAACAAATTAGACCGAGAAGGAAAAGACGCATTTGATTTGATGGATGAAGTAGAGCAAAAACTTGGCTTAACCGTAACACCTTTAAGTTTCCCAATCGGAATGGGATATGACTTTCAGGGAATCTACAATCTTTGGGAGCAAAACATCAATTTATTTAGTGGTGACAGCCGTAAAAACATTGAAGAGACAATTGCATTTTCAGATGTTCAAAGTCCCGAATTGGAAAAAATAATCGGTCAAAAACCTGCAGATCGACTACGTGAAGAACTGGAATTAATTGACGAAGTGTATCCCAAATTTAATCAACAAGATTATTTGGACGGAAAATTACAGCCAGTCTTTTTTGGATCTGCCCTAAACAACTTTGGCGTTAGAGAATTATTAGACTGTTTTGTTTCTATCGCACCATCGCCAAGGCCAAAAGATTCTGAAACCCGATTGGTTGATCCGAAAGAAGAAAAAATGTCGGGATTTGTTTTTAAAATTCATGCCAATATGGACCCAAAACACAGAGATCGATTGGCATTTATAAAAATTGTTTCGGGAACTTTTGAAAGAAACAAACCTTATTTTCATGTTCGTCAGAAAAAAAACTTAAAATTCTCAAGCCCTAATGCTTTCTTTGCCGAAAAGAAAGAAATAGTCGATATTTCCTATCCTGGTGATATTGTTGGATTGCATGATACAGGAAATTTCAAAATTGGGGACACTTTGACAGAGGGTGAAATCATGAGTTTCAAAGGAATCCCAAGTTTCTCTCCAGAACATTTTAGATACATCAATAATGCCGATCCGATGAAAGCCAAACAGCTTGACAAAGGTGTTGACCAATTGATGGATGAGGGTGTAGCACAATTATTCACTCTGGAAATGAATAACCGAAAAGTAATTGGAACCGTAGGAGCATTACAATACGAAGTTATCCAATACCGACTGGAACACGAATATGGGGCAAAATGTACCTATGAAAACTTTCCTGTTCACAAAGCTTGCTGGGTAAAACCAGATGATGCTAAAAATGAAGAATTTAAAGAATTCAAAAGAATAAAACAGAAGTATTTGGCAAAAGATAAATACAACCAACTGGTTTTTCTTGCCGATTCGGATTTTACCATTCAGATGACGCAAAGTAAATATCCAAGTGTCAAATTATTTTTCACTTCTGAATTTGATTAAATAAAAATAGAAACAAAAACGCCAGCATTTTAGCTGGCGTTTTTTATATATGCAAATTAAATTTAACCTTAAATTCTAGCAAGATTCATTATTAATTGTTTTCTTCAAAAGCGTTTTCAACAACAAATGATTCGGTTCTCTACCCGATGTCAAAATACTTTTTTTAGTATAAAATCTTTCGCTTGACTTAGCACTATTCACATCTTCTTTTGTACCCATAAACCATAAAATAAAATTCATATTAGAATTCAATTCAGACGACACTTTAGAAGTTGCAGTACCAACTGCATTATCGTTAGGATTTATTAGAACCTCATTTAGAGAAGAATTGGCAGTAGCATTTTGAGCAAATGCAACTGAACCGGTAAAAAACACAAACAGAATTAAAAACAAAAATTGTTTTTGATTGTTATTATTTCTCATTCTTAAAACGTTATTTATATTCCTCTTTATGACAAAATAAGATTATCAATAGTGTACGAAACTAATCGAATAGATTTCGAGGAAAAAAAATAGTCGTTGAAAAACAAAAAAATACGTTTAAATGCAGGAAGTGATAATTATGCAATAAACCAAAATATTTTTTTTCTTATTATCAATTTGGCTTCCAAAATAAATCAAAACAGTTGATTTAGAATCATTTTCAAACAAATTAAAACAAAAAAAAGACTCCGTTTCCGGAGTCTTTATGATTTTATGCTTGACCAGTTGGACCAAAGTTTAGCGGAATAGGAGGCTGTTCTACATCCTTAATTTCACCATGCGACATTTCATAACGATGAATGTTTTCGCCAATTGCATTGAGCAATCTTTTAGCATGCTGCGGAGTCAAAACAATTCTTGATTTCACTTTTGCTTTTGGAACACCAGGCATAATACATACAAAATCTAATACAAATTCAGATGAAGAATGATTAATTATAGCTAAATTGGAATAAATACCTTCGGCTACAGTTTCGTCTAATTCAATGTTAATCTGTTCTTGTTGTTGTTTAGAATTGCTCATAGAATCTATGTTTTTTTCAACATTCTCTCTCTGCCTAAACAAAGAGAGAAATGTTGTAAAAAGAATTAATAAATATATTCTTCTTTATTAGCCATCATATCATTGTAGTCTTCTCTAGAACCTACAATTGCATTATCATACTCTCTCATACCAGTACCGGCTGGGATTCTATGACCTACAATTACATTTTCTTTCAATCCTTCTAACAAATCAAGTTTACCTGCTACAGCAGCTTCATTCAACACTTTTGTTGTTTCCTGGAACGAAGCAGCAGAAATAAATGATTTCGTTTGAAGAGAAGCTCTAGTAATACCTTGAAGTACCGGAGTAGCAGTTGCAGTAATTACATCACGTGCAACAACAAGGTTTTTATCTGTACGCTTCAACAATGAATTTTCATCACGCAATTGACGTGGCGAAATAATCTGACCTGGTTTTAAAACACTTGAATCTCCAGCATCTTCAACTACTTTCATTCCATATAATTTATCATTTTCAACGATAAAATCTTTGGTATGAATTAATTGATCTTCTAAGAATAAAGTATCTCCAGGATCTTCAACTTGTACTTTACGCATCATTTGACGTATTACTACTTCAAAGTGCTTATCGTTAATTTTAACCCCTTGAAGACGGTATACCTCTTGAATTTCATTTACCAAATACTGTTGAACAGCAGCAGGTCCTTGAATTCTCAAAATATCATCCGGTGTAATAGCACCGTCAGATAATGGAGCACCAGCTCTTACGAAGTCATTTTCCTGAACTAAGATCTGACTTGATAATTTAACCAAGTATTTTCTAACGTCACCAAATTTAGATTCGATAACAATTTCACGGTTACCTCTCTTGATTTTCCCGAAAGAAACAACACCATCAATCTCAGAAACTACAGCTGGATTCGAAGGATTACGAGCTTCTAACAACTCAGTAATTCTTGGTAGACCTCCTGTAATATCCCCAGATTTTGAAGAACGACGTGGAATTTTCACCAAAACTTTACCAGCTTTAATTTTTTCTCCGTTATCAACCATCAAGTGCGCTCCAACTGGTAAGTTGTAAGAACGAATTAATTCTCCTTCTTTACCGTAAACCAATAATGTTGGGATTAATTTTTTGTTTCTTGATTCAGAGATTACTTTTTCTTGGAAACCAGTTTGCTCATCAATTTCAACCATGAACGATTGTCCTTGCTCTAAATCTTCGTAAGCAATTTTTCCGGTAAACTCAGAAACGATAACCCCATTATATGGATCCCATTTACAGATAACAGTTCCTTTTGCAACAGATTCACCATCATTAACAAAGATACTTGAACCGTAAGGAATGTTATGTGTACTCAATAGAATACCAGTTTTCTCATCAATTAATTTCAACTCTGTTGAACGAGAAACAACAATATCAACTGAATTACCTTCGCTGTCTTCACCTTTTACAGTTTTCAAATCTTCAATCTCTAGTTTACCTGCAAAACGAGTAATAATACTAGAATCTTCAGAAATACCTCCTGCAACCCCTCCAACGTGGAACGTACGTAATGTCAACTGTGTACCTGGTTCACCAATAGATTGTGCTGCAATTACACCAACTGCCTCACCTCTTTGAGTCATTTTACCAGTAGCTAAGTTTCTACCGTAACATTTAGCACAAATACCTTTAGTAGCCTCACAAACCAATGGAGAACGTACTTCTACTTTCTCTACTGGAGAAGCTTCGATACCTTTTACTAAAGCTTCGGTGATTTGCTCTCCAGCGTGAACTAAAATCTCGCTTGTCAAAGGATTAATCACATCTTGCAATGCAACACGTCCTAAGATTCTTTCACCCAATGATTCAACAATTTCCTCATTTTTCTTCAAAGCAGAAACTTCAATACCTCTTAGAGTACCACAATCCTCGATATTAACAATAACATCCTGAGAAACGTCATGTAATCTTCTTGTCAAGTATCCAGCATCAGCTGTTTTCAAAGCGGTATCCGCAAGACCTTTACGAGCACCGTGAGTAGAGATAAAGTACTCAAGGATAGAAAGACCTTCTTTAAAGTTCGAAAGAATCGGGTTCTCAATAATTTCACCACCACCAGCAGTCGATTTTTTAGGCTTAGCCATCAAACCACGCATACCGGTTAACTGACGAATTTGTTCTTTAGATCCCCTTGCTCCAGAGTCAAGCATCATATACACAGAGTTGAAACCTTGTTGGTCTTCTCTAATGTTTTTCATTGCCAACTCCGTCAATTGAGCATTTGCTGAAGTCCATACATCAATAACTTGGTTGTAACGTTCGTTATTGGTGATAAGACCCATGTTATAGTTAGCAGAAATACCTTCAACTTGCTCTCTGGCATCTGCAATTAATTTTGGTTTTTGTTCTGGGATTCTAATATCACCAAGAGAGAATGACAATCCTCCTTTAAATGCGAATTTATAACCCATATCTTTCATATTGTCCAAGAAAGCCGCTGTTGTAGGAACATCAGTCGAACTCAATACGTGTCCGATGATATCTCTCAAGTTTTTCTTAGTTAATACATCATTGATATATCCAGCTGCTTCGGGTACCACTTCGTTAAACAATACACGTCCAGCAGTTGTTTGGATAATTTGATACACCAATTCTCCATTCTCATTAAAATCTTTTGCTCTAATTTTCACTCGAGCATTCAATTCTAATCTTCCTTCGTTTAATGCGATATTAACCTCCTCAGCAGAATAGAATGTAATTCCTTCTCCTAAAATAGTTTTCTCAGGTGTAGACAAACGTTCTTTGGTCATATAATAAAGACCCAAAACCATGTCCTGAGAAGGTACTGTGATAGGAGCACCATTTGCAGGGTTCAAGATATTATGAGAGGCCAACATTAACAATTGTGCTTCCAAAATAGCTTCTGGCCCTAATGGCAAGTGAACTGCCATCTGGTCACCATCGAAATCCGCGTTGAACGCCGTACATACTAATGGGTGCAATTGGATTGCTTTTCCTTCAATCAATTTTGGTTGGAAAGCTTGAATACCTAACCTGTGCAAAGTAGGAGCACGGTTCAGTAATACTGGGTGTCCTTTGATTACGTTTTCAAGAATATCCCAAACTACCGGCTCTTTTTTGTCAATTATTTTCTTAGCAGATTTTACTGTTTTTACAATTCCTCTTTCTATCAATTTACGGATAACGAAAGGTTTGTATAACTCAGCAGCCATATCTTTTGGCAAACCGCATTCAAACAATTTCAACTCAGGCCCAACAACAATTACCGAACGAGCAGAATAATCCACACGTTTTCCAAGTAAGTTTTGACGGAAACGCCCTTGTTTACCTTTTAAGGAATCAGATAATGATTTCAAAGGTCTGTTTGATTCCGTTTTTACTGCAGAAGCTTTACGAGTATTATCGAAAAGTGAATCTACAGATTCCTGCAACATACGTTTTTCGTTTCTCAAGATTACTTCAGGAGCTTTAATCTCGATTAATCTTTTCAAACGGTTGTTACGGATGATTACACGACGGTATAAATCATTCAAATCTGAAGTCGCAAAACGACCACCATCAAGTGGCACAAGAGGACGCAATTCTGGTGGAATTACCGGAATTACTTTCATAATCATCCATTCAGGACGATTCTCTCTGTTCAAAGTAGACTCACGGAAAGATTCTACAACCTGAAGTCTTTTTAAAGCTTCAGTTTTTCTTTGTTTAGATGTCTCGTTATTAGCTTTATGTCTTAAATCGTATGACAATTCGTCAAGATCAATACGAGCCAATAAATCCATAATACACTCTGCTCCCATTTTGGCAACAAATTTATTTGGATCAAAATCGTCTAAATATTGGTTATCTGCAGGAAGAGTATCCAAAATATTCAAATATTCCTCTTCTGTCAAGAAATCCAATCTTTGTATTGATTCACCATCTGTATTTTTGGCGATACCTGGCTGAATAACTACATATCTTTCGTAGTAGATAATCATATCTAATTTCTTAGAAGGAAGACCAAGGATATAACCAATTTTATTAGGAAGTGAACGGAAATACCAAATGTGAGCAATAGGCACAACAAGGTTGATGTGTCCTACTCTGTCTCTACGTACTTTCTTTTCAGTTACTTCAACACCACAACGGTCACAGATGATACCTTTGTAACGTATTCTTTTATATTTACCACAAGCACATTCAAAATCTTTTACTGGTCCAAAAATTCTTTCGCAGAAAAGACCATCGCGCTCTGGTTTGTGAGTTCTGTAATTAATGGTTTCTGGTTTTAAAACCTCACCTCTTGACTCTTTCAAGATTGATTCCGGAGAAGCCAATCCAATTGAAATTTTGTCAAATCTTTTTACAGTATTTTTCTCTTTATTATTTCTATTATTTATCATAGTTTTTACTATTGATTTATTTGCAATTAAAATTGATTTTAGACTTATCTAATTAAGTCACACCTCGAATTACTTCTCTAAACCTCAAATCGTCTATTTGTAGGTGCTAGTTATAGGCTATAAAGCATATAAAAAATCGGAACGGTTTACGGGTATAAATCCTAAAAACTCGTAAAAATGAGTAATCAGTTTTCAGATACTGCTACCTGAAAACTGAAAACTGCAAACTTTTTTTATTCTTCTAAACGAATATCAAGTCCTAGACCTTTCAATTCGTGCATCAATACGTTGAATGATTCTGGTAATCCTGGTTCTGGCATAGTTTCACCTTTTACGATTGCTTCGTAAGTTTTGGCTCTACCAATAACATCATCAGATTTAACAGTCAAGATTTCTCTAAGAGTACTAGATGCTCCATAAGCCTCAAGTGCCCAAACCTCCATCTCTCCAAAACGCTGACCTCCAAATTGAGCTTTACCTCCAAGTGGTTGTTGAGTAATCAATGAGTATGGTCCGATAGAACGTGCGTGCATCTTATCATCAACCATATGTCCTAATTTCAACATATAGATAACTCCTACTGTCGCCGCTTGGTGGAAACGCTCTCCTGTACCTCCGTCATAAAGATGTGTATGTCCAAAACGTGGCACACCAGCTTCATCAGTCAAGGCATTTATTTCTTCAAGAGAAGCTCCGTCAAAAATTGGAGTAGCAAATTTTCTACCCAAATTCATACCGGCCCATCCTAATACTGTTTCATAGATTTGTCCGATGTTCATACGCGAAGGTACCCCAAGTGGATTCAACACGATATCAACAGGTGTTCCATCTTCAAGGAAAGGCATATCTTCATGACGAACAATACGAGCAACAATACCTTTGTTACCGTGACGTCCCGCCATTTTATCCCCAACTTTCAATTTACGTTTTTTAGCAATGTAAACTTTAGCCAATTTCAAGATTCCTGATGGCAATTCATCTCCAACAGTAATTGTGAATTTCTCTCTACGTAAAGCACCTTGTAAATCGTTCAATTTAATTTTATAGTTATGAATCAAATCATTAACCATTTTATTGGTAGCATCATCAGCAACCCATTGACCTTTACTTAAGTGAGCAAAATCTTCAACAGCGTAAAGCATTTTTTGAGTATATTTTTTACCTTTTGGTAAAACTTCCTCACCCAAATCATTCATTACACCTTGAGAAGTTTTTCCGTTTACGATATTGAAAAGTTTCTCAATCAATTTATCTTTAAGCTCAACAAACTTCACTTCAAACTCCATTTCAAGTGCTCCTAAAGCATCTTTGTCTTGAGTACGTTTACGTTTGTCTTTTACCGCTCTTGCAAATAATTTTTTATCCAAAACCACACCATGTAAAGAAGGAGAAGCTTTCAATGAAGCATCTTTTACATCACCTGCTTTATCACCGAAGATTGCGCGAAGCAATTTCTCTTCTGGAGTAGGATCTGATTCTCCTTTTGGCGTAATTTTACCGATAAGAATATCACCAGGTTTAACCTCGGCACCAATTCTAATCATACCATTTTCATCCAAATCTTTAGTAGCTTCTTCAGAAACGTTTGGTATATCGTTCGTTAATTCTTCATTACCTAATTTAGTATCTCTAACTTCCAATGAATAATCATCGATGTGGATAGAGGTAAAGATATCATCACGAACCACTTTCTCAGAAATCACAATCGCATCCTCAAAGTTATATCCTTTCCATGGCATGAACGCAACTTTAAGGTTTCTACCTAAAGCCAATTCTCCATTTTGGGTTGCATAACCTTCAGACAATACTTGTCCAGGAATCACTCTATCCCCTTTTCTTACGATAGGTTTAAGATTGATGCTGGTTCCTTGATTGGTTTTTCTAAATTTAATTAAATTATATGTTTTCTCATCAGTTTCAAAACTAACCATTCTTTCTTCCTCAGAACGATCATATTTAATAGTGATGATATTGGCATCAACGTATTCTACAACTCCATTTCCTTCAGCATTAATCAAAACTCTGGAATCTGAAGCTACTTGACGCTCTAAACCGGTACCAACAATTGGAGCTTCAGGACGTATCAATGGCACGGCCTGACGCATCATGTTTGATCCCATCAACGCACGGTTCGCATCATCATGCTCCAAGAAAGGAATCAAAGATGCAGAAATCGAAGCAATTTGGTTAGGTGCTACGTCTGTATAATGTACTTGAGAAGGATCAATTACAGGGAAGTCACCCTCTTGACGTGCAATTACGTTTTCGGCAGTGATTTTTCCCGAAGCTTCCATTTTAATGTTAGCTTGAGCAATTAACATACCTTCTTCCTCTTCAGCACTTAAATATATAGGTGTTGATTCTAAATCTACAACTCCATTGCTTACTTTACGGTAAGGTGTTTCAATGAAACCCATTCCGTTTACTTTAGCATAAACTCCAAGAGAAGAAATCAAACCAATATTTGGTCCCTCTGGCGTTTCAATTGGACACAAACGTCCATAATGCGTATAGTGAACGTCACGAACCTCAAATCCAGCTCTTTCTCTCGAAAGTCCACCTGGTCCAAGTGCCGACAATCTTCTTTTGTGTGTAATCTCAGCCAATGGATTCGTTTGGTCCATAAATTGAGATAATTGGTTTGTTCCAAAGAAAGAGTTGATAACCGATGACAATGTTTTAGCATTAATCAAATCAATTGGTGTAAACACCTCGTTATCTCTAACGTTCATTCTCTCACGAATGGTTCTAGCCATACGAGCCAAACCAACTCCAAATTGTTGAGACAATTGCTCACCAACTGTTCTTACACGACGGTTCGATAAGTGATCAATATCATCAATCTCAGCTTTAGAGTTGATCAATTCAATCAAATATTTAACGATAGTAATGATATCTTCTTTGGTAAGCACTTGCTTTTCCATTGGAGTATCAAGACCAAGTTTTTTATTAATTCTATAACGACCTACTTCACCTAAGTTATAACGTTGGTCAGAGAAGAATAATTTATCTATAATACCACGAGCAGTTTCTTCATCAGGCGGTTCTGCGTTACGCAATTGTCTGTAGATATGCTCAACAGCTTCTTTTTCGGAGTTTGTTGGGTCTTTTTGTAGCGTATTATGAATGATAGAATAATCTACTAGATTATTATCTTCTTTATGCAACAAAATAGATTTAACGTTTGAATCAATGATTTCTTCCACATTATCTTTGTCGATAATAGTATCACGATCAAGGATAATTTCATTACGCTCAATAGATACCACCTCACCAGTATCCTCATCTACGAAATCCTCATGCCAAGTGTTCAATACACGCGCGGCTAATTTTCTTCCAATATATTTTTTAAGTCCTGTTTTAGAAACTTTAATTTCTTCAGCCAAGTCAAAAATCTCAAGGATATCCTTGTCTCTTTCAAAACCGATAGCGCGGAATAAAGTTGTAACAGGTAATTTTTTCTTTCTATCGATATATGCATACATTACGCTGTTGATATCGGTAGAGAATTCTATCCAAGACCCTTTAAAAGGAATAACTCTCGCAGAATATAATTTTGTTCCATTTGCATGGAATGACTGTCCAAAGAAAACACCAGGAGAACGGTGTAATTGTGAAACCACAACTCGCTCAGCTCCGTTGATAACAAAAGTACCACTTGGTGTCATATAAGGTATTGTTCCAAGATAAACATCTTGTACAATAGTTTCAAAATCTTCGTGTTCAGGATCTGTACAATATAGTTTTAACCTTGCTTTTAAAGGCACACTATACGTAAGACCTCTTTCTATACATTCTTGAATGGTGTAACGTGGCGGATCTACAAAATAATCAAGGAATTCCAAAACAAAGTTATTTCTTGTATCTGTAATTGGAAAGTTTTCCATGAAGGTATTGTATAATCCTTCGTCGCCTCTTTCGTCAGATTTTGTTTCTAATTGAAAAAAATCTTTAAACGATTTTACCTGAACATCTAGAAAATCTGGATAGTCAGGTATGTTTTTTGTAGAGGCAAAATTCAATCTTTCAGTCTGATTTGTTATCATCAATGGACAAAATTTTGATTAAAAAAAAGTAGTTTTTTGTGTAAAAACACTGTTCAATTTATAAAACAATCTATACTTTCTTTTTATAATCGATACATCTTTAAAAACAAACAAATTAAAACTTTGTAAATTTTCTTTCTTCGTATTGACTAAAAACTTTTTCGTATTCTAAACTATTTTATAATAAAACTTGATATAATTTTATTATACGAAAAATGGTTTAGACCCTTGGACACTTCTGTCCAAGGTCTAAACCTACTTTTAAACTGGCGTTTTGTTATTTTAACTCAACAACAGCTCCAGCTTCTTCTAAAGATTTTTTAAGACCTTCAGCCTCTTCTTTAGTTACACCTTCTTTAACGTTACTTGGAGCGCTATCAACTACATCTTTAGCTTCTTTAAGACCTAAACCTGTAAGTTCTTTCACTAATTTCACTACAGCTAATTTAGAAGCTCCTGCATCTTTCAATACAACTGTAAATTCTGTTTGAGCCTCTTCAGCAGCACCTTCACCACCACCAGCAGCAACTACTACAGCTGCAGCAGCTGGTTCGATACCGTACTCATCTTTTAATATTGTTGCTAATTCGTTAACTTCTTTTACAGTTAAGTTAACTAATTGCTCTGCGAATTGTTTCAAATCTGCCATTTTTTCTATTTTTTTAAAATGATTTGTAAAAATATAATTTATTTATTGTGCGCTAATTCAAGCAACAAGGAGAATCTCCTCGTTTTGGTTATTATGCTTCAGTCTCTTCGCTATTTGCGAATTGATTTTGTAAAGCAGAAATAACTCTTTGAGCTGGTGATTGCAATAATCCAATGATTTCACCGATAAGCTCTTCTCTAGATTTAATTGTAGCCAATGCATCTAATTGGTCATCACCGATATAAATCTCAGAATTAATAAAAGCACCTTTCAATAAAGGTTTTGCTGATTTTTTTCTAAAATCTTTAATGATTTTTCCAGGAGCATTTGCAACATCTGCAATGAAAATAGCGCTATTCCCTGTCAATACAGAAGGTAAATCTCCATAATCATTATCAGAAGCTTCCATTGCTTTTGCAAGCAAAGTGTTTTTAACCACTTCTAATTTAACACCTGCTTTAAAACAAGCTCTTCTCAAGTTTGAAGTTGTTTCTGCGTCTAACCCAGAAATATCAGATACATAAATAATGTTTGTACCAGCTAACTGTGCAGTTAAATCTTCAATCGCGATTGATTTTTCTTCTCTAGTCATACTAAAAATTATTAACTACCAATTATACTGCTTTTGGGTCCAATGCAATTGCAGGACTCATTGTGCTTGTAAGGTGAATACCTTTAATGTAGGTACCTTTAGCAGCAGTTGGTTTAAGTTTGATTAATGTTTGAATAATTTCGTGTGCGTTGTCAACAATTTGTTCAGCTCCAAAAGAAACTTTACCAATTCCTGCGTGTACGATACCTGTTTTATCAACTTTAAAGTCAATTTTACCAGCTTTTACCTCTGCAACAGCTTTAGCAACATCCATAGTTACAGTACCTGTTTTAGGGTTTGGCATTAAACCTCTAGGTCCTAAAATACGACCTAATGGACCTAATTTACCCATAACAGCAGGCATAGTGATAATTACATCAACATCTGTCCAACCGTCTTTAATTTTTTGAAGGTAATCATCAAGACCAACATGATCTGCACCAGCTTCTCTAGCTTCCGCTTCTTTATCTGGAGTAACCAATGCCAATACTTTTACATCTTTTCCTGTTCCATGAGGTAATGTTACTACACCTCTCACCATTTGATTCGCTTTTCTTGGATCAACACCCAAACGAACCGCGATATCAACTGACTCATCAAATTTTGCAGAAGCAACCTCTTTAATCAATGCAGCAGCATCTTTCAAAGAGTATAATTTGTTCTTCTCAATTTTTGAAGCAGCCACTTTTTGCTTTTTTGTCAATTTTGCCATGTCTTTCTCTTAATTAAAAAGGAGAATCTCCTGATACAGTTATACCCATAGATCTAGCTGTTCCAGCAATCATGCTCATAGCAGATTCGATTGTGAATGCATTTAAATCTACCATTTTATCTTCAGCAATTGCCTTGATAACATCCCAAGTAACGCTAGCTACTTTTTTACGATTTGGTTCACCAGATCCTGACTTTAGCTTCGCAGCTTCCAATAACTGTACTGCCGCTGGAGGAGTCTTTACAACAAAATCAAATGATTTGTCTTTATACACAGTAATTTGTACTGGGCATATTTTGCCAGGTTTATCCTGAGTTCTAGCATTAAATTGCTTACAGAACTCCATGATGTTTACCCCAGCAGCTCCTAAAGCAGGTCCAACCGGTGGCGACGGATTCGCAGCACCTCCCTTAACTTGTAGTTTAACTACCTTACTAATTTCTTTAGCCATTTTTAAAAAATTTAACACAGCAATCATTGGAAGCGATTGCGGTGGATATTATAGTGTAACAAAAATTATACTTTTTCAACTTGCATAAAACTCAACTCCAGTGGTGTTTTTCTACCGAAAATTTTCACCATTACTTCAAGTTTACGCTTCTCTTCATTTATTTTTTCAACAGTTCCGTTAAAACCATTAAAAGGACCATCAATCACTTTTATAGTCTCACCAACGTTGAAAGGAATAGCACGAGTATCTGTATTAACAGCCAACTCATCAACTTTACCTAACATTCTATTTACTTCAGACATTCTTAAAGGAACAGGCTCACCACCTTTAGTCTCCCCTAAAAAACCAATAACACTTGTAATAGACTTAATGATATGAGGAATCTCACCAACTAAATTGGCCTCCAACATAACATATCCCGGAAAGTAAACTTTATCCTTAGATAACTTCTTACCTTCTTTTACAGTAACTACTTTTTCTGTAGGCACAAGAACCTGCGAAACATAATCACTCATTCCTAAACGAGCAATTTCTGTTTCGATATAAGCTTTCACTTTATTTTCTTGTCCGCTTACTGCACGAACGACATACCACTTTTTTATATTATTATCTGCCATTAGAAAAAATTATGCTTTTATCCAATTAAAAAACACTGCTAATGTTTTTGCAAATAGTTCATCTACTCCCCATGTTGCTAAAGCGAATACCACTGAAAAAACAGCTACAACAATCGTAAGACGTTGCACTTCAGCCCAAGCTGGCCAAGTTACATTTGATTTTAATTCTTCAAATGATTCTGATATATAATTAACAACTTTTGTCATAGTGATAAGTTTATTTTTGCACGGGCGGAGGGATTCGAACCCCCATCAACGGTTTTGGAGACCGCTATTCTACCCTTGAACTACGCCCGTCAATAAAAACCAGTGTCATCATAAACACGACACTGGCTTAGTATTATAATAGTATTAAGCTACAATTTCAGTTACCTGACCAGCTCCTACTGTTCTACCACCCTCACGGATAGCGAAACGTAAACCTACGCTCATCGCGATTGGGCTTAACAAAGAAACATTGATAGTCAAGTTGTCACCTGGCATTACCATCTCTACACCTTCTGGTAAAGTAATAACTCCTGTTACATCAGTTGTACGTACATAGAACTGTGGACGGTAGTTATTGTGGAATGGAGTATGACGTCCACCTTCTTCTTTTTTCAAGATATACACCTCAGCTTTGAAAGTAGCGTGTGGTTTTACAGATCCTGGCTTAATGATAACCATACCTCTTTTGATATCAGCTTTATCAATACCTCTCAACAATAAACCTACGTTATCTCCAGCTTCACCTCTGTCAAGGATTTTACGGAACATCTCAACTCCTGTAATTGTAGAAGTCAATTTCTCAGCTCCCATACCAATGATTTCAACTGGATCTCCAGTATTAGCAACTCCAGTTTCGATACGACCTGTAGCAACAGTTCCACGACCTGTAATTGTAAATACGTCCTCAACTGGCATCAAGAATGGTTTTGCAACGTCACGTACTGGCTCTTCGATCCAGTTGTCAACAGCTTCCATCAATTCAATGATTTTAGGAACCCAAGCAGCGTCATTGTTCAATCCACCCAAAGCAGAACCTTGGATAACTGGACAGTTGTCACCATCATACTCATAGAAAGACAATAAGTCTCTAATTTCCATTTCAACTAACTCTAATAACTCAGCATCATCAACCATATCCACTTTGTTCATGAAAACAACGATACGTGGAATACCTACTTGACGTCCTAAAAGGATGTGCTCACGAGTTTGTGGCATTGGACCATCTGTAGCAGCAACTACTAAGATAGCACCATCCATTTGAGCAGCACCAGTAACCATGTTTTTTACGTAATCCGCGTGACCTGGACAGTCAACGTGTGCGTAGTGACGGTTAGCAGTTTCATACTCTACGTGTGAAGTATTAATAGTAATACCTCTTTCTTTTTCTTCAGGAGCATTATCAATTTGATCAAATGATTTTGCTTGACAGTAACCAGCATCAGATAACACTTTTGTGATTGCTGCTGTTAAAGTAGTTTTACCGTGATCTACGTGTCCGATCGTACCGATATTTAAGTGTGGTTTCGAACGGTTAAAGGTTTCTTTTGCCATTTTACTTAATTTTTAATCTAGTTTATATATTTATTTCAATTTCCTACATACTTGAGCCAACTACGGGATTTGAACCCGTGACCTCTTCCTTACCAAGGAAGCACTCTACCCCTGAGCTAAGTCGGCGGTAAAGTTTTTTGTTTCAAGTTTAAAGTTTCAAGTTTTTTCCGGAATAACTTAAAACTTGAAACTTTAAACCTTCAAACTTTTTTGTGGGAAGAGCAGGATTCGAACCTGCGAAGTTTTCACAACGGATTTACAGTCCGTCCTCGTTGGCCGCTTGAGTATCTTCCCTGACCTTAAACAATATTTCAAAAAAAGAGCCGATAGAGGGACTCGAACCCACGACCTGCTGATTACAAATCAGCTGCTCTAGCCAGCTGAGCTACATCGGCATTTTCAATAAAAAAAGTCCGCTATTTCTAACGGACTGCAAATGTATAGATTTTATCCTTTAATCAAAACATTTTTTGAAAAAAAATTAAATTAAATATGAGCTCTTAACTTTTCCTTACGTTTTACAAGCAATCGCTCCAGCGATTCCGCTGATTGCTCAACAGCTTCTTCAAAGGATTTACATTGTTTTTTAACCAAAAAATCGTCCCCTGGAACATTAATCTTTATCTCCACTATTTTATTTTCCTTTTCACTTGTCTTCTCCACCTTCATAAAAACATCAGAAGAGACAACCCTATCATAATATTTCTCCAATTTATCCATTCTCTCTTGAACGAAATCTACCAGCTTTCTGTCAACAGTAAAGTTAACTGCATGAACATTTACCTTCATAATCAATCTTTTTTAATGGTTACACATTTCCAGAATTATTTTTTATTTCTAGGATGCGCCTCCTGATATACCTTTTTGAGTTCTGACAAACTACTATGCGTATAAATTTGCGTGGAAGCCAAACTAGAATGCCCTAACAACTCTTTTACTGAATTCAAATCAGCTCCGTTATTTAATAGGTGAGTCGCAAACGTATGCCTTAATATATGAGGACTTTTTTTTACCTTTTCGGAGACAGTACTAAAGTATGAATTTATTAAACGATACACAAAAGAATCGCTTAATTTTAACCCTTTTTTTGTTAGAAATAAATAATCCTCATCCTCAATAGTTTCCAACAAAGAACGCTCCTCTATATACAAGGACAACTGCTCTGCCACAATCGGCAAAATTGGCAAAACTCGCTCTTTATTCCTCTTGCCCAACACCTTAAGAGTATTGCTCGAAAAATTAACATTAAAACACTTTAAATGTATAAGCTCAGTTCTACGCATTCCCGAAGTATAAAACAACTCCACAATAAGCCTATCCCTTATTTCCTGAAAATCATCTGAAGTCGGCGTTTGAGACAATGCTTCAGCCAATTCTTTTTCAGAAAAAGGAATCTGAAGTTTTTTTTCCGTTTTCAAAACTTTGTGTTTCAACAACGGATTAACTTGAATTTGTTTTGTTTTTAAAAGAAATTTATAAAAAGATTTTAAAGAAGCAATCTTTCTATTTATAGTAGTATTCGAAATTCCGTCTTCAACAAGCGAGACAATCCAGGTTCGGATTTGACTATAATTCACCTGATCGACTGTTTCCTGACCAAAACCCTCCTTATTAAATGACTCAAAGTAACCAATATCATTCAAATAAGCAGTTATGGTGTGTGGGGAATATTTTTTTTCTAATTGCAAATAATCTCTAAATGCATCTTTGTTATTTTTAGCCATAAAAAAACCGTTAGCATCAAAGTTAAAAAACTTTAACCACTAACGGTAATTTATTTTAAAATGTAATGAAGAATATTAGATATTCTCAATACTATCTCTCAAACCTTGGATATAAGCCGCTTTTTGAAATTTCATTCTGTTTACAACTGAAGGTTTTATGAAAGCAGTACGTGCTCTCAACTGTCTTACAGTTCCAGTTTTATCAAATTTTCTTTTATAGCGCTTTAATGCTCTATCGATATTTTCTCCGTCTTTAATTGGTATAATTAGCATAATTTTATCACCCCCTTTCGTTAAGGCTGCAAAATTAAACATTATTTTGGATTTCGAATTATAAATTGCAAATTATTTTTTCTAAAAGAAAGAGGAGAGAGAAAAGAATAAAGAAAATACACCCAAAACTAATAAATACTCAGCTGCACGTTTTTCAAAGCCTCCCCTCTATTTTCTTTACTCTATTTTCTAGACTCTTTTTCTAGTCCTTAAGCAAATCCCTTGAAATTACCAATTTCTGAATTTCGGTTGTACCTTCACCAATGGTACATAATTTCGAATCCCGATAGAATTTCTCAACCGGATAATCTTTGGTATAACCATAACCTCCGTGAATTTGAACAGCATCATTGGCTACTTTTACACACATTTCGGAGGAATACATTTTTGCCATCGCCCCCAATCTTGTTACCGGTCTATTCTGTTCTTTCAAAAAAGCCGCTTTGTGCAATAACAATTCTGAAGCTTCTATATCGGTAGCCATATCAACCAACTTGAAAGAAATTGCCTGAAATTCAGATATCGGTTGCCCAAACTGATATCGTTCTTTTGAATATTTTAAAGCCGCCTCATAAGCCCCTTTTGCAATCCCCAAAGCCAAAGCACCAATAGATATACGACCTCCGTCCAAAATTTTCATTGCCTGCACGAATCCCTGCCCTACTTCACCCAACCGGTTAGCATCTGGAATCCTGCAATTGTCAAAAATTAATTCGGCCGTTTCACTCGCTCGCATTCCTAATTTATTTTCTTTTTTACCAGAAGTAAATCCTGCCATTCCTTTTTCAAAAACAAATGCAGTCATTCCTTTAGAATCTCCCTTTTCACCGGTGCGAACAATCACCACAGCAATATCACCCGAAATACCATGGGTAATAAAATTTTTAGCTCCATTGATTACCCAAAAATCTCCATCACGAACAGCAGTAGTATTCATCCCTCCCGCATCAGATCCAGTATTATGCTCGGTCAATCCCCACGCCCCTATATGTTCTCCGCTGGCTAGTTTTGGAATCCATTTTTTCTTTTGTTCATCATTTCCGAAAGTCAAAATATGATTCACACACAACGAATTGTGAGCCGCAACAGACAGCCCAATAGAAGGATCGACTTTGGAAATTTCTTCCACAACGGTAATATATTCATGGTAACTCAGTCCAGAGCCTCCCAATTCGACAGGAACAAGCGCACCCATAAAACCCATTTCACCCAGTTTTTTGAAAAGCGGAACAGGGAAAATCTGAACTTCATCCCATTCCATTATATAAGGTCTAATATTTTTTTCGGCAAAATCCTTAATAGATTGCGCTATCAAAGATTGAGTTTCACTATAATCAAAATTCATCATAAATATCCTTCGTGTTAAAAGCTCAAATATAAAGCAATAAAATTTGCCTTTTCAGCAGGAAAGCCATTAATTTTTACTAAATCCTCAATATTTTTAAAATCCCCATTCATGCTTCTATATTTTACAATTTGTCGAGCCAAATCATTTTTGAAATAAAAAAATTGAGATAGTTCCTTTAATGAGGCATTATTAATATCAATTTTATTCAAAGGCGGAAGCTTCATAACAGAAAAATGCTCATTTAAATTATGAATCACTTCCGGCGACAAACCCCAAACTTCTTTAAGCTGTTCCATCGAAACAAATGCCCCAAGTTTTTCTTTTTGAGTTAAAATTCGAAGCGAAATCACCTCTCCGATTCCACTTATTTTTATCAAATCTTCCTTTGTAGCCTGATTAATATCGATTAGAATAATTTTTTCTTTTTTAGCAAAAGTTGGAAACTGCGTATTTTTATAACCTGAAAACTCCTTCTTTCGACTTACCCAATCGGGGAATTTGAAAAAAGGCGAAATCACATTCAGCAATGAATCAGAAACCTTTGTTACCTCTTGAAATTCCTTGGCAGAATTAACAAATTTATTCTCTTTTCTAAATGCAAGAAGTCTGTCAATTTCCCGAACAGACATTCCTAATTTATACCCTTTGTAATCTGAAATAAAATTAGGATTGAAAGGAAATATTTTAGGTTTATCATTAAAATTGGCTCTTTTAGCATCATCAACTTCTGATTGCAACGAAAGCCATTTTTGTTTATCGGGATATTCCTTTTCAATTCCATTAAAATCTATAAAAAAGTAAGCTAATTGCAGGACTACTATAATACCAAACAAAACAAGAATTCCTGCTCGTTGTTCACGGGAAAATTTAAAATAATCTTTAATAGTTTTCATATTCATAGTGGATTCATTTGTACTAAATAACCAATGAAAATCTAAAAATATGAAATATCCGAAATAAATCAATTTTTTTATAAGAAAAATAGCAAGCAGAAATTTCTTAATCGTTTTCGGAAAATCAGTACTGTTTTTTGACCTAATAAAAAAACAGAAATCGCAGTAAAATTGTTATCAAAATGAAAATATTGTTTTTATTTTTTATAAAAAACTATACATTTGGCACTTAATAACATTTAAACGATAAAACATGTCTATTTGGAAAAGAAAACCATTAGGTCTACTTCTGGCAGAAGCTAGTGATTCTGAAAAAGGATTAAAAAGAACCTTATCATCAGGATCACTCGTAGCGTTAGGAGTAGGAGCCATCATTGGAGCTGGATTATTCTCTTTAACAGGAATTGCTGCAGCAGAACATGCAGGGCCTGCAGTTACTCTTTCATTTATTTTGGCAGCAGTAGGATGTGCTTTTGCAGGACTATGTTATGCAGAATTTGCTTCGATGATTCCTGTCGCAGGTAGTGCATACACCTACTCATATGCTACAATGGGAGAATTTATGGCATGGATTATTGGATGGGATTTAGTTCTAGAATATGCTTTGGGAGCAGCAACTGTTGGAGTAAGCTGGTCACGTTATTTGCTCGAATTACTGAATAAATATGGCATTCATCTACCTCATAACTTGATTTGCTCGCCTTGGGAAACACTTAAACTGAGCGATGGTACGATAGTAGAAGGCGGAATTATAAATTTACCCGCAATATTTATTGTCTCTTTATTATCCTTACTATTAATCCGAGGAACAAAAGAATCAGCCTCTCTGAACAACATCCTTGTTATAGTAAAAGTTGCCGTTGTGATTATGTTTATCACTTTAGGATGGGGCTTTATTGACCAAGCAAATTACACTCCATATATCCCTAAAAACACAGGTGTTTTTGGCGAATTTGGATGGTCTGGTATAGCTGCTGGTGCGGGAACTGTGTTTTTTGCATTCATTGGTTTTGATGCCGTATCAACAGCAGCGCAAGAAGCCAAAAATCCTCAAAAAGGAATGCCAATAGGTATTTTGGGTTCACTTATAATATGTACCATACTATATGTATTATTTGCACACGTTATGACAGGACTTGTTAACTACACCGTATTTGCAGGAGATGCGAAACCTGCAGCAACAGCATTTGCGAAAACAGGATATGACTTTTTACAAACAGGTCTAATTGTAGCTATTTTAGCAGGTTATACTTCGGTAATGTTAGTGATGCTAATGGGACAAAGTCGTGTGTTTTATACAATGAGTAAAGATGGTTTATTGCCTCCATTCTTTAGTTCAATCCATGCTAAATACCGTACACCTTGGAAAACCAATCTTTTCTTCTTATTCTTCGTAAGTATTTTTGCTGGTTTTGTTCCAGTAAGTGACTTAGGACATATGGTAAGTATTGGAACATTATTAGCTTTCGTTTTGGTTTGTATTGGTGTAATGGTAATGCGTAAAAAAATGCCAGATGCCGAAAGATCGTTCAGAACACCATTGGTTCCATTTGTTCCAATTGCTGGTATTGTAGTTTGTTTGGCTTTAATGTACTCTTTACCTAATGAAAGTTGGATTCGTCTGGTAGTTTGGATGGCATTAGGAATCGTAATCTACTTCCTCTACGGAAAGAAAAACAGTAAATTATCTGATACTCCGGAAAATTAATTTTTCGAAACAAATAAAAAAGGGATTTTAAAGTGGTCAAACTTTAAAATCCCTTTTTTAATTATCGCTATTTCTACAAATCAAATACTGAAGTTCTTTTCGCACGAATTAAATCTTTTAGTCTTATCCAAAAAGCCAAAGTAAGATAGACTCCAAATCCTAAACCTACGGTAACAAACGAAATATAAATAAAAAATAAACGAACATTTGTCACACGCATTCCTAATTTATCAGCCAAGCGGGATGATACGTGAAACCCGTATTTCTCGAAAAAGAACTTTAGTTTTAAAATTGCTCGCATTTTTTATTTTTTACAAACTTACAAATTATCCATTTACCTAATTTTCAAATTCTCTAATTATTTTTCAGCAACTCCATTCCTATAGCACAATCCAAACATTTATTCCTATCGCAATATTCTTTTTTTAATTGCAAAAGTGATTGCGTTTCGAAAGCATTTTTTGCCTTTATTCCAAACGAACCAAACTTATCAATTATAGAATTCTTTTCGGGTTCAACATCATTTAAAACAGCAATTAAATCTTCGGAGATTTCTTTGCCTTGACTCTTGGTATAGGCAAATTGAAGCGGAATAACCGCATTCAAAACAATCAAATCCATAAAAGATTGTGTCAAAGTTTTCTTTTTCCACGGACTTTGTTTATCAAACTGATAATGCGTTTCCCAATAGGGAGCTACCGAAACACGTAAAACCTCATATATTGCTTCGAGCGAATGTAAATCTATTATTTTAGAAAAAAGATTTTGCTGTTTGTGATATAAGTTGGCTAATTGAGAAAGTCGAATCGTGGGAAAATTATCTGGACGATGTTTAAAAAACTGAATGGGTTCAAAATAGCTTTTCTCGATTTGGTATTTGTGAAGCAGATAAAAATACCTAAATTTTAAATCGTTGAAATAAGTATCCTCTTTTTCTGTATCCAGTAATCCTGCGAATCCAAACAACAAAGCCTCTAGATTTTCTACTTCAAAACATTCTTTTCGAATAACCGAAAAAGGAATGGACTGAGCAATTTTGAGAAAAATTTCACCATTTGTATTCAAACCAAAATTCTTTGCCAAAAGACAAAACAAAACCGCTTCCCAATCATTATTGGCCGATTGCAATAAAACCAAAATTAATTCTGATTTTCGCTGTAAACGCTCAAAAAACAAACGTTCCTGCCAATTTATCAATACAAATTGGGAAATTTCAATCAATTGCTTTTCACAATAAATCCATGATTTTGGAGAAACCAATTTTTGATAATTATTTATAGTCTCCTTGTCGACATATTTTTTAAGTTCAAGAACAGGGATTTCGGTGTTATTACTCCTAAAAATTTCGGAATCATGTTCCCAAACCACATGCAAAATCACATTCTCATAACCCGAATCTTTTTCATGATTATGCACATACCAATCAGAGGATTTAACATGAATTTCAACATTTCCTGCCCATTTTTGATTACCAATAGTAATTTGGGCATTAAAAAAATCGGGGCCTGCCAATTCCAGATACTGACCAACATTACTGATAATGATTTCCTCTTGGCTACAAGTTTTTAAATTTAAAGTATCAAACTTTTTGAACTTCCAAAGGTAATGGAGAAAATCTTCTTTCATTTTGCAACTTTTTTTGAATGCTTTTTGGCACTTAGATTATTTGTCTTTTTATCTAAAGTAGCAAAAAAAAGACAAATTAACTTACAAAATGAAATATATTTAGCAATTATTGTAAAAATAATCTTTTTTTTAAAAAAGAGCTTCATCTGAGTAAATACAATTGAGCACAAGCACGAGCATCAGATAATGCCTCGTGATGATTCAACTCAATTTGCATAACCCTACAACATTCGCTTAAAGTGGCGGGCTTCAATCCTATGGATTTATAGATTTTCACGGTACATTCCCAACGGAAACCAATATTCAAATCTTCATAATTCAAACCATAAAAAGCCATAGTTTTGGACAAAACATTACGATCAAAACTTTCGTTATGAGCGACAACAACCCTATTTTGAAGTCTTTTTTTAATTTCGGGGAATACCTCCAGAAAAGTCCTGGCATTTATTGTATCACTCGGATGAATTCCATGAACCCTAATCGTATAGGGATTATATTCATTATTATGCGGTTTGATTAAAGTCACAAACTCATCTACAATAATCCCATTTTCGACAGTAACAATTCCGACGGAACACGGATGGTAACCAGTTGCAGTTTCAAAATCTATGGCGGTAAAAGTCAATTTAATTTCAGATTTAAGATTAATGATTGTTGATTTCAGATTTTCAAAATTAAATCTGTAATTGATACTACTTCATCGACTTAATAATATCCGATTTCGTAATAATTTGATGATGTCCATTTTCAAGATCTACCAATACCGCATCATTTTCTTTGGTAAATAATCGAGATACTTTTTCGATTGAAGTGTTTAGTTTTACAACCGGAAAAGCTTTTCCCATCACTTCTTTGATGGGCTTGTCAATTACATTTTTATCAGCGATATAACTTCGAAACAAATCCGTTTCATCAACAGAACCCACAAAACCAGAAATATCAACCACAGGCAGTTGCGAAATATTATGTTTACGCATTCTTTCGATAGCGTGCGAAACCAATTCCTCTGTACGAACCACAATCAATTGTTTGTCCATATGATCTTTGATTACATCTTCGGCTTTGGTATAATCTTCCTCAAGAAACCCTCTCTCTCGCATCCAGTCGTCGTTGAACATTTTGCCCACATAACGACTTCCGGAGTCATGAAATAATACTACCACAACGTCATCGGGCTTAAAATGCTCCTTAAGTTGCAGCAGTCCTTTTATGGCAGCTCCTGCAGAATTCCCAACAAAAACCCCTTCCTCGAGTGCAATTTTTCGGGTATAGATTGCGGCATCTTTATCTGTAACTTTGGTAAACCCATCTATTATGGAAAAATCCACATTCTTTGGCAAAATATCTTCCCCGATTCCTTCGGTTATATAAGAGTAAATTTCATTTTCATCAAAAATTCCCGTTTCATGGTACTTTTTGAAAACCGAACCATACGTATCGATTCCCCAAATTTTTATATTTGGATTTTTCTCTTTTAAGTATTTCCCAACTCCAGAAATAGTTCCACCCGTCCCAACACCAACAACAAAATGGGTAATTTTACCTTCTGTCTGTTTCCAAATTTCGGGGCCAGTTTGTTCATAATGTGCCACCGTATTGGATAAATTGTCGTATTGATTTGCATACCAGGAATTAGGAGTTTCCTCCGCCAATTTTTTGGACACCGAATAATAAGAACGCGGATCGGTGGGTTCAACATCGGTGGGACAAACTATTACTTTGGCTCCCACCGCACGAAGAATATCCATTTTTTCTTTGGATTGCTTATCAGACATTACACAAATCAGCTTATAGCCTTTTACAATAGCTACCAATGCCAGTCCCATCCCTGTATTCCCCGAAGTTCCTTCTATTATAGTTCCTCCAGGTTTCAATCGCCCATCAGCTTCTGCATCTTCAATCATTTTCACGGCCATCCGGTCTTTTACCGAATTACCCGGATTGAAAGTTTCTACTTTTGCAAGAACCAAAGCCTTTACCTCGGCAGTCACTTTATTAAGTTTTACCAATGGTGTATTACCAATCGTTCCTAATATATTTTCTGAATATTCCATTTTGATTTCTTTTGAGTTAGTTAAAACTATACTTGTTCTATATAGTTAATATACAAAGTAAAGATAATCATAATTTCAATAATAATTTAAAACACTAAGTTCCAAATTAATTGAAGAAATTCCAAACTAATCCAAAACGAATTAAGAAATCACGATACGGATAATCGGGTGCAGAAAAATAGTTACTTTTTGAAAACAACGAATTTAGGTGTTCCGCTTTGAGATAAAATCTGGTGCGTTGAATTTTTGCATTGATAAAATAATCAACCAATGGAAAATTCCCAATTTTTACTTTATCCTGTACAAAAAACTCTCCAACCAATGGATTGTAACTATTACTGTAGTAGCTTGAGAAATAATTGAATTCTATTCCCGTTTGAAAAAATAATTTTTTATTAAAAATCTTGTCTGTATAATACAAGGTGTTTCGGGTTACAAATTCCGGTACATTCAAAACATTATTAGACTGATCCACTTTTTGAAACAATAAAGTATTATCCAATGCAAATTTACCCACAACAAACTCTCTCGCAACCTTCAACGAAGCATAATTAATTATCTGTCCGTATTGTGACGGAGCAACAATTTGCGTTTTGGCAGCTCTTTCAGCGTCCGTAGAAATATCAGCAAAATACAAATAATCTTTTATCGAATTATATTGTAGGGACAAAGAAACCCATTTGGTATCAGCATTAACACTGATAGAATTTAATTTTTCGTTTACAAAATCATTGGACCAATTGTATTTTTTATAACTGCTTTGGTACAGATTATAATTATTGTTAGGCAATCGGTTCATGTTTTGATAACGAAACGAAATTTGATTTTCGTCATTCAAATCATATATCGCCGACGCGTCAAGATTTGATAAATTTTGATTGGTAATCGATTTCGAATATGAAAATTTCCCATTCCATTTGTCCTTGCGGTAATTGTATTGCCCTCCAATATCATTAATGGCTTGACTCAATAGATTAGGCACCGTTTCCGAGTCAAAATACAATATATTATTATAAAAATAATTGGAATGTAAATCATCAACAAAAAAAGTAAAAGAACCTAGTGTCATGTTTTCATACACCGCCCCTAGCCTGTTGTAAACCTTATTATAAGTAGTTCTGTCGTTCATCCCGCTAGTCACAAAACTTTCACCAAAACGATCCACAATTTCACCACCAACATTCGAAGCTATCGTTTGTTGTGAATAATTAAAAAAAATAGTTTCGTAATTAAACTGTTCCGTAACATACAAATTATTCTCTCCTTTTTTTGGATTTATCCTAAAAGTTTGGTCAACAAAAAAACGTTTCCCTTTAAGTATAGACATAGCATCTTCAAAATAAACACCCAATCGTGCTCTATTGTCAAAAGAAGAATCGCCACTTTCAAAGTTACTCACATTGCTAATACCTCCATTTTCTTCATTCTGAATCTTTTGGGCCACATAATGCGATTTCAACACATACCTTTCGTCTTTGGTATTATAACTTGCGGTAAATCTAAAATTATTTGTTCTGGCTTCTTGATTAATGTACCTACCTTCGGAACGCAATGCCCTGTAGGCAACCGAAAAATTTAATTGAGGAGAAGGATTCAACGAAAAAAACACATCTGTAGATTGTCCTCTTACAATAGTTGTCCTAAAATATAACTCCGTTACTGGAGTCGCAACATTAGCATATCGTATTTCCTCGGGCTTGCTATAATTAAACTGTTTTGCGGTAAACCCAAACCCTGGATAAGGAGAAAAACCATTAAGTCCGTATTGCAAAGTATTATAGGTTTCCCCAATATTAGAAAAGCTCATAAGACCAAAATTATCTTTTCTCAAATAATTAAAACCATAAGCTTTACGTATAGACTGAGTGGTATCGATATAAGTAGTATCTTTTTCCAACGAAATAATTCGATACATATCAATAGTTGCTTCCGGGGCCTTTTTCTTCTTTATGGTATCCGATGAATTGTATTTGGTATTATAATCCATTTCTTTAGCACTATTCACATCCTTTTTTCGCTGTGAAAAAAGAAGAACCGGAAGAGCTAAAAAAATTGACAAAAAGAAAATCCTCATTTGAAAAAGTTATAATTAGGCAATGATTATATAGATATGCCGAGCAAAGGTAAAAGATAAAAACATATAAATAAAAAAACACCTCAATTTATGAAATAAACTACAATAACAAAAATTTGCTGAAAAGCGTAATATTTCCTTTTCAAATTATTTGGGCGAGCCACCATCCCGATAAAAGGGCTATTTCACTTTGCGGTTATACGCCCTTTTATCATGATGCTGTCGGGCTATCCGCGCTACTTTGGTAGCTAGCTTCTATCCCTCTCGCACAATGTCATTAAGTTAAGCTCTTTTTATGTCATTTCGACGGAGGAGAAATCACATAACGTGAGTCTCTAGTGAGATTCCTCGTGCCTCGGAATGACAAAACTATGGTTTTTATCCTTAACTTAATGACATTGTCCTCTAGCGGTCGCGCAATGTCATTAAACAATAAAAAAATTGCTGATTTTGGATTTAAAAAGTAAAATACAGAACCTACAATTTAGTCACACCAAATCAAAAATCGACAATCGTTACACGAGCCTGCAAGGCGAACTGGCGAAGCAATCTAAAATCTAAAATCTCTTAAATTAATTTATAAAAAAAAATTACAATATTTGTGCCTCGAAAAAATCTCAATATGCTTCAAAATAATTTTTCCTCTTTCCTGCTTGAAACCGGCACCGACGAAGCCGGACGAGGCTGTCTTGCTGGTCCGGTAACCGCCGCCGCTGTAATTTTGCCAATTGATTTTAAAAACGAAATACTAAACGACAGCAAGCAACTAACCGAAAAAGCAAGAGAAAAACTCAGACCTATTATAGAAGCAGAAGCCATTTCATTTGCCGTGACACACTTGCATCCCAACGAAATTGACGAAATAAACATACTAAACGCTTCGATGAAAGGAATGCAGGAATGCATTTTGAAACTGAATCAAACTCCCGAATTTATTATCGTGGATGGCAACCGTTCTTTGAATGCCAAATTGGGCTTAAAAAATACTTTCGGAAAACAATTTTCCAAAGCCGAAATCGAATTATTAAAATCAATCCCGAACCAAAGCATCATCAAAGGAGATTCAAAATACCTGAGTATTGCAGCCGCTTCTATTTTGGCAAAAACCTATCGGGATGAATATATGGACAAAATTCACGAAGAATTCCCCATGTACAATTGGAAAAAAAACAAAGGCTATCCAACAAAAGAACACCGCGAAGCCATCAAAAAATACGGCTCCACAAAATACCACCGAATGAGTTTTAGACTTTTACCAGATCAACTTACGTTAGATTTTTGATTGTAGATTTCTAAACTGACGGATAAAAAAATAACGATTAACAAGTACGCCAAACATCTGAAATCAAAAATCGTTAATCAACAATCTTAAATAAGAAACTCCGCTTCGAATAATTGAGAAAAATGTTTTAGGATTTTTTCTTTCACTTCCTGTTCATCCACTTTATCAATACCAAGTTCAACATTTAAAGAAGTTACAGCTTTCCCACGGATTCCGCACGGAATGATATTATCAAAATAACCCAAATCGGCATTGACGTTTAGGGCAAAACCGTGCATCGTTACCCAACGCGAAGCGCGAACTCCCATGGCGCAAATTTTACGGGCAAATGGTGTTCCAACTCCTAGCCAAACTCCGGTTTCTCCATCGCTTCGACCACATTCCAATCCGTATTCCTGTAAAGTAAGAATAATGGTTTCTTCCAAAAGACGCAGGTATTTATGAATATCCGAAAAGAAATTCTCCAAGTCCAAAATAGGATAACCAACAATTTGTCCCGGTCCGTGATAGGTAATATCGCCACCACGATTTATTTTGTAAAAAGTAGCTCCTTTGGCTTCCAACTGCTGTTCAGATAAAAGCAAATTACTGAAATCTCCGCTTTTCCCTAAGGTATAAACATGAGGATGCTCTACAAAAAGAAAATAATTGGGAGTTGCAAGAGTGGTTTCGTCCTTCCTGTTTTGAATCTTCAAATCGACAATTTCCTTGAACAGTTCTTCCTGATAAGCCCACGTTTCTTGGTAATCTTTATTTCCTAAATCTTGAAGTTGGATGGTTTTGTTCATTTTTTTTCTGAGATGCTGAGAATCTAAGATTCTAAGATTTATTTTTGCAAATGTACAAATGTTTATTTCATCCTAACAGGTTTCCAAAAACCTGTTAGGTTTAATATCTTCAATAAACTAAAGAATGACAATACCTAACAGGTTTTTGGAAACCTGTTAGGAAACGCGCTTTAACAAATATCCTACAAAAATAAACTTGTAAAATAGCCCCGATAGAAGTGAAAATCCTTGTGGCCCGGTGTTCGGGCCACAAGATTGAAACGAATAGCGGGAGGAATGGTCTTTAAAACACGAAAAATTCTGCTCCAAAAAATCAACCTCACCCCCCGCCCTCTCCTGTCGAGAGGGAGCTAAAAAATCATTTTTAGGGTTTTGCAATTTTAGCACATAAAGACTATCTTTGCGGACTTAAAAATCAGAACGTAATGGCATTATCCGAACAAGAAATCATCCGTAGAGAAAAACTTCAAAACTTACGCAATTTGGGAATTAACCCTTATCCTGCTAACCTTTTTCCTGTAAATCATACTTCTAAGCAAGTAAAAGAAAATTTTGAGGAAGGCAAGAAGGTTATTGTTGCCGGACGTTTGATGAGTGTGAGAGATCAAGGAAAAGCTTGTTTTGCCGAGTTGCAGGATAGCGAAGGGCGTATTCAAATGTACGTGAATCGTGACGTTTTGTGTGAAGGCGATGATAAAACTTTGTACAATCAGGTTTTCAAGAAATTGACCGATTTGGGCGATTTTATTGGTATTGAAGGAGAATTGTTTACGACTCAGGTTGGTGCAAAATGTATCCGTGTGAGTGGTTTTACATTTTTGAGCAAAACTTTGCGTCCGTTGCCGTTGCCAAAAACAGATGAGGACGGAAAAGTGTATGACGCCTTTAACGACGCTGAATTGCGCTACAGAATGCGTTATGTGGATTTGACCGTGAACCCACAAGTGAAAGAAACTTTTATCAAAAGAACCAAATTGTTTAATGCAATGCGTGGTTTCTTTAATGATGCGGGTTATCTTGAAGTAGAAACTCCAGTTTTGCAATCGATTCCTGGTGGTGCTGCAGCGAGACCTTTTATCACGCACCACAACTCACTTGACATTCCGCTATATATGCGTATTGCCAACGAATTGTATTTAAAAAGATTAATCGTAGGTGGATTTGACGGTGTGTATGAGTTTTCGAAAAACTTCCGTAACGAAGGAATGGACAGAACGCACAACCCGGAATTTACCGCTATGGAAATATATGTAGCCTACAAAGACTACAATTGGATGATGGATTTCACCGAAAGGCTTTTGGAGCATTGCGCTGTGTCGGTAAACGGTACGAGCGATGTTACTTTTGGCGAACACAAAATCAGTTTCAAAGCGCCGTATGCACGTGTTACAATGACAGATTCTATCAAACATTTTACTGGTTTTGATATTTCCGGAAAAACGGAAGCTGAACTTTTTGAAGCTGCCAAAGGAATGGGAATTGAAGTCGACGAAACAATGGGTAAAGGAAAATTGATTGATGAGATTTTTGGAGCGAAATGCGAAGGGAATTATATTCAGCCAACTTTCATAACGGATTATCCAAAGGAAATGTCACCTCTTTGTAAAGAGCATCGTGACAATCCGGATTTGACGGAACGTTTTGAATTGATGGTTTGTGGTAAAGAAGTTGCCAATGCTTACTCTGAATTGAACGACCCAATTGACCAAAGAGAGCGTTTTGAAGACCAACTTCGTCTGTCTGAAAAAGGAGATGATGAAGCTACCGGAACTATCGACGAGGATTTCCTAAGAGCTTTAGAATACGGTATGCCTCCAACATCAGGTTTAGGAATTGGAATGGATCGTTTGATGATGTTCTTGACCAACAATGCTTCTATTCAGGAAGTGTTGTTTTTCCCGCAGATGCGTCCAGAGAAAAAACAAATTCAGATTGAATTGTCTGAAGAAGAGAAATTAATCATTGCTTTACTTAAAGCAAATGAAAATAAGATGGATTTAGCGCAACTAAAAGTTACTGCTGCCTTAAGCGGTAAGAAATGGGATGTTGCTACCAAAGGTTTAGCCAAAAACAACTTGATTAAAGTAAGTGTTGACGGCGAAAGCAAGGTAATGGAATTGGTGGAGTAAATATATTAAATGGACAATATCAAAAAGGAACTTCATTACGGAGTTCCTTTTTTTATTCAAAAACATCGTCCCTAACCAAACAACCCTCTTCTATTTTTCGTAACTTTAGTATTCAAAACTACACGTTATGAATACTTTAGAATTAAAACAAAAAATAATCGACAAAATAAAATCTGTTGATGATGTTGATTTGCTAAAGCAGATAATGAATTTTCTTCAACCGGAGAATCCGAATGAAATTAAACACTTAAATGAAAATGAATTGGAAATGGTAAGAGAAATAGATAAAGACTTAACATTTAAAAATGCCTTTTCTGAAGAACAACTCACCAAAGAAGATTCAGATTGGATTACTGAACTGTAAACCTTAAAAATTATAAAACCCAACAAAAAAAGGAGCTCCAAAATCGAAGCTCCCTTTTTCAATAAAAGTAAATTAATAATTATTTTTTATAAGAAAAAACCTGAGGATTCACATTTACACACAACCAAGCCCAATTGTTGGTATGATCAACATCGCCTCCTTTGAGTCTTTGCATGGTATCTGAGGCAAACATTTGTGAATAACCACCTGTCACATTTACAAATTTATGAACAGCATACCCAAAAGTTAAATCAATTTCGGTTCCAAGATAGTTGTCCATTTTGTTTCCGGTAGCATCCAAAACGGTGTTCGCTGAATTGAAAATATGTGGTAACAAAGCAAACTGCCATTTATTTACATTATAACCAAATTTCAAAAACGCATCCTGAAGTCCTACTGAATTCCTGTGGTTTCCAACGTAGAAATAGTCCATATAACCATTGAATCCGTGGTTGGTTCCAAAGAGTGGATAGAACGATTTTATGTCAGTGCTTTTATCTGATTGGCTTTTTCCTGACAGGTATTCATAACCAAGACCTGCTTTAAACTTATCGGTCAAAGCATAATTAAAATTAAGTGCGGCATCAAAAGCACTTACGTTATAAGTATTGCTTTTTCCAGTTTGTCCGTAGAACCATAAATTTCCGTCCCAAGATTTACCTTTGGAATTCATATAGGTTCCAAATGTCTGCATATAATCCACTTTTAATTCCGGTGTCGGGGTTGGAATTGGAGGCGTCAATTTATTTTCATAACCAGTATTCAAAAACAACAAACTCATGTTTAATTTCCCAAACTCATTATGATACCAGGCATATTGCATCGTCTTGTAATTAGCAACTGTATAAGGTGTAGCGATATCGGTTTCTGCATTCGCACTATAGGAAAACGCAACATCCAATTGGCTTTTTTTGTTCTTGTACGAAACCAATGCCGCATCATGACTTTGCGCTTGCATACCCCAGTCGGCTTCCCCAAGAATACGCTGATTGTCGTACGAAATCACCTGACGGCCTAAACGGGTACTCCATTTATCGTTGAAATTGTATTGCGCCCAAGCTTCGAATACCTGAATACCATTTACATCTGATTTTGCATTTGTGGCTACATCTCCCCAAACGCGTACATTTTGAATCGTAAATTTGGTAACAAATTGATCTTGTTTGAAATTCAAATTCAAACGTGATCTTGATGAAATAAATTGTCCGGGAGTTTCTCCATGAGGAATTGGCGCTTTATATCCGTTTCTAAATTCGTAACGGGGTTTGATTTGTAAATTGGCATCAAATTCTTGTGCAAAAACAGTACCTCCGGCCAGTAATCCAACGGCCAGTACCATCATTTTAAATAGTTTCATTTATTGAAATTTTAGTTAGTTTTAGTTTAGTTTCGCTGCTTCTTCTGTAATTTTTTTGATCGTTTCATCTGAATTTACTCCCAATCCTTCTTGCTGATAAGCCAATTCTCCTTCTGCATTAAACACGCTTATGATATTGGAATGGGAAAAATCCATCGGAGATATTTTTTTATAATTAACGGCCAAAACAGCTGCAAACTCCCTTGTATTTTCTTCCGTTGAACGCAAAAACAACCATTGATCACCTTCCATTTTGTTGTCAATCGAAAAGGTTTTTAACCGTTTTGGGGTATCCGTTTCGGGATCAATACTTACCATTACCAATTTGACATTTTCCTTAACATCATCTGGCAATCGGGATTCAATATTCCTCATATCTGCCACCAAACGGGGACAAGCGGCTTTACAAGACGTGTAAATCATTACCATGACCAAAACTTTTCCTCTCAACTCTTTCAGTTCAATATTCTGACCATTTTGTGTAGTCCATTTGGAAGGCAAATTATAAATAGACAAATCAGAAATAGGCTTGTCTTTGACCACAGTTTCTTTTTTATTACAGCTTTGAAGCGAAAAAAAGATTAAAAAAACGGGTAAAAAAAGAATGTAAGACCATCCCATTTTTAGGATTTTCTTTTCTTTTATGGCTAAATCAAATTTCATTTTATTTGGTTTTGGTTGGATTTCAAAAATTACCATTATTTGGCACATCTAAAACCTAAATTTTTAGTAGTATAATTGGCTTTCAAACTACCTCTGAAAGCATAACGCATAAAAGCGGCATAATTCATCAGATCGGTTGCATTAACTGATCCGCTTCCGCAAAAGAGATTCTTATCGGTGTCTTTGTCTTTTCTAGATTCCCCCGAAAGAAAAATACTATTGAAGTCTGCTGTCCATTCCCAAACCAAACCGTGCATATCATAGACTCCCCAATAATTTTTGAAGGTCTGTCCAACCGGATTCGAATACGTTTTAGGCTTCTCATACCAAGACAAAATGTATCTATTGAATTCTTCTTTTGTACGGGCATCTGATCGTTTTTCATCGGCCATAGCCACATACTCCCATTCGTCCATAGAGGGCAATCTTTTTCCTTGGCACTCACAATATTTCTTGGCAGCAAACCAGGAAACATTGGTTACAGGAGCATTACTCAAATTATTTTTTCCATAACTGAAATCACTTTCCCATTGAGTAAGATAACTTTTATCGGCAAAAAGCCCTTTAATTTTGGAACGGCTGTATTCTGGGTATTTTTTAACAAAAGTAAGATATTCTGCATTAGTAACCGGATATACATCTATTTTAAAAGGAGACACCTTGACAGGCTTTTGGACAGTAGCACCATAAAGGGGGACAAAAGTCCCCCCATTTATAGTTGCCATTTTGACTTCCTGAGCAAAAAGAATGCAGTTTATCATCAATAAAAAGGAAGTTGTTATTTTTTTTAATGGAAACATTTCGATTCTTTTTGCTTTAGTTTTTATTATTTTCTTTGGGCTTTCACCATAGCTACAGTTATTACTTTTTTGCTATTTCCCCAACTTGAATATACATAAGTAAGTACGTCTGCAATTTGTTGGTCACTCAAGGCCTGTGGAGGCATAGCTGTAGTATACTTTTTCCCGTTTACGGTTATCGGGGCACTAGATCCTTTGATTACCTGCTTAATGGCACGATTCACATCTGCATTTAAATAATCAGATTTTGCCAACGGAGGAAAAGCTCCCGGAACACCAACTCCCGTAGCCTGATGACAAGCGATACAGGTTTTGGAATAAACGCCTTTACCTTTGTTTACATCCTGACTAAACCCTTTCAGACTTAATCCGATCAATGCTATACCTAAAATGTATTTTTTCATGACTTCTAAAATATTAAAAAATTGTGTTTATTATTTTCTTTGCGCTTTAACCATTGCTGGTGTTACTACTGTTTTATTATTGCCCCAACTGCTGTAAACATAAGTCAGAACATCTGCAATTTCATCATCAGAGAGATTTTGACTTGGCATTACACTGTTAATTTTCTTGCCATTTACGGTAATTTCTCCGCTTAATCCTTTTATAACAACCTGTATGGCTCTGCTTGGATTGGCATTCAAGAAATCAGATTTTGCCAATGGAGGGAAAGCATTTGGTACTCCTTGTCCTTCAGATTGGTGACAAGCGAAACAAGTTGTTCCAAAGATTGCTTTTCCTGATTTAATTTGTTCAGGGACCGTTTTGGCAACAGTAGATTTTACTTCTTTTTTGCCTTCAGGCATATTCTGAATATTTCCGCCTTCAGGCAAATAAATTCCTTCTTGTGTTGTACCTGAATAGATTTTTTTATTTTCTTCACCTGTAACTTTTAACATTCCTAAAGCTCCTTTATTAAATGCTCTGAAAATAGAGTGATCCACCAAAATAAATGTTCCTGGCACATCCACTTTAAACTCTACAATTGCAGAACCTCCAGCAGGAATCATTGTTGTCTGAACATTTTTGTTAACCATGTCGCCTCCTTCAATATGCACCTTATCAAATATTTCACCGATAACATGGAATGACGAAACTAAATTTGGTCCACCATTACCCATATAGATACGAATAGTTTCTCCTACTTTGGCAGTAAGCGCATTATCCCCAGCGATTGCCCCTACTTTACCATTGAAAACTACATAATCCGGTTCTTCTTTTAGGGCTTTGTTCATATCAAAAGGCTGAACACCTTGCTCACCATAGGCTCCTTTGGTATAAAAATCACCCTGCATCACGTAGAATTCTTTGTCAACCGGTGGCAAACCTCCTTCTGGCTCTACCAGAATCAAACCGTACATCCCGTTTGCAATGTGCATACCAACAGGCGCAGTGGCGCAATGGTACACATACAATCCCGGATTTAACACTTTGAAATTAAATACTTTTTCATGTCCAGGTGCCACAATTGATGAAGCAGCTCCTCCGCCTTGTCCAGTTACGGCATGCAAATCGATGTTGTGAGGTAATTTATTATCCGGATGGTTTTTTAAGTGAAATTCTACTTCATCACCCACTCTTGTTCTGATGAAACTTCCCGGCACAGAACCTCCGAAAGTCCAATAAATATATTTAGTTCCATCAACCATTTCGCCTTCTTCTTCTTTGATTTCCATGTTTACGACTAATTTCATCGCAGGGCGGTCACCAACCGGTTTCGGAACTAATGGTGGCGGAGTCAATTCGGCTTCTTTTTGGCCTTCTACTTTAATTTTTTCATAATAATCGGCATCATGATTTTCTTCTTTTTTGGCACAGGAAAAAATGCTGACCGCAACAAGTAACGCAAACATTTTTACGCCAAAACAATTTCTAAAATTGATTTTCTTTTTCATTTTATTTATTGAGTTTAGATAGTTATCTTATTAAGGATACGAATGTCTTTTATAACGTAAAAATAAAATAAGCCTTACTAAAAAATTATGACAAATATCATATTTCTGGACTTTTGTTTAAGATTTTCTACTTTATCACAATAATCAAAACAATAAGTATCCCTAAAGTCAGTAGTAAACTTATTTTCCAAAATCCATGTGCCTTTTTTAATTCCATAAATTGAAAAGCCACCAACAAGAATTTAAGTGCGGCGAAAATCATTATCATGATACCAACAACTCCAGAAACAGTAGAAAATCCAGAAATACAAGCCGTTGCAACAGTTAATGCAATCAACAAAACGAATATTAAAATTAATGTTTTTTTCATTTTTAAAAAAATAAATAAAGTACCGGAAATAAAAGGAGCCAAATCAAATCGCACATATGCCAAAATGCAGCGCTGGCTTCAATGTCTTCCAATGTTGAATCGGAATCTTTTTTCATCATTCCATAATTTGTCCAACCCAAAATGACCAAACCGATAATCACATGTATAACATGAAATCCCGTCAACAACCAATAAAAGGTGTAAAACATATTGGTGTCCAATGAAATACCGATTTCAATTTTATGATAATATTCGACGCTCTTAAGTGCCAGGAATAGAAATCCTCCCAACATAGCCAACTTAAAATATACTGATGATTTTTGAACTACATTTTCCTTAAACAAATGCACTGCATTGGCCATAAAAAATCCGCTTGTCAATAAGAAAACAGTATTTACCGCACCAAAAACAGTATTCAATTCCATTCTGGACTGATGAAATACAGTTGGATTTTCGTTTCCGTAATATACGAATGCTACCAATGCCATCCCGAAAGTAATGAGTTCCAAGAAAATGATTATCCACATCAGGATTCCTCCTGGGGGATAGTAGATGTTTTTGTAGTTTATTTTTATGGTATTCATAATTATTTTTTCAATTTCTTCAGTTCCCAAACTTGAAACCTTGGGCAATGGGTTTAGAATTAATTAATGACTTTCTTGCGTTTCAACAATACGTAAACTTGTCATTCCGACGGAGGAAGAATCTCAAGTCCTAGATCGCCAAAGATTATGAACTTTGATCGCGGAGTCACTTACGGAGATTCCTCCTCCGTCGGAATGACAAGATTGTGCAAAAAATCAAAAATCGTTAATCTAAAATCAGAAATCTTTCTATTCCCAATCCAGCAATCGTTTTTCGCCTTCAATTTTCTTGATATCAGTAATGTCCTGAGACATTTCGATTACGCCTTTGTAATTTTTATTGGCATCCCTTACGGCAAAATAACGGATATAAATAAGGCGGTCTTTGTAGTTAATCCAAAACGAAGATTCATTTTGAGTTCCTTTTCGGAATTCTTCCAAAATTTTAAGAACTGTACCCACGCTTTTTGGTGGATGACAAAACTTCACTTCTCTGCCAATGATTCCGGCACTTCTAGGAAACACGCGCTCTTCGCCTCTGTTGTAGAAAATCACCCTGTCGTTTTCGTCAACATAAGTCAAATCCACCGGCATGGTTCTGAAAAGCAGATTCACCTGTTCTACTGTCATGTATCCTTCATCAAAATGTGATTTATTTTCTAATGTAAAAGGCAATTCTCTTACCGTGAAGTCTTCACTTGGATGGATATATTCCGCTGCCGGAAAAGGCGGTGGCATTTCTGACAACATCCAACCAATTTCTTCTTCGCCTTTTCGCATCTCAATCCAATCGCTTTGAGTAAGAAGGCTCAATGCATTTGGAAACAAAACACTTTCTTCTACTCCCATCAATCTATAAATTCCGTCCACCAAGAAAGTGGTGTTTGTTTCAATTTTTTCAGAATTATTCATTTTTAGGTAATACTGAATCAAACGGAATTGCTCTCTCAAATTATCATGAAACGACCACATTCCCTGTGAAGGTCCTGTCCAGCCTTTTTTCTCCAAAAAAGGAAAAAGCTGATTTTCTTTTCGGGCAAATCGTTTCTCAATTGTAAGTAGCTGGTTGAATATATTGGTGTATTTTGGCAAATCAATCAATGGATTAACGCTTTTTAGCTCTTTCAAAAGAGACTCTATTAATTCTTTTTCCTGAAAGTAAATCCAAACGGGATGACCTTCTGGCAATACTACATCTTGAACTGTTTCTGTCATTTTAATTAAATTTTATTTTGAACCATTTACTTTTTCTAAAAATTTTTCACCATTAAGAGATTAAGAAAAATTAAGTTTTGATTACTTTTTTGAATCCCCAATTTTTATCTTAATGAAACTTAATTCCTTAATGGTTCAAAAAAAATGGCTATTGTATTATTTTTGATGTTTTATCTTTTCATATAATTTAACTAAAGATTGCAACAACTCAACGGGAGTTGTTAAAATCTGATAGTGGTTTTGCCCAAACATTTGTGGCAGATAATATTTAGCTTCGGCTTCGATTGCCAATGCATAGGAATTGATGTTTTTCGAATTGAGTTCGCGAAGCGCTTGTTTTACATCATTGATTCCATATTTTCCTTCGTATTTATCATAATCATTGGGTTTCCCATCCGAAATCAAAATGACCCATTTGTTTTTGGTACTTCGCTTCTCGAGACACATTCCTGCATGGCGCAAAGCAGCTCCAATTCTTGTATAACCACTAGGTTCTACAGCACCAACTTTGTGTTTGGCAACATTCCAGTTTTCGTCAAAATCTTTGATGGTCAAATAAGTCGAATAATTTCGGGTTTTCGAGTAAAAACTATCGATCGAAAAATCGATATTGAACTCGTTTAGGATTTCACCAAACAAAATCGAAACTTCTTTTTCAACATCAATCACACGGTTCCCGGCTGCATAACCGTCGCTTGAAAGACTGATATCCAACAGAATCAGAATCGACAAATCCTTCTCTTTTTTTCGGTTTGAAATATAGATTTTATCCGATGGCGTTCTTCTCGAGTGTACATCGACATACAAATCGGTTATGGCATCAATGTCAAATTCATCACCTTGGGTTTGCCTTTTTTGCTGTTGCATTTTATTGTTGACGTTGGTCAACATTTTACGCAATCCCATCAAAGTTGATGCATTCTTTACAAGCGTTTTTCTATAATAATCGCTATCCGTTTTTAGTTGCAATTTTGGATATACTTTACAAAAATTTTCTTTATAGCTGTTTTTGGTAAAATCCCATTCATCGTAACTATGATGAAACCCTTTTTCATCCACAGCAGCACTTTCAGAAATCGTGGTGTTTTCCATAAAATCGGCCTGATAAACCGAATGTGCCGTGTCGTCAACACGAACAGTAAATTTCATATTCAGTTCATCCAATGCATCCTGATGATCTTCTAGTTCATCCGACCCGTCAAAATCACGCCAATTACCGTTAAACTCCTGTGCTGTTTCCACTTTTTCAAAATTGTGCAACATTACATAATCTTCCTGTTGTTTTTTGTCAACTTCCACGGTTATAACTTCCTCAACGGCTTTTGCTTTAAGCGTTGTTAATGGCTGAATATCGTTTGGTTTTTTAGTTTTATCCGAGAAGTTTTGCAACACATTCTCGCTATCGATTTCCACTTCATTTTTCATCCATTTTCCAAAAAGCCACGAAAAATCGGGTTCTTGTTTAGATTCTTTTTTTTGAATAAAATGTTTTTTGGCATTCGCCAAAAACTCTTCACTAATAGAAAATTCCTGAAATAAAACCGAGAGAATTTCTTCCGAAGTTTCCAAAGCTTTTTGTTGCGAAACCACCAAATCAGGTTCAACCTCATCAACAGTCCAATTAAAATTCAGACGTTGTTGTACGCTTAAATACAGAATTCTAAAATGATAGAAAATAAGATTCTCCTCCAATGTTGGGAATTCGGCAAAGGAAATCGGAAGGAAAAAATTATTGTTTTTATACCCTCCTTCCCTTTCAGCGGGAAATATTTCGATGGCGTTCCCTGTCAAAGCACGTGCCATAATAGTCAGACGCGATTTGATGTCAGCAAGCGCAACCGTTCTGGCTTCTATTTCGGGACTTATTTTTTTTCTTTTTTTCAAATGCTTGAAAAACTTCCCAACTAAATATTCATCTATCTCGAAACCCATCAAAAAAAGTTTATGGTTATTAGTTAATGGTTTGTTGTTTCCATAAACTATGAACAACAAACAATAAACATTTCTATATCATTAAATTGCACAAATCTTTCAATGCTTCCAATGTTTGTAAGTCATCTGTCAAAGGTTCTACAACCGCTACATGAACCGCCAATCGTTTTGGTAATCCGCTGTGAATGATTTTGGCGGCATCCACGAGAAGACGTGTCGAAACCGTTTCGGTCAATCCCAATTCGGTTAAATTCCTGATTTTGTTACCAATGGCGACTAGCTTTTTAGCTGTATCATTATCAATCTGAGTTTCATTAACCAAAATTTCAGCTTCGATTTTTGGTTCCGGATAATCAAAAGAAACAGCGATAAATCTTTGGCGTGTTGAGGGTTTTAATTCCTTAAATCCCCTTTGATAACCCGGGTTGAAAGAAGCGACTAGCATAAAATTTTCATGCGCCTTAATGGTTTCTCCCAACTTGTCTATATACAAAATGCGTCTGTGATCGGTCAGGGAGTGGATGGCAACAATGACATCGGGGCGGGCTTCGGCAACTTCGTCGAGATAGATTATAGAGCCATTCTTTACAGCTGTGGTCAATGGGCCATCAAGCCAAACCGTTTCGGCTCCTTTGATGATAAATCGACCAATCAAATCGGTAGAAGAAGTTTCCTCATGACAACTGATAGTTATGAGATCTCTTTCGAATTTATGCGCCATGTACTCCACAAAACGGGACTTTCCAGTTCCGGTTGGGCCTTTGAGCAAAAAAGGGATTTTGTTTTTATAGGAATGTTCAAAGACTTCTACTTCTTTGCCTACGGCGTGGTAATAGGGCGCGCTTATTAAAGTATCTGCTAACATATTTTTTGTTTTTAAGAAAAAAACCGAAACGCAAAACAATCGTTTTTATGGAAATGGAGGTTCGAAAACAATCATTTCAACGTTCCGGTTAAAAAAAGGCTGAGTTATTTCTGTAGTCCTTAGTAGTCATTCCTTAGTGATTAGTTTCTTTTGCGAATAGAAAAACCAAAATTTCAGACTTTCGCTAATCACTAAGGACTTAGGACTAAGAACTAAATTTATGCTCTCAAGGCTTCGTCTGTTGGACGTCCGTATTTTATGAAATCGTAAACAAAAAGGCAGATTCCGGTGGCGAACATTGTTGCACAAATTAACAATACCACAAAGTGAATACTGATTTCGTTTTGCACGGTCATGAATTCCATTTTCATTTTTCGTTCCAAATATACTTGTGCAACTCCCGCAACTCCAAAAGCAACGGTCATTCCCAACATACCGATATTGGACAACCAAAAAGCCGCCATTCCGGTTGCACTTTGATATCTTTTACGTCCCGTTACATTTGGCAACGCATAACTAATTATTGCCAAAACAATCATTGCATAAGCACCCCAAAAAGCGTAGTGTCCGTGCATGGCTGTAACCAAAGTTCCGTGTGTGTAAAGATTGGTTTGTGGCAAAGTGTGCGCAAATCCCAGCAATCCCGCTCCAATAAATGAAACGATAGATGAACCGATTGTCCAGAAAAGAGCAATTTTATTTGGATGACTTTTTTCGCCTTTTCGGTACATATTTACAGCAAATAATGCCATCGCTAGGAAAGCCAAAGGTTCCAATGCCGAGAAAATTCCACCAACTATCAACCAAATTTTGTTTACTCCTATATAATAATAATGGTGTCCTGTTCCCAAAACTCCCGAAAGGAATGTCAATCCTACGATCACATACAGCCATTTTTCGATTACTTCTCTGTCGACACCGGTTAATTTGATTAATAAATACGAAAGGATTCCTCCCATAATTAATTCCCAAACACCTTCGACCCAAAGGTGAACTACCCACCAACGGAAGAATGAATCCATTACCTGACTGTCAAACCAAATCATTCCCGGCAAGTACAATAAGGCCGCAAACAGCAATCCCATTGATAACACCAATGCAGTTGTAGTTTGACGTTTTCCTTTGAAAAGCGTTCCAAGAATCAAACCCAAAAACAATAAAACATTGACAACAACCAAGAAATCCAATTCTCTCGGAATCTCAAGAAACTTTCTTCCTTCCCAATGGTTTAAGTGGAATCCAACAATGGCTACTACTCCTACGACCGCAAGAGAAATTAACTGTATGTAAGCCCATTTCACACTTATTAATTCGCGTTGCGCTTCCTCAGGGATGATGTAATAAGCGGCTCCCATAAAACCGGTCAACAACCAAACTACCAATAAGTTGGTATGAACAGCTCTTGCTACATTAAATGGAATAATATCGTGCAACCCTTGAATTCCTATTCGGTCAAAGCCCATTATAAATCCATAGACAATTTGCAATGAGAACAATAGCATGCAGAGTGCAAAAAACCAATAGGCTACTTTTTGTGATTTATATTTCATATTTGTATAATTTAATTATTTTCTTTTGCTAAAGGAGAAACGATACGGTCAAAGCCATTCAAATCAATCTTTCCGATCCATTTAAAGTAAGCCACAACTGCTTCGGCGTCTTTTTCACTCATATTATAGGCAACCATTTTTCGTCCGTTTGGTGACCATGGTACTGGTGACATCAATACTGCCTTAACATAACCTTCGCCTCTTCTTTCAATAACTTTGGTCAGTTCGGGAGCATAATAGCCTCCTTCTCCCATAATGGTATGACACCCCATGCAGTTGTTGTGTTCCCAAATTTCTTTTCCTCTCACTACTTGTTTGTCTATGGCCTTGTAATTTGTTTGATCATTTCTGGGCATAAACGAATAAATAGTCAATCCTATAAAGATTAAGAAGGTGACCAATGTTCCTCCCAGAAAAAATGCCCGTGCTTGTGATTTTGAAAGCATAATAATCTGTTTTTGTTGGTTAATAAAATTGTTATTTTAAATAAAAGACAAATTTATCTTTTATTTAAACGCAAATATAAAAGATATTTTTGTCTTTTATTATAATATAGGTCATTTATTTTAAAATATTTTTTTCACTCCTATTCCCCATACGATATAAAAAACATATTTTAAAATTATCAAAAAGATAAGTTTTCAACATCAGAATGTTGTTAAGTCATATTCAAAATATGACAAAAATCATGTTCCTAGTTTTCAATTAGTCGTAAAATTACAAAGGCAAAAAAAACGAACCCCCAGTTTTTCATCCTTT